>CAZJAG010000112.1:0-6992 GCA_964543735.1 uncultured Porphyrobacter sp. | reverse complement strand
GCACCAATCCTTCGGGAAAGTGCCCCAACCGCTTTCCGCGGCGAGGCCTTGGCCCAGCATATAAGCGGCCAGTTCCTCCGCCTCGCCCTTGGAATTTACCCGCCGAAGCGCCCGCAATTCGCGGCCATATTGATCAAAGGGAGGCTCATCTGCGCCATCCCATTCCCAATCGCTCTGCGCCAGCCAGCCATGCAGCGCGCGGCGAGCCTCAAGCGCTTTGGATTTTTCGGCCTCGCACGCGCCGTCCAGCTCGGGCGCATTATAGCCGGTGATGCGGATCCGGCGGACGTTTGCCCCCCGCCTTATATGCAGAGTATCGCCATCGACCACGCAGGCACGGCCCGCGCCCTTCTGGCCGCATAATCCGAAGGTCAATTGCGGCTCGACCCAATCGCGCCCTTGCGCATTGGGACGAAGGACGAACCACCACAGCGCCATAATGACGAGAAGAATGATCGGTGCGCGCCACAACATCCACCAGTCATAGCCGCCGCTTCGGCGCCCACTTTTGCGAGCGCGCCCCTGCGAGCGTTTGCCTTTCCTCAGCGGTGAACGAAATCGACCCATTCCCCAGTGCCTAGCATGGCCACGCGGCCACCCTCAATCCAAGAGCGCGCGATTAGGCACGATCAGGCACAAAAAGAGAAAGGGCCGCAATCACGCCCTGCGGCGGTCATGCAGCCCTTCGCATTTGCTTGCGTTTAGCGCTTAAGCTTCGATCGGCTCAAGCGAACCCTTGCCATTGGGGCCAGCATCGGTTTCGACGCAGGTGCCTTCGGCAACATAGGTCCACGCATTGCCTTGATAATCGATCGTGCTGGTGCCAGCGCACGTTGTGCCTTCGCCTGCTGCGCAGTCATTCTTGCCAGCCAGAGCAATGCCGTAGCATTTCTCTTTCGGGCCGTCCGCGTCGGCAACAGCAACTTCTTCAACGCTACTTTCGTCAGCAGCCGAAGCCATTGCATCGCCGCTCTCATCAGCAGCCGGTGAACAAGCGGTCGCAAGACCAGCGGCAAGCGCCACAGCGAAACCACCTTTGATTGATTGGGTGTTCATGAATTCTCTCCGAAATTGGATGTCCCAACGGGCGACGATTGGCCCCCGCTACCTCCTCTTTCGCCAATGAAGCGGCATTGGTTACAAGGAAGATGGGGCAGAGACTAACGTGCGATGCAGGCTTGGCAAGGGGGCAGGCCAACCATCTGTCGCTTTCGTGATGCTGTTCTGTCTCTGGCCTAACTCTGGCATAAACCCGCCTAAGCAGCTAAGCGCGCGCAGAAACTGGCGCTATGATGCGCAAAGGAGCACGCCATTATGGCTGACAGCAAGAGCGACCCAATGCTAGCCAAAGCCGAAGTGCTGATCGAGGCATTGCCTTATTTCCAGCGCTATGCCGGGCGCACCTTTGTGGTGAAATATGGCGGTCATGCAATGGGTGATGAGCAGGCGGCGCGCGATTTTGCCGAGGATATTGTGCTCTTGAAAGCGGTCGGCATCAATCCGGTGGTGGTGCATGGCGGCGGCCCGCAAATCGGCGCGATGCTGGATAAGCTCGGCGTAGAGAGCACCTTTGTCGACGGGCTGCGCGTCACCGATGCGGAAACGGCCAAGATTGCCGAAATGGTGCTGTCGGGCGCGATTAACAAGCAGCTTGTCGGCTGGCTCACCAATGCAGGAGGCAAGGCGCTGGGCATATCAGGCAAGGATGGCCAGCTTGTCACTGCGACCAAGGCTGAGCGCACGACGCGCGATCCTGACAGCAATATCGAGAAAGCGGTTGATCTGGGCTTTGTGGGTGAGCCTTCCAAGGTCGATACAGGTGTGATTGATACAGCCGTGCAATCCGGCCTCATCCCTGTCATCGCGCCGATTGCAGCGGGCGAAGATGGCGCGACTTACAATATCAATGCGGACACAATGGCAGGCGCGATTGCCTCTGCATTGGGCGCAGCGCGGCTGTTCCTGCTGACCGATGTGGCGGGCGTGCTCGACAAGCAGGGCGCGCTGATCAGCGATCTTGATCCGGCCAAGATTGATGCGCTGAAGGCTGACGGCACGATAGCAGGCGGGATGATCCCCAAGCTGGAAACCTGCGTCAATACCGTTGAAGCGGGATGCGAGGCTGCCGTTGTGCTGGATGGGCGCGTGGCGCATGCGATGCTGCTCGAATTTTTTACAGCGCGCGGGGCGGGCACGCTGGTTAAGGCATCGAAAACATAGCGCTTGGGAAAGCCGCGCTCTGGACTATGGCCAAAGCCGTCTTACATGGGTAACACGCATCAGCAATTCGTAGAGCGCGCAAGCGCATGCCAGATAGGGACGCAGCGAGCGACATGACCGGACTTCTTACGCTTTACCAGATCATCGACATGATCGCGACGATCTTCATCATGCTGATCATCATCCAGTTTGTGATCGGCCTGCTGTTCGCGTTCAATGTGGTGAACCCGTCCAATGATTTCCTGCGGGCATTTTACGATTCGATCAATCGGCTGGTCGATCCGGTGCTGCGCCCGATCCGCAATCTGATGCCGCAAACAGGCGCGATTGATTTCAGCCCGCTGGTCTTGATCATCATCCTCAACATCGTGCTGATCATCCTTGGCAATATCATTCGGGGCGGTTGATGGCAGAGCGGATTGACGGGAAAGCCTTCGCTGCATCCTTGCGCGAAAAGGTGGGCGAGCACGCGGCTTCGTTTGAGCAATCAGCGGGCCGCAAAGCTGGGCTCGCAGTGGTTCTGGTGGGCGAAGACCCGGCGAGCGAAGTCTATGTCCGCTCCAAAGGCAAGGCATGCATCGCGGCCAATATGGCCAGCTTTGAGCACAAATTGCCTGCTGACACATCGCGCGAGGATCTGCTTGCAATTGTCGACCAGCTCAATGGCGATGAAGCAGTGGACGGCATTCTCGTCCAGCTGCCCTTGCCCGATCATCTGGACGAGCAAGAGGTTATCGCGCGGATCAGCCCTGACAAGGATGTGGACGGGTTCCATGTGATCAATGCAGGCCGCCTCAGCGTTGGCCAAACCGGATTTGTCCCTTGCACGCCGCTGGGCTGCATGATGCTGCTAACCGATAGGCTGGGCGATTTGTCTGGTCTTGAGGCGGTGGTGATTGGCCGCTCGAACATTGTTGGCAAACCCATGGCGCAATTGCTGCTCGATGCGAATGCCACTGTGACTATTGCACATAGCCGGACGAAGGATCTGGCGGCGGTGGTCAAGCGCGCTGACATTGTCGTGGCAGCCGTTGGCAGGCCTGAAATGATCGGCAAGGACTGGCTTAAACCCGGGGCGACAGTGATCGATGTCGGCATCAACCGCTTGCCGCCTGAACCGGGCAAGGAGAAGGGGCGGCTGGTCGGCGATGTCGATTATGCCGGTGCTGACGAGGTTGCAGGCGCCATTACTCCAGTGCCCGGCGGCGTTGGCCCGATGACCATTGCTGTGCTGCTGCGGAACACTGTTGTGGCGGCGCACCGCAATGCGGGGATGGACGCGCCCGAGGGGCTCTGACGACCTGCTATTTCTCCCGCGACAAATGTCGATTGTGGGGCTAACATCGCTCGCATGAGAAGAACACTTCCTGTCGTCATCGCCCTTGCCGCCATGCTTGCCGGCTGCGCCAGCTCCAGCAAAAAGCCAACCCAGCGCCAGTTGCAGCGGATTGACCGCGCTTTGGCCACGGCTCCGGGTGAAGCGCAACCCAGCACTATTGTGGCCGCTGACATTGCTTTGAAACAAGCGGCACAAGAAACTGGCCAATGGAGTGCCTTTGCCAGCTTTGCTTCGCCGGGCGCACGGTTCCATTTGCCGCAAGGTTTGGTGGACGCCACTCGCCACACAAATGCTCAGCGCAATCCGGCCCAGCCGCGTGACTGGGAGCCGCGCGCAGTCTGGATGAGCTGCGATGGTTCGGTTGCCGTGCTGCAAGGGCGCTATACCGATCCCGATGGTATTGTCGGCAATTACTGGCGGGTCTGGCAGCGGCAACGCGATCGCAATTATCGCTATGTCTATAATCTCTCGGCAGCGGACAATCCGCAACCGCCGCGGCCCAAGCCTGAGGACCTGCCCCGGGAGGGTGAGATCGTTGCAGAAGGCTTGCGCTCGATCAGGGCGGATATTGCCGATTGTCCCGAACGCGGGGCCGAAATGCCTGCAAAGCCGGTCTATCTCGCCAAGCCTGACACGCAGGGCGATTTCACTTTGTCGCGCGATCAGTCGCTGCTGTGGTATTGGTCGCACGGGCCGGGCGAGGGCGAGCGGTATTTCTCGGTCCATTTGATCAAAGACGGTGAGTGGGAAGCAGGCCTTAAACAGGACTTGTCTTTAGCGCCAAACTAGTATCAAGGGCGGCTTGTGATTGAGCTGTTCATCTCTGCCTTTGTGACACTGTTTGTGGTGATTGATCCGCCCGGCTGTGCGCCGATTTATGCTGGGCTGACATCGGACGCGCCTGCGCGCCAGGCACGCATTATGGCGCTCAAGGCCAGCTTCATTGCAGCCATCATTCTGCTGGTCTTTGCCCTGTTCGGTGAAGATCTGCTGGGCGCTTTGCATATCGAGCTGAACTCTTTCCGCATTGCAGGCGGCTTGATGCTGTTCTTCATTGCCTTTGAAATGGTGTTCGAGAAGCGCACTCAGCGGCGTGAGGAACGCGCAGAAAAGGTTAGTGCGAGCGAGGTTGAGGATGTCTCGGTCTTCCCGATGGCAATGCCGATGATGGCAGGGCCGGGCGCAATTGCGGCGATTATGCTGCTCATGAACGAGGCCGAGGGGCTCGAGCAATCGCTCGTGGTGCTGGGCGCGCTGGGCGCTGTGTTGTTGCTGACGGCGTTTGCGCTGGTCATTGCAGGCCCGCTGATGAAGCTGTTTGGCGATTCTGTGCAGAATGTCGTCACACGCTTGCTGGGTGTGCTGCTGGCTGCGCTTGCCGCGCAATATGTGCTGGACGGGCTGAAGGGAAGTTTTGAGTCCTTTTTGGGGCCTCAATCGCCGGCGGCTGCCTCCGCAGCCTTGGCTATCCTCGCTCACGCGGCCTAAAGGCCGCATTGCTGCGGACGCGCATTCGCGCTTGCACTCGCTTCGCTCGCGAGACGTGCGAACTCTCCTGCTCGGGCAAGCTACTGCAAAGTCGTAATTTCTTCCTCACCGCTGCTACGGCCAAAAAACTGCATCAGCTGGATCAACAACTCGCAACGCGTCGCCAAAGTATCGGCTTCCAGCAAGGCCTGCTTGGATGCAGGATCAAACGGCGCGATTTGCGATACGCCATTGATCAGCGATTGATCATCCAGCCGTTCGACCGAATCCCAATCGACGCTATACCCTTGATTATCGGCAAATTTGCGCGCTTCCATTTCAAAGCCCGCGCGCTCGACAGCGCTCAAAACCTCGTCTTGCGGGTCGTCAATCAGCTCGGCCTCGACTTGCCTGAAGGCGGTTGCGACATCCAGCTCGCGCAGGACTTTGAACCGCGTCTCGCCTTCCAGCACCAGATTATAGCGCCCGTCATCCATCGCCTCGATCTCGCCGATATGCCCTATGCAGCCGACTGTATAAAGCGGCGCGCCATCAACCGGCTTTTGCGGCTGGATCATCGCGATTTTCCGGTCGCGCACCAAGGCATCGCCCACCAGAGCGCGGTATCGCGGCTCGAATATGTGGAGCGGCAATTGCAATCCGGGGAACAGGATTGCGCCGGGCAAAGGGAAGATGGAAAGCCGTTTGGTCACTTGGCGCTTTATCCGAACAAGATCCGCGAGAGGCGGCGGCGAGTGGCGACGACCCATTCGTCCTCAAGCCCGACAGCCTCGAAAATCTGGAGAAGTTTGGCGCGCGCTGCGCCCTCATTCCATTCGCGATCCTTCTCGACCATGCCGAGCAGCGTGTCCGCCGCCTCATCGCGTTCGCCGCCAGCAAAGGCAGCCTCGGCAAAGGCAAAGCCTGCATCCATATCATCGGGCGCATCTTTTGCAGCCTTGCGAAGGCCGGCCAACTCGCCATCATCAACCTGTGTCCCTGCCAGTTCGAGCGCGCTTTTGGCAGCGCTCATCGCGGGGTCTTTAAGCAAAGTCTCTGCATCATCGCTGGCTTCAATTGCAGCGAGCATTTGGGCTGCATCATCCACATTGCCAACAGCAATCTGCGCACGGATCAGTCCGCTCACAGCGCTGGCGTTTTGCGGATCGAACTGGACGATCTGGCCGAAAATGGAGGTTGCCTGCTCCCCATCACCGCCAGCCAGAGCCTGTTCGCCCAGCTCCAGAGCCTGCGCGATTTCTTCAGCTGACGGGCCTTGCTGCGCGCCGCCACCTGCGCCCGCTTCAATCGGCAGCTTTTCAAGCAATTGATCGAGCATTTGCGTCAGCTGGCTTTCTTGCCGGGCCTGCGTCAAATCCGCGACCGGCTGGCCCTGAAAAATCGCATAGACCGTTGGGATTGATTGCACCTGGAACTGGCTGGCAATGAATTTCTCTTCATCGACATTGACCTTGGCCAGCACCACGCCCTTGTCAGCATAATCTGCCGCGACCTTCTCCAGCATCGGGGTCAGCGCCTTGCACGGTCCGCACCATTCAGCCCAGAAATCGAGAATGACCAGACTGTGCATCGAGGGATCGACCACATCCTTGCGAAAACGGTCGACTGCCTTTTGTTCGTCTATATTGAGACCCATGCTCGCCACTGTGCCAGCTCCTTGAGAAAATGCCTGAGATGAGGACGCGGCAGCGCGCTCAAACCGATTGCCGTTAAATGTGGTGCGCGTTTAACCAATGTGAAGGGGCGCGCTGTTATGCCCCTCCTAGACGGCAGACCGTATGAACTTCAAGCTTGCTAGCTTTTTGTCTTGCGGGATGCCCAACTCGCTGCTAACCGCGCGCTTCCCCAGTGATGCAGAGCGGTTTTGCCTCTAGCATTGCGAGCACATTGTGAGCGGGCGTAGCTCAGGGGTAGAGCACAACCTTGCCAAGGTTGGGGTCGGGCG
>CAZJAG010000111.1:0-7052 GCA_964543735.1 uncultured Porphyrobacter sp. | reverse complement strand
GCGCGGCGGGATTGCAGCTGCAGCAGCACTGGGCAGCGCCATCGCCCTGCCTGACAAGCGCATCACACTTGCTGGCAATATCGCCACCTATCGCGGCGAACAGGGCTTTGCTGCCACGCTGACAGGCCGGATGAGCGAGAATTTCGCCATTGGCGCAGGTGTTGCAGGCAATAGCGGCGATGGCGCAGTGGTGGCTCAAGCCGGATTTGCAATCGGTTTTTGAAACGGATCAGACCAGACCTTCAGCCTTGCTCTTCGCCAGTTCGTCCGCATCCCAGCCCAGCAGCTCGCCATAGATTTCGGCATTGTGCTGTCCTGGCTCAGACGGAGCAGGCGTGCGAAAACCGGAAGCTGATTTGGAGAAACGCGGAAAGGCATTTTGCATTTTGAGCTTGCCGCGTGTCTCGGTCTCGACCTCGATGATCGCCTCGCGCGCCTGAAAATGCGGATCGTCGAGCATGTCTTTCGCGGTGTAGACGCGCCCTGCAGGGATCGAGTGCTTGATCATCAGCGCATCCACCTCATCAATGGTGAGCGTGGCGGTCCATGCATTGATCCGCTCGTCCAGCTCAAGCTGGTTCTTGCCGCGCGCCAAATGGGTCGCATAGCGTTCATCCTTCGCGAGGTCTGGCTGGCCCATCGCGTCAGCAAGGCGGGCAAAGATCGCATCATTATTCGCCCCGATCATAAACGGGCCATCTGAGCAGGAATAGACATTGCTCGGCGCGATTCCGGGCAAGATCGAACCGGAACGCTCGCGAACAAAGCCATTGTGATCATATTCGGGAACGAGCCCCTCCATCACTTGCAGCACCGCCTCATAGAGCGCTGTGTCAATCACTTGCCCCTCGCCCGTTTTCTCGCGGTGGTGGAGCGCGGCTAGCACGCCCATCGTGCCATAGCTCGCGCATAGCGTATCGCCGATCGAGACGCCCATGCGCGAAGGCGGCCTGTCCGGCTCTCCCACGATATAGCGCCAGCCGCCCATCGCCTCGCCAATTCCGCCAAAGCCTGCGCGGGTGGAATAGGGGCCGGTCTGCCCATAGCCGGACATGCGCGCGATGATGAGACGCGGATTGATCTTGTGAAGCTCTTCAGGCGACATGCCCCACTTTTCCAGCGTTCCCGGCTTGAAATTCTCGATCAGAACATCGGCTTTCGCGATCAGCTGGCGAGCGATTGCCTGCCCCTCGGCGACGCGCAGGTTGCAGGTGACAGAGCGCTTGTTGCGGGCAATAACTTCCCACTGCACTTTGACCTCGCCCTGCCCCCAGACACGCATCGGGTCACCCCCTTTGCCATTGAGCATCGGTGCCTCGATCTTGATCACATCGGCGCCCATATCGCCCAGCAATTGCCCGCAGAACGGGCCAGCGAGCAGTTGCCCCATCTCCACCACGCGCAAGCCATCAAGGGCAGGAGTTCCGGTCGCTAAGCTCACTCGGCTGCCTCCGCTTGGGTGTCATGATGCCACACCGGCTGGACGGGAGCGGGAAGCCCCGTTTCCTCTTCGCAAGCCGCGCGCAATTCCTCGATCCCCGGGCCGTAATCGAACAGTGGCAATTCGCCGCGTTCGCCGCGCATTTTGCTGCGCAAGGCCTCGGTCGCGCCAGTGTCAATCGCGCCCTTGTCATCTGCCACGACGCCGTAAGCCTTCGCACCTTCTGCGGTGACAAGACCTTGGCGGATTTCGAGGCCCACCAGCTCAGGATCACGCTCAAGCGGGTCGCCCCAGCCCCCGCCGCCCCATGTGATGAAGTGCAGCAATTCGCCCTCTTTCACCGCGACATCCTCAACCTTGTTGCCGACGATTTCGGTCGAGCCATCGAGCCGTTCGAGAACCTTGCGCGCACGCTCGCCCGGATGCCCGCCATTCACGCCCCAAGGCGGGACGAACCAGCGGTCATCATGGATCGCGATCTCGCCATCAGCGAGGAAACGATAAGTCATGTGGATGCCATTGCCGCCGCGATGCAGGCCCGCCCCACCGCTGTCAGGCTCGGTTGAATAGCGCTCGATCCGAAGCGGGAAGTAGCGTTCCAGAAACTCATTGGGCACATTGGTGAAGCCGGGCCAAAGCGAATGGCCGTCCGGCCCATCACCAAGAGGCCTTCCTGGAATGCCGCCAAAGCCGATCTGGAACAATTGGAACCAATCGCGCTTCTTTGTGCCATCGGAGCCCTCGCCGCGCGTATCCCAGCCCGAATAGAACAAATGCGGAGAGGAGCTGAAGCCTGCGGCATTCAGAAACTCGGGCGTTCCCTGCCCCAACAATCCGCCCAGAATATCGAAAATCCGGCCCAGCGCATGGGTGCGCCCTGAAAGCGCTGCGGGGAATTGGGGTTTCAGCAAAGACCCTTCTGGAATGCGGACCTCGATCAGATCATAGAAGCCATCATTGAACAAGATCTGCGGGTCAAAGACCATGATCATGTAGATGCCGAAGAACATCTTGAACATGTTCTCATTCAAGTAGAAATTGATTGAGGCGACCGATTGCGGATCGGTCCCGTCAAAGTCGAGAATGACCTTCTCGCCCTCGCGCCACATGGTGCACTTGATCTTGTAGGGGCCATAGCCCTTGCCATCATCGCAGATGTAATCCTCAAAGCTCGCCTTGGCCTCAGGGATCGCCTGCCCGATCAGCGCTTTCATCGCGCGGTGATTGCGCGCAAGCAGCTCCATCGTGGCGGAATAATAGACATCATCGCCAAACCTCTCGCACATTTCGACCACGCGGTTGGCTGCGACACGGCAGCTGGCGATCAGCGCGTTGAGGTCCGCCTGACACCAATCGGGCTTACGCGTCTGGTGCATCACCAGCTTCATCAGGTCTTCGTTATATTCGCCCTTCTTCCAGATTTTCACCGGAGGAATGCGCACGCCTTCCTGAAAAATCGAGGTCGCCTCGATCGGCATTGATCCGGGCACCATGCCGCCAATGTCGGACTGGTGGCCGAACATGGCAGTGTAAGCGACCAGCCGCCCGTCCTTGAACACGGGCAGCATCACCAGCCAGTCGTTCGAGTGGCTGATTGCGCCTTCACAAGAGTAGGGATCGGACAGGAAGATCATATCGCCTTCCTCGATTTGGCCGTCCCAGCTTTTGAAGAACCCGTCGATGAAGGAGCCGAACTGGCCAACGATCATCTCGCCGGTCGGCGCTGCGATCAGCGGGAAGGCATCGCCCTGCTCGCGGATGCCGGGCGACATGGCGGTGCGCACGAGGGTCGCATCCATCTCGATCCGCGCATTGCGCAATGCGTTCTCGATAATGTCGAGCGTTACGGGATCAATGTCGAGCTTCTTGAAGGGCGTATTGTTGGTTTCAATGATGGTTGCTGGCATCGGATCAGCCCTCCTCACTTGGTGTAATCATGATATTGCCGACGGGATCGACCGTGGCGGTGCAGCCCAGCTCCACCAAAGTTGTCGAGTCCATTTCGGTGATGATCGCCGGGCCGGCGATTTTGTCGCCCTGCTTGAGCTTGGCGCGATCATAAATCACCGCTGCGCGCTCCTCGCCATCCATCCATAATTTGTGATCGCGTATCTTCGCCTCCGAAGGATCGCCATTGCCTTTGGGAAGCTCGGCCGCGGGCAGCGCAGGCGCTTCGCCCAAGGCGACAGCGCGCAAGTTCACGATCTCATGCGGGGTATCCATATTGAAGGTGAAGAGGCGCAAGTGCTCTTCGTTAAAGCGGTCGAGCACGCCCTCGATCCCGTCTTTTTTGAGCAGGTCCGCGTCAATTGTCAGCGGCACTTCAAAGGCTTGTCCGGCATAGCGGATATCGACTTCAAACTCGGATGTGATCGCGCTCTCGGGCACGCCATCAGCGGTCAGCTCGGCGCGGGTCTGGGATTGCATTTGATCGAGCACCGCGATGAGGTCTGCGACATTGGTGTCCTTCGCCAGCTTGCTGAAAGAGCGCGCAGTTTCGGTGCGCATCCGCGTGGTCGCATCACCCAAGGCGCACAAAACGCCGGGGGAAACGGGGGAGACAGCAGGCCAGCTGTCCATCAGTTTTGCCACTGCATTCACATGCAGCGGGCCAGCGCCGCCAAAGCCCATCAAAGCAAATTCGCGCGGGTCATAGCCTTGCTGGACGCTGATCATTCGCAATGCGCCGAACATATTTTCGTTCACAATGTCGATGATGCCGCGTGCTGCCTCCATCAGGCCAACGCCGAGCGCATCGGCGACCGTTTGCACGGCCTTCTTCGCCCCTTCTCGGTCAAGCTGGAACGATCCGCCAAGCAGATCTTCGGGAAGGTATCCCAGCACCACGTTTGCATCGGTCACTGTCGGGACTTCGCCGCCCTTGCCGTAAGCCACTGGCCCGGGAACAGCGCCCGCGCTTTCAGGGCCAACCCGCAAGGCTTTGGTGAGTTCGGGAACATGGGCGATCGAGCCGCCGCCTGCCCCCACAGTCTTCACGTCAAGCGCGGATGCACGCACGGACAAATGCCCCACTTCGGTGGTGCGTTGGCGGCGCGGTTCCAGCCCTTCGATCAAAGCAACGTCTGTCGAAGTGCCGCCTACGTCCAGCGTCAATATGTTCTTCAGCCCCGCATTCTTCGCGACCCACAAGGCGCCTGTCACGCCGCCAGCAGGGCCGGACATGAGGATGTTGACGGGATGCTCCTCAGCCTTTTGGCTCGACATCAACCCGCCATCCGAGCGCAGTAAAGACAGCCGGCCTTTCAGCCCCTTGGCTTCCAATTTGTCGCGCAAGTTGGAAACATAATTGCCCACCACCGGACGCACCGCCGCGTTGGCAACGGTCGAGAGTGTGCGCTCATATTCCTGCATTTCGGGCAGGACCTCATGGGAAAGCGAGATCGGCACGCCGGGCAATTCTTCAGCCGCCAATTCGCCAATCCGCGCCTCATGCGCGCCATTGACGTAAGCGTTGATGAGCGAAACCGTCAGCGCCTCGACCCCTTGGCTTTTGAGCTGCTTGAGCGCGGCGCGAACCGCGTCTTCGTCGAGCGGGCGAACCTCTGCGCCATCCGCGCCCATGCGGCCGGGCACATCAATCGTATCCTCCAAGTGAGCGAGCGGCTGAGGCTTGGGCCATACAATCCACGCAGCAAGACCACCGGGCACGAAACTGCGCGCGATCTGCATTACGTCGCGGTATCCCTCGGTGACGATCAGGCCCACTTTCGCGCCCTTGCCTTCCAGCACCGCATTGGTCGCCACAGTTGTCCCATGGAGGAAATATTCGATCTCGCTCGCAGCAACGCCTGCCTCTGCGGTGATCGCCTCGACCCCGTTCAAAATGCCTTCCGAGCTGTCTTGCGGCGTCGAAGGCGTTTTGTGCCGCCAGAAGGCGCCGCTCTCATCATTGAACAAGAGGAGATCGGTGAACGTCCCCCCAACATCAACTCCCAAACGATAACCCATCAGGCTGCGTCCCTTTCTTTCGTGTTCTTAGGCTGCGGAAAGCCGCCCGCCTTGCCGACCATGGCCGGTAATTCCTTGCCCATGACTGTGCTTAGCCAATGGTTCGTCTCGATAAGGCTTTGAAGCGAAAGCCCTGTGTCTATTCCCGCTCTATCCAACATGTAGAGAACGTCTTCGGTTGCGACATTGCCAGCAGCTCCCGGAGCAAACGGGCATCCGCCTAGCCCGCCGATCGACGCGTCTATTGTCGTCGCGCCTGCACCGATAGCTGCCCAGACATTCGCAAGGCCCGTGCCGCGCGTATTATGGAAATGGACGCGCACGGACAGCGGATCGATTATGTCGCGCACTTTCGCAACGAGACTTGCGACGTGAGCCGGATTGCCAACCCCGATAGTGTCAGCAAGCGCGATTTCGACAGGGCCGGCTTTGGCAAGCTCACTCGCCATATGGACAACGCGCTCTTCAGGGACTTCACCGTCAAAGGGGCAACCGAAGCTCGCCGCGATTGTGGCTTGCGCGGTGAGGCCTGATTGCCCTGCGCGTTCGATAATTTGCTGGCAAACGCCGATGGTCTCATCCGAACTCTGCCCCTGATTGGCAATGCCGAGCCCGTCGGTCGCGACCGCAACCGCGCCCAGCTGATCAATCCGGCCTGTAGCTATGGCACGCTCAGCCCCGCGCATGTTCATCACAAGACCGATGTACGTCACATCATCGCGTTGTGGCAGGCTGGCGCAAACATCGTCCGCATCGGCCATTTGCGGCACCGCTTTGGGATTGACGAAGCTGGTCACTTCAATCCGCCGTGCGCCTGCATCGATGGCGCGCTGGATCAGCGCGATCTTGTCAGCAGTGGCGACCGATTGCTTTTCATTCTGCAGACCATCGCGCGGACTGACCTCAACAATATTGATAGGGTTTGTATACATTTTATTGAATATCCTGCTCAAGCGCGCTTCCGGCTTTGCCGCGCGTCAGCCATTGCCATCGAATGGTGGGCATCAGCATAAGCGTGAAAAGCGCGGCGAATATGGCCCGCCATAATCGATTGCGCCCATGCCGCATCCCTGCGTTCGAAAGCGGCGATCAGCTCGGCATGTTCACGGTGCGAGTTTTTAAGCTCATCATCGCGATAGTGATGCGCAGTGCGCCATATGATGGGCTGCTCGATCAGTGTTTGCAGCAGGGCTTCAAGTCGCATCGACCCAGAAATAGAGAGCACCAAAGCGTGAAACTGACGATTGGTTTCGAGAAACGTATCGACATCTGGATTAGCGGCCAGAACCGCCTTTCCAAGTCGGGAATTAATCGATTCCAGCTTCTTTATTGCAGCGGGCGTTATCCGCTGCGCCGCCCGCTGTGCAGCCAATCCTTCGAGCATAGCGCGCAGCTCAAACGCATCAGCAATATCATCGAGCGACCAATCCGCCACGAAACTGCGCTGCGTGCCGCTGCGCCGGATCAGCAAATCCGCCTCCAGCCGCCGCATCGCATCGCGCACTGGCGTTCGTGAAACACCGCAAATCTCGGCCAGAGCCTCTTCCCCAAGCGGGTCACCCGGCGCCAGCTCGCCCGAGATGATCATCTCGCGAATTGTATTGTACGCTGTGTCGGATGCTCTCGACATGAATCACTCTTT
>CAZJAG010000110.1:3006-7063 GCA_964543735.1 uncultured Porphyrobacter sp. | reverse complement strand
TCGCGGTGAATATGTCTTCCGCAAGGAAGGGAAGAAGAAGTAAGATGGCAAAGCTTTCTCTTTTTGAACGGCGTCGTCGCCGCGTGCGCACTGCGCTTCGCAGCCGTGCTGGCGATAAGCCGCGCTTGTCTGTGCATCGCACGGGTCGGCACATCTACGCCCAGATCATTGACGATGTGGAAGGGCGCACGGTCGCGGCCGCCTCTACGCTGGGTGCGAAAGCATCGGGCGCAAATGTCGATGCCGCCTCGCAAGTTGGCAAGGATATCGCCGCTGCTGCCAAGAAGGCGGGCGTCACCACTGTCGTGTTTGATCGCGGCGGGTTCCTGTTTCATGGCCGCGTGAAGGCGCTGGCCGATGCTGCGCGTGATGGCGGGCTGGAGTTTTAAGTATGGCTGACGAAAAGAAACCAGAAGAGGCTCCTCAAGAGGAAGCCAAAACCGAGACGCCAGTACCTGCTGCTGAAGCTGCTGCCGAAGCTGCTGCGCTCGCTGAAGAGGCTCCTGCTGCTGAAGCGCCTGCTGCGGAAGCTAAAGCAGAAGAGGCTGCACCGGCTGCTGAAGCTGCTCCGGCTGAAAAGCCGCAGGGCCGTGAAGGTCGCGGTGGTCGCGGAGGCCGTGATGGCAACAACCGTGGCCGCGGTCGCGGTCGTGGCCGTGATGGCGGACGTGGTCGGCGCGAGGAAGAAGATGATGGCATCATCGAGAAGCTCGTGCACATCAACCGCGTCTCCAAGACTGTAAAAGGCGGTAAGCGTTTTGGCTTTGCTGCTCTGGTTGTGGTCGGCGATGGCTCGGGCCGTGTCGGCTTTGGTCATGGCAAGGCACGCGAAGTGCCTGAGGCGATTACCAAAGCAACCGCTGCTGCTCGCAAGAAGATGGTTCGCGTGCCTTTGAAAGAAGGTCGCACTTTGCACCATGATGCCAAGGGCCGTTTTGGCGCTGGCAAGGTGACAGTGCGCACAGCGCCTCCGGGAACGGGGATCATCGCTGGTGGCCCGATGCGCGCCGTCTTCGAGAGCCTTGGCGTTGCTGACGTTGTGACCAAATCGGTCGGCACATCCAATCCGTACAACATGATCCGCGCCACTTTTGACGCACTTACCAACCAGACTTCACCAAAGTCGGTTGCGCAGCGTCGCGGCAAGAAAGTTGCTGACCTCTTGGGTCGCGGCAATGCGGACAAAGCCGAAGCGGAAGCTGATGCTGCCGCTGTCGTGGAGTAAGCGAGCATGGCTACTATCAAGATCAAACAGATCGGTTCGCCGATCCGCCGTCCGGCCAAACAGCGCGAAATTCTTATCGGGCTGGGCCTCAACAAGATGCACAAGACCGTCGAGCGCAAAGACACCCCCGAGGTTCGCGGCGCGATTGCGAAGATCCCGCATCTGGTTGAAGTGGTCGACTAAACAGACTGGGTGCTCCCTTTAAGGGGGCGCTTTCTCATCAAGCGCGAGACAAAGCGAAAGCGAGTGCAAAACATGAAACTTACAGATATCCGCGATAATGACGGCGCGCGCCGTCCCCGTTTCCGCAAAGGCCGGGGCATTGGCTCGGGCAAGGGTAAAACCGCTGCTCGCGGCCAAAAGGGCCAAAAGAGCCGTAGCGGTGTTGCGATCAAGGGCTTTGAAGGCGGTCAGATGCCGCTTCACATGCGCCTTCCCAAGCGCGGGTTCAACAATCCGTTCGGCAAGGATTTTGCCGAGGTGAACATCGGTATGATCCAGAAATTCATCGATGCGAAGAAGCTCGATGGCAAGAAAGACATCACCGAAGAAGCTTTGCGCGCATGCGGTTTGGTCCGCGGCGGCAAGGATGGTGTGCGTTTGCTCGGCAAGGGTGCGATCACTGCCAAGGCGAAGATTGTGGTTACTGGCGCGTCAAAAGGCGCGGTTGCTGCGGTTGAGAAAGCCGGTGGAAGCGTCGAAGTGACCGCTCCAGCAAGCGACGAAAAAGCCGCAAAATCGGACAAAAAAGCCGATTGATCGTGAAAGAATAGGGGCGGGGGGTTCGACATTGGGCCAAACGCTCCCTATCTTGCGTGTCTGCGCTGCTTCAAGCAGCACCCACAGCAGGGATAACTGGACGCTATAATGGCATCACGCGCCGATTCTATCGCGAGCAATATGAGCCTCGCCAACTTTTCCAAGGCGACCGAGCTTCGCCAACGGATCTGGTTCACCATCGGCGTGCTGGTGGTGTTCCGTTTCTTGAGCTTTATTCCGCTTCCCGGAATCAACCCGCTGGGTGTGTCGCAACTGGCTGATCAGCTGGGCGGCGGCATTTTTGACATGTTCTCGATGTTCACAGGCGGTTCGCTTGAGCGGATGAGCCTGATCGCATTGGGAGTAATGCCTTACATCACCGCCTCGATCGTGGTGCAGATGGCCTCGGCTCTGCATCCAACGCTCGCGGCGTTGAAGAAAGAGGGCGCTTCGGGGCGGCAAAAGCTCAACCAGTATACCCGCTATGGCACGGTGTTTTTGTGCACAATCCAGGGTTATTTCCTTGCCGTGGGGCTTGAAAGCTTTGCCAATTCCGCCGGAGTGCAGGCGGTGGTCAATCCGGGCTATCTGTTCCGCATTGGCGCGGTGATCAGTCTGGTCGGCGGGACGATGTTCCTGCTGTGGCTGGGTGAACAGATCACAGCCCGCGGCATCGGCAATGGCGTCTCGCTGATCATTATGGCGGGCATTGTCGCGCAATTCCCGACCTTTGCCTCCAACCTTTTCGAAGGTGGGCGCACCGGCTCGATCTCACCCGGCATCATCATCGGATTTATCGTGATGGTCGTGGTGCTGATCCTAGTGATCTCGTTTATGGAACGCGCGCAGAGGCGATTGCTGATCCAATACCCCAAGCGTGCGACGCAGCGCGGCATGATGCAGGCAGACCGCTCGCATCTGCCATTGAAGATCAACACCGCCGGTGTGATCCCGCCGATCTTCGCTAGCTCGCTACTGCTTTTGCCTCTGACAATCTCGCAATTTGCCGGCAATTCGGTTGACACCGAGAGCACCGTTGGCAACGCGATTGTGACGCTGAACCAATATCTCCAGCATGGTCAGCCGATCTATATGACGCTCTATGCGCTGGGCATCATCTTCTTCTGCTTCTTCTACACCGCGGTTGTGTTCAATCCGGAAGAGACGGCGGACAATCTGAAGAAAAACGGCGGGTTCATTCCCGGCATCCGTCCGGGCAAGCGCACCGCCGATTATCTCGATTATGTGCTGACGCGGATCACGGTTGTGGGTGCGATTTATCTCACCATCGTGTGCGTCGTGCCGGAATACATGATCGCGCAGACGGGCATTCCGCTTTTCCTTGGCGGCACCAGCCTGTTGATTGTGGTGAATGTGACCGTCGATACCATCAGCCAGATCCAATCGCACCTGCTCGCCCATCAATATGACGGGCTGATCAAGAAGGCGAAGTTGAAAGGCCGGATGCGCTGATCCAGCGCGAATGACAGTCTGATTTGGGGGAAAGACCAGACACATGAATATCATTCTTCTTGGACCGCCGGGCGCTGGCAAAGGCACGCAAAGCGGGCGATTGGTCGACAATCGCGGAATGAGGCAGCTTTCCACCGGAGACATGCTGCGCGCTGCGGTGAAGGCTCAAACCCCTGTTGGCCTAAAGGCGAAAGCGGTGATGGATGCTGGCGAGCTAGTCTCTGACGAGATTGTGTCCGATTTGATCGATGATGAGCTGGCCGCGCTCGATGCATCAACCGGTGTGATTTTCGATGGCTATCCGCGCACCGAAGCACAGGCAGCGATCCTTGATGATCTGCTTGCCAAACATGGGCGCAGCCTTGATCATGTGATCGAGCTGGCGGTTGATGTCGATGCGCTGGTTAAGCGGATTACAGGCCGGTTCTCCTGTGCGAAATGTGGCGCGCTTTATCATGATAGCGCCAACCCCACTGCGAAAGAGGGCGTTTGCGACGCCTGCGGCTCGACCGAGTTCAAGCGCCGCCCTGATGACAATGAGGAAACGGTGCGCACGCGTATGGGTGTCTATCGCGATGAAACTGCGCCGATCTTGCCAGG
>CAZJAG010000110.1:0-2906 GCA_964543735.1 uncultured Porphyrobacter sp. | reverse complement strand
TCTGTCGCATTGCTACTTTCCTGATTGTCCGTCTTGGCCTATTCTGGCCCAAGATGGAGGGGATTTCGGCCATGATTCACGCGTGCATCAAACGCCTCACGCCGCTATTGGCGGTAGCAGCTGGTGTGATCGCAGCGCCGCTCTCGGCTGAAGTGACCAAAACCGATGAAGCTGGATTTGTTACCCGTGATGAGGCGGTCGTCTCGGCTGAGCCCAAAGAGGTGTGGCTGGCGCTGATCTCGCCTGCGAAATGGTGGAACGGTGTGCACACCTGGTCAAATGATGCGGCCAATCTTACGCTGCGGCCGCAAGCGGGGGGCTGCTTTTGCGAGCGCATTCCCGAAGATCCCGATCCTGACAAGATTTCGCTCGAAGGCAGTGTCGAGCATATGCGCGTGGTGCAGGCCTTTCCTGAAAAGGCGCTGAGAATGCGCGGAGGATTGGGGCCGCTACAGAGCGAGCCAGCAACAGGCGTGCTCACCATTACTATGGGCAAGGTCGATCAAGGCACGAAGATCGTTTGGGAATATGTGGTCGGCGGATATATGCGCTATCCCGTTCCCACGATCGCAAAAGCGGTCGATGGCGTGATGAGCCAGCAGCTTGAGGGATTGGCGACCATGCTGGGTAAGGTCGATGTGCCAAAATCAGCTCCGCCAGAACCTGCTCAGGAGGTCGCGGCTCCGGCAGACGATCCAGCGACCGATGCCTCATCCGAGAGTGACAACCGTATGTCGGAATTGTCCGACGCAGTCGAGGCGCTGGAGGATGATCAGTAGCGAATGCGTGAATCATTAGCGAGACGCGCCGCAAAAGGCGCGCGGATGCTCTGGGACGCATCTGTATCAATCAAGCCGCTCGCAAGTGGTGGGGGCTAGCATCAGGAGTAGATACTATGGCGGTTTCCGATCATGTCGATTTCCCGACATTCATGGAAGGTGTGAAGAAGCGCAATCCGGGACAGACCGAATTTGTCCAGGCTGTGCAGGAGGTGGCGCAAGACATCTTCGATTTCATTGAAGACAAGGAAGAATATCACGAGGCGCAAATCCTGCGCCGGATTGCAGAGCCTGATCGTGTCGTCTCTTTCCGTGTGTGCTGGGAGGATGACAATCACAATATCCGCGTCCAGCGCGGGTGGCGGGTTCAAAACAACAATGCCATCGGTCCGTACAAGGGCGGCATCCGGTTCCACCCTTCTGTCACTGAGAGCGTGCTGAAATTTCTCGCTTTTGAGCAGACGTTTAAGAATTCGCTCACTGGCCTACCGATGGGCGGGGGCAAAGGCGGGGCAAACTTCAACCCGCGCGGCAAGTCCGACAGCGAAGTGATGCGCTTTTGCCAAAGCTTCATGACCGAACTTTACCGCCACATCGGCCCTGATACCGATGTTCCGGCAGGCGACATTGGTGTTGGCGGGCGCGAGATCGGCTATATGTTCGGCCAGTACAAGCGGATCACCAATCGCTGGGAAGGCGTGCTGACGGGCAAGGGCCAAGAATATGGCGGCTCGCAAATGCGCCCTGAGGCGACCGGCTATGGCGCGGTCTATTTTCTTCAGAACATGCTCAAGCATGCTGGACAGGATGTAGATGGCAAAAGCGCTGTCATCTCCGGCTCGGGCAATGTGGCAACCCATGCAGCCGAGAAAATCACACAATTGGGGGGCAAGGTTCTCACGCTGTCAGACTCAGGCGGCTTCATCCATGATCCAGATGGTATCGATCAGGCGAAGATCGACTTTGTGAAACACCTCAAGACCGTAAAGCGCGGGCGCATCAGCGAATATGTTGACGAGTATAAGGGCGCGACTTTCCACGAGGGCAAGCGTCCATGGGATGTCGAGTGCGATCTGGCCCTGCCATGCGCGACCCAGAACGAACTTAACGAGGATGAGGCCAAAGCGCTGGTGAAGAACGGCGTTCAGGCCGTCTCGGAAGGGGCGAATATGCCCACAACGCTGGAAGGCGTGAAAGTCTTTCATGATGGCAAGATCATGTACGGCCCGGGTAAAGCGGCCAATGCAGGCGGGGTGGCTGTATCCGGCCTAGAAATGAGCCAGAATTCTGAGCGGATCAGTTGGAACCACGAGCGTCTGGGTGAAATGCTGACCGATCTGATGGAAGGCATTCATGAAAAATGCGTCGAATATGGCGAGAGAGACGGCCATGTTGACTATGTGAAAGGGGCCAATGTTGCCGGCTTCAAAAAGGTCGCTGATGCTATGCTAGCCTTTGGCGTGGTGTGATGAAAGTGTGATGAAATAGGGCGTGCGCGCGGTCTTTACTGATACCGTGCCGCGCTTGATTTCTGCACGACTTGCAACAGCTTGTCGTTCAGCCTTGACGAGGGGCGCGAATCACCTTAAGCGCCCCTCTCATTCGACAGTCTCGGACGAGTCCGGCAGGCCAGCACTCCAGCGTGTTCGCCATCCGGACTTTTGCCGTTTCAAGGTAACGCGATTGGCGGAATGATTGAAAGCGTTGAGATAGAGGCAGGGCATGTGAGCCTGATCCTCTGTGGAGCATGGAGAAAAACTAAGTGGCTCGTATTGCCGGGGTCAACATCCCCACAAACAAGCGCGTTATTATCGCGCTCACCTATATTCACGGAATTGGCCGCACAACCGCGGTTCAAATCGCCGACAAGCTTGGCATTGATCACACCCGCCGTGTGCAAGATCTCAGCGATGCTGAAGTGTTGCAGATTCGCGAAGCGATCGATGCAGACCATACGGTTGAAGGTGACCTGCGTCGCCAGACCGCGATGAATATCAAGCGCCTGATGGATCTTCGGAGCTATCGCGGCCTTCGTCATCGCAACCAGCTGCCCGTTCGCGGCCAGCGCACGCACACCAACGCCCGCACCCGCAAGGGTAAGGCCAAGCCAATCGCTGGCAAGAAGAA
>CAZJAG010000109.1:0-7182 GCA_964543735.1 uncultured Porphyrobacter sp. | reverse complement strand
TCGAACGCCGCGTTGCCCTAGCGGACGAAGACAAAGGATATGAGGCCTGCTGGACACGCTCGAAAGCGGGCTTTGCGGTCGATGCCGCATGGCTTGGCCTTGTATCCGATTTCTTCCTCGGCGCGCATACGTCCACCCATGGCGGGTCAAGTCTGGATGCGACCTTGCGCTTTGTCCAAGGGGCGGGCGAGAACGCGTGGGTGCTTTCCGTCACACAAATGGCAGCCTTTGATCGCGGCGCAGCACATGGCAGCGCGCGCCACTTTGCCGAGGACGGGCGGCTGCTAGCAATTTCCAGCCAAACCGGCGTCTTGCCGCGCATTCCCGCCAGCGCTCACCCCAGCAACCCATCCCAGTAGCGCACCCGAGTAGCCTGCCCCACTAGCCTAACCTAGCGTCTTTGACTCTTCCCTCCTTTGCGAGCATTCAGGCGGTCAAAGGAGAGCCTTCATAATGAGCAAAGATTCGCGCGAATTTGATATCATCGTTTATGGCGCCACCGGATATACGGGCCGCTTGGTCGCGGAATATCTGGACCAGCATTATGGCGCCAACAACTCTGGGGGCAAGGATGGCCCAAGCTGGGCAATGGCCGGCCGTAGCCTCACCAAATTGCAAGAGGTGCGCGATGAAATCGGCGCGAGCGAAGACACTGCGCTGATCGTTGCCAATTCCGATGATCCGGCCAGCCTCGAAGCCATGTGCGAGCGTGCCCGCGTCGTTCTTACCACGGTTGGCCCCTACCAGCTTTATGGCGATGCTCTGGTCGCGGCCTGCGTCAAAACCGGGACCGATTATGCCGATCTGTGCGGCGAGCCGGGCTGGATGCGCGAGAAGATTGACGAGCATGAAGCTGCTGCAAAAGAAAGCGGCGCGCGCATATGTTTCTCGGCAGGGTTCGATTCCATTCCCTTCGATCTGGGCGTTTTGATGACCCAGAAAGAAGCTGAGGCGAAATTCGGCAAGCCCGCCCCGCGCATCAAGGGGCGCGTGCGGGCAATGCAAGGCACATTTTCTGGCGGAACAGCAGCCAGCCTGACTGCCACTATGAAATCGGTTGCGAAGAACCCCAAGCTGCTCCCGATCCTGCAAAGCCCGTTCGGCTTGACGCCGGGTTTCGAAGGGCCATCGCAGCCGCTCGGCATGGTGCCTGAATATGACGAGGGGCTGGGCAAATGGGCCGCGCCGTTCATTATGGCAACGATCAACACCAAGAATGTCCACCGCACCAATTTCCTGCGCGGGCACCCTTACGGCGAAGACTTCAAATATGACGAGATGATGCTGACCTCGCCCGGTGAAGCGGGCAAGAAAATGGCCGAGGCCGCCGCCGACATGCTCAAAAACCCGTTCGGCGCGAAACCGCCAGCGCCCGGTGAAGGCCCGACAAAAGAAGAGCGCGAGAACGGCTTTTATGATGTGCTGTTTGTCGCCGAGATGGAAGATGGCGAGACGCTGCATTACGGCGTCAAAGGCAAATATGATCCCGGCTATGGCTCGACCAGCCGGATGCTGACCGAGACGGGCATCGCCCTGCTCTCATCCGACGCTGAAGGCGGAGTGGGAACCCCCGGCTCCTTCCTTGGTGAGGCCTTGGTTGACCGCTTGCAAGAGCATGCGGAACTGACCTTCGCACTGGAAAGCTAAGCAGCAATTGGGGTCTGTTGCAGGTTCATTCTGCCCAGACCCCTTTAAGCGATGGTCAAAAACCGAAGCGAACGCTGGCGCGGATATTGCGTCCGGCCAGCGGCACATAATCCTTGGTAAAGCTGGTGTGGCGGCGGCCTGTCACATCGAACAGGTTCTCGCCCGCCAGTTGCAACACAACATTCCGGTTGTCCGCCAGCGGTCTCCAGCTCAGATAGAGATTGGCGAATGTGAAGCTGTCTGTTGCAGTTTCGAACTCGACCACTTCGTTCTGGCTGCCATAATGCTCCAGCTCGGCACGGATACCGAAGCTGCCAATATCCGCATCCAACGCGCCCAGCAGGCTGAGCGGAGGAACGCGCGGGACATTGCCATTGGTGGTGTCGATATTGGCATCATCATTGAGCGATCCGTCGACATAGGATGCACGCAGATCAGCGGTAAGGTCGAACCCGTCCTGCTCGACCAGCGGCACTTCAAGCCCCGCTTCAAAGCCGAAGAAGTCGGCATCGCGTTGCAGGATTTGGAAGACGGGCAGCTCGTCCTCTTCCTCGCCAGTTGGCGAGAGGTAGATGTAATCATCATAGCTTTGGTAGAAGACCGAGGCATTGATACGCGCATTGCCCAAAGCTGCACGCAGGAACACTTCCGCACCAAGCGCGCTTTCCGTGTCGAGATTGGGATTGCCGATCTCAAACGCTTGCGTGGCGATATGCGGGCCATTGGCAAACAATTCCTCGCCAGCGGGCGCGCGTTCGGACCGCGACAGAGTAAGGCCGAAGCGCGCATCGCCGTCTCCGCCGAGAACCGCCGAGACTGCACCTGAGACAAGATCGAAATTGCGATCCAGCCCAAGCGTGTCAGAGCTCACATCGACACGCTCGTAGCGCGCGGCGCCTTCAAGCTGAACCGCGCCCAGATCATATTCGCCAGCTGTGAACAAAGCGAATTGGGTCGTCTCATTTGGAGCGACAAACGCTTCTTCACCCACCGCTGCAAAATCGCGCGAGGTGAACTGTGCGCCGATCACCATGCCTTCGCGGAAAATCAGCTCTGCGCGCGCTTCGATTGTTTCGGTATCAAAGACCGTGCCCACCTCATCGCCTTCAAATTCGGTATGGGTGTAATCGGAATAGCCACCGCGCAGTTTCAGGCGCGAGAACATCCCGTCACCCAGAGCTATGTCGCCTTTGAAATCGAGGCGCAGCTGTTCGAGGCCGATGGAAACGGTCTCTTCGCCCTCTTCCTCTTCTTCTTCGCCGCCTTCTTCCTCGCCGTGATGATGCCCGCCTTCAGGATTGCTGACGAGGCCATAATCGGTGTCGAAATAGCTGACCGAAGCGCCGAAGCTGGACTCGCCGAAGAATACGCCAAAGCCGCCCGTCGCTGTCCAAGTCTCGGTCGCGCTATTGGGCAGGACACCGCGCTGCTCGGCTGCTTCGCGAAGCTCTTCTGCTTCCTCGAACTCGCCCTCTTCTTCCTCTTCTGCTGCATCGCCAAGCAAGTCAGCGCGCAAATCATCGGTCAGCTGGAAACCGGCGATCTCGAGATCATCTGTCTCGCGCCAAGAACCGCCAACATGCACTGCAAAATTCTCGCCCAGACCCGCATCGAGCGAAACCGCACCGCTGCGCAAATCGCTGGCCGTGTCAGCCGCGGCCAGTCCTTCAACGAACAACCCATTCTCCGGCACGGCAAGCGGGATGCGGCGGTCAATCACGTTCACAACGCCGCCAATCGCCTGGCTGCCGAACAAGAGCGCAGTTGGCCCGCGCAAAACCTCGATCCGCTCAACCGTCAACGCGTCAATCGTAGTCGCATGGTCTGACGATGTGTTGCCGACATCTGCCGAGCCTAGCCCGTCAATCAGAACGCGAACACGCTCGCCATCCTGACCGCGCAGGATAGGCCGCGAAGCGCCCGGCGCAAAGCTGGTGGCGGAGACACCCGGCGTCTTGGCCAGCACTTCACCGATCTGACCGTCAAGATCGCGCTGAATTTCGTCCTGCGTGAGCACGTCTTGCCCAGCGATGAAGTCCAGCTCGTCCAGCGAACCGGCCGTTACAAGAATATTTTCATCATTATGCGGATGCTGCGAACCCTCGCCAGTATCCTCGGCCAGAGCAGTGGTTGAAGCGCCGGCAAAGGCAAGCGCTGAGGCAAGAGCGAAATGTGAGACGCGAAGTTTCATTTCAGGCAATATCCATTGTTCATGTGATAAGATAACATCGCAACTACGCACTGCCCGTTTGGTTTCAAGGCGAAACCCGAAAAACTGCACGTCGCCCGATAGTTGTGGCAATGATGCAACATATCATTCATCTGCGGGAAGGATTGAACGCCAGCCAGTGCGGCGTCTCGCCTTTGAGAATGCCGGGCCGCTCTAGCCCGCGTCCAGCGTCGCGTTAAGCGAGCCGACCGCTTCGAGAAATTCCTCGCGGAAATCCATCACGACTTGGCGCGAAGAGCGAACCTGTTCGACCAGCCCAACGCCCTGCCCGACGAAATAGCTGACCAGTTCGCGCGCAGAATCATTGCCAGCTGCCGCTTCGCGTTCAATCCGTTTGAAGGCAGGCTCTGACACCATTCCCATCAGCGGCATGGGGAGAGTGCCGGGGCCATCTTCTGCCTCCCACGCATCATGCCATGCGGTCTTGAGCTGGCGCGCAGGCTTGCCCGTTCGGCTGCGCGAGCGAACAGTATCGCGGCTGCGTGCGGCGACCATCTTGGCGCGGAACGCTTCGGAAGTCTCAGCCTCTGGCGTTGCGAGCCACACAGAACCCGTCCATGCGCCCTCAGCTCCCGCCGCCATCATGCCCGCCATTTGCCCGCCAGTCATAATCCCGCCTGCGGCCAAAACGCTTGCCGAATGCCCCGCCTCTTTCAGCGCCCGCACAACTTCAGGGATCAGCACTAGGGTGGAAACTTCGCCGCAATGCCCGCCCGCCTCGGTTCCTTGAGCAACGATAATGTCAACGCCTGCCTCGGCCTGACGGATCGCGTGCTCTTTCGCGCCGACGAGAGCTGCGACCGGAACACCGCGCGCTTTGCCTTCTGCGATCATTGCCGCAGGAGCAATGCCTAAAGCATTGGCAATAAGCTTGATCGGATGACGGAATGCAACCTCCATCAGCGCGAGGCCATTTTCCGGCGTGATGCCCATTCGCTCTTTCAGAATTGGCATTTCCGGCTCGGGTGCGATGCCATATTGGCCCAGCACGTCATTGGCGAAGTCTTGATAAGAAGGGTCAATCGCAGCCGCGCGGCTCTTGTTATCAGATAGCTCGCGAACGCGCGGATCAATCACCTCGGGCACCAGCACATCAACCCCGTAAGGCGCGCCATCGACCTGATCGTCAATCCAGGCGAGCTCTTCTTCCAATTGCTCAGGCGAGAAACGCGTCGCTCCCAAAACGCCAAAGCCGCCCGCTTTGCTGACCGCGGCGACAACATCGCGGCAATGGGAAAAGGCGAAGAGCGGAAACTCCGCCCCCGTCAACTCGCACACCCGGTTCATCGCCATTGCTGTCTCTCCCCGTTTTAGGCCGACATCGCCCGCCAGCTTTTCGCAGTCCCGATGAGGTAAGCTAGGCCGTAAACCAGCACAATCAACGAAGACCAGACGGTGAATGCATCGGTCATTTCAGGTCGCCACAAATGAAGCGGCACCAGAGCCAATCCGCGCAGCAGATAGATCGCAGTGATGACAACCAATCCGGTCCTCAGCAGGAACAGGCGGCGAATCTTGCCCGCGCCCGAAAATGCATAGGCCGCCCAGATCGCCAGAATAATCGCGATTCCCGTCGTCATAATGGGTGGCCCCCACTCGCCGCGCTCGGCGGCCTGCGCAATTTCCTCGCCCGCGCCGAAAAAGCGATACCAATCCGGCCCGCCGAATATTACTGCGATGTGCAGCAGCGCGGCTGCAACCGAAAGCCAGCCGCCAACGATGAGCCATCGGCTGCCCTCGCTTGTGGCCACCCTAGGTGACATATTTAGCCGTCGTTTTCGCCGCCACTTCGTCGCCCGTAATCCCCGGAGCCAGCTCGATCAGCTTGAACGGGCTTGAATGATCAGGCCGGTGGAATACGCCCAGATTGGTGATGATCATATCGACCACATTGGTTCCGGTGAGCGGCAAAGTGCACTCAGGGATAAACTTGGGATCGCCCGCTTTCGAATTGTGATCCATCACCACAATGATCTTCTTCACGCCTGCGACCAGATCCATCGCGCCGCCCATCCCCTTGATCATCTTGCCCGGGATCATCCAGTTGGCGATATCGCCATTTTCAGCAACTTCCATCGCGCCCAGCACAGTCAAGTCAATATGTCCGCCGCGGATCATCGAGAAGCTGGTCGCGCTGTCGAAATAGGCACTGTGCGGCAGCTCGCTGATGGTTTGCTTGCCTGCATTAATCAGATCAGGGTCTTCCTCGCCCTCATAGGGGAACGGGCCAATGCCCAGCATGCCGTTTTCCGATTGCAGCGTTACCTGCATCCCGTCAGGAATGTGATTGGCGACAAGCGTGGGGATACCAATGCCCAGATTGACGTAATAGCCATCCTCCAGCTCTTTCGCGGCGCGCGCTGCCATTTGATCGCGGGTCCAGCCACTTGCATCTGTCATCACGCTGTCTCCCGTTCTCTGGTCGTCAGGAACTCGATCTTCTTGTCATAGGGCGCGCCCACGATCATCCGGTTCACAAAGACGCCGGGCAAGTGAATGCTATCAGGGTCAAGCGAGCCGATTGGCACAATCTCCTCAACCTCCACTACGCAGGTCTTGCCGCAAGTGGCGGCGGGCTGATTGAAATTGCGAGCGGTTTTGCGGAACACACAGTTGCCGGTCTCATCCGCTTTCCATGCTTTCACAATCGCAAGATCAGCAAAGATGCCTTCTTCGAGGATATAATCTTCGCCGTGAAACTGCTTCACTTCCTTGCCTTCGGCCACCTGAGTGCCAACGCCCGTTTTGGTGTAAAAGCCGGGAATGCCCGCCCCGCCTGCGCGCATCCGTTCAGCCAGCGTGCCCTGCGGGCAAAATTCCACCTCAAGCTCTCCGGCGAGGAATTGGCGTTCAAACTCCTTGTTCTCGCCCACGTAAGAGCTGATCATCTTTTTCACCTGCTGTGTGCGCAGCAGCTTGCCGATCCCCTCATTATCAATCCCTGCATTGTTGGAGGCAAAGGTGAGGTCTTTAACGCCGCTGTCCTGAATAGCGTCGAGCAGCCGTTCGGGAATGCCGCATAGGCCAAAGCCTCCGCTGGCGATCAGCAGGCCGTCTTCGAGCAATCCGTCGAGCGCGGCAGCGGCATCCGAGTAGAGTTTTTGCATGGGGGTGCGTGTCCTTGGGTGAAGTTAGAGCGTCTTGATAATCGCAGAGAAATCGAGCTGGCCGTGGCCTGCTCCGTTGAAATCCTCGTAAAGCGCTGCGGCCCGCGCGCCCATTGGCACGGGCGCATCGGCGCTTTCAGCCGCTTCCATTGCAAGGCGCAAATCTTTCAGCATTAGCGCCGTTGCAAAGCCGCCTTG
>CAZJAG010000108.1:0-7295 GCA_964543735.1 uncultured Porphyrobacter sp. | reverse complement strand
GACTGGATTCGAACCAGCGACCCCTACACCCCCAGTATAGTGCGCTACCAGACTGCGCCACATCCCGATACCAGTGGAATGGCCGCCTATAGGCGCGGCATTTTTCACTGGCAAGCAGGGAAACCATTACGGGCAAATTTCTCCCGCGCTTTCTCCCGCATTTTCCGACCTTGCATCACCGCGCTGCATTGCCCCAGACTTGCATTGCTGCTAACCGCGCCCACCTAGTGCAAATATGGGGAGAGATTGCATGGCTGGAGAGCCTTGCAAGCGATGCCCCGATATGCCGGACAGACCTTCAGCCACCAGGGCCAGAACATACGATGCTAGAGATTTTCGCAGCCGCCGCCGGAGCAGCCGGTCAGCCACCCGCATGGATGACCTGGATGCCGATTGTTTTCATGGTTCTGATCTTCTGGTTCCTCATCATCCGCCCGCAAATGAAGCGGCAGAAAGAGCATCAGGATAAGGTTGAGGGCCTGAAACGCGGCGATGAAGTCGTCACAGCAGGCGGGCTCGTCGGCAAGATCGCCAAGGTTGATGACAATTATGTCGAGCTGGATTTGGCCAAGGGCGTGCGCGTCAAAGCGGTCAAACAAACCATTGGCGATGTGCTGCCCAAGGGCGGTACGGCCGCCAATGACTAAAACGATTTTGGGCCAAGAGAAGCACCACCACCATGCTTGAATTTCCGACCTGGAAAAAGATCTGGCTGTGGGCGATCACAGCGGTCGCAGTGCTTGCCGCGATCCCTTCGCTCACCAGCAATAGCGGGTTTCAATGGCCCGAGGCATTGCCCGATCCAGAGATCAATCTCGGCCTCGATCTGGCGGGCGGTAGCCATTTGCTGCTCGAGGCGGAGCGTGATCAAGTCGCCAGCCAGAGACTTGAAAATGTTGAGGAATCTGTCCGATCACTGATGCGCAATGCCGAACCGCGCATCCGTATTGGTGATGTCGCGACCAACAATGGTCGCTTAAGTTTTCTGCTGAACGAGGCATCCGATCTTGACCGTGCGCGCGGTCTGCTTGAACCGCTGATGGCGGGCACTGGGCTGACGCCCGAATGGGAATTGTCGGTCACCGATGGCCAGCGCATGATCCTTACCCCGACCGAGACTGGGCTCGACACCGCCGTCTCCCAAGCGATGGAAGCGGCGACCGAAGTTGTCCGCAAACGGATCGATGCTCTTGGTACTCGCGAGCCTACGATCATCCGCCAAGGTGACACGCGGATCGTCGTGCAGGTTCCTGGCCTGCAAGACCCCGAAGAATTGAAAGCACTGCTGGGCCAGACCGCCAAGCTTGAGTTCAAGCTGGTCGACCTCACCGCGCTGCCTGCTGATGTGGAGCAGGGGATTGCACCGCCCGGAAGCCAGATTTTCCCCTATGCCGAAGGGTCTTTGCAAGAGGGAACATCGCTCGCCGTGCGCCGCTTGGGCGGTATTCGCGGAGACAATCTCACCAATGCGCAGGCCGGCGTCGATCCGCAGACAAACGAGAACGTCGTCAATATCACTTTCGACACGGATGGCGGGCGCAAATTTGCCAAGCTGACGACCGAAAATGTCGGTAAGCCATTCGCGATTATCCTCGATGGAGCAGTGCTCTCCGCGCCCAATATCAACGAGCCGATCCGCGGCGGTCAGGCGCAGATTTCGGGCAGCTTTACGCCCGAGACTTCGAACCAGCTGGCGATCTCGCTCCAGTCAGGTGCGCTGCCGGTTGATTTGACGGTGATCGAGGAACGCTCGGTCAGTGCTGAGCTGGGGCAGGATTCGATCCGCAAGGGCATGATCACCATGGCCATCGGTTCGCTGGCCGTGATTGCGCTGATGATGGCGAGTTATGGCCGCTTTGGCGTCTATGCGACCGGTGCGCTGATCTTGAACGTGTTGATGGTCCTGGGCGTGATGGCAATGCTGAACACCACGCTGACGTTGCCGGGCATAGCTGGATTCGTGCTGACAGTGGGCGCGGCAGTGGATGCCAACGTTCTCATCAATGAACGCATACGCGAGGAGCGATTGCGAGGGCGCAGGGTCGTTGCTGCGGTTGAGACGGGCTATAAAGAGGCGAGCCGCGCGATTTACGATGCCAATATCACCAATTTTATCGCAGGCGTGTTGCTGTTCCTGTTCGGAACCGGCCCTGTGCGCGGCTTTGCCGTTGTGCTGGTCATCGGCCTGTTCACCAGCGTCTTTACCGCCGTTGTCCTCACCCGCATGTGGGTGGCCGGATGGCTTCGCAAAGCGCGCCCCAACGAGCTGAGCCTTTAGGGCAAGGGAGAGAAAGATCATGCGACTTTTGAAACTTGTCCCTGACAATACGAATATCAAATTCCTGCGTTTCAGGATGCCGTTCTTTATTGTGAGCTTGCTGCTGATCGCCGCGAGCTGGGCACTCGTGTTTGCAAATGGGATCAATTTTGGCGTCGATTTCGCTGGCGGTCAGGAAGTGCGCGTCACTTTCACCGAAACGCAAGAAGCGCCGGTTGAGGATTTGCGCGCCTCTGTCGGAGAACTGGGTTTCGGCACGCCGGTTGTGCAGGAATTTGGCGCGCCCAATGTCGTCTCGATCCGTGTTCCTCTGCCCGAGGATGCTGAAGAGACGAAGGGCGCTGCGACCGAGATCGGCAACAAGGTGATCGCGGAGATTAAGGGCAAATATCCCGATGCCCGCCCCGACAGTAACGAGACGGTTTCGGGCAAAGTCGCCAAGGAGTTCCAGAACAGCGCGATGATCGCGCTGATTGCAGCGATGGCTGCAGTGGCGCTCTACATCTGGATCCGGTTCGAATGGCAGTTCGGCGTGGGAGGGCTGTTCGCTCTGTTCCACGATGTCTCGGTGACATTGGGGCTGTTCGCGCTGTTCCAGCTGGAGTTCAGCCTCCAGATCATCGCGGCTATTCTGGCGATTATCGGATACTCGCTGAACGATACGATCGTTGTCTTTGACCGCATTCGCGAGAATTTGAAGAAGTATCGCAAGATGCAGCTGGTCGAGCTGCTCGACCTGTCAGTGAACGAGACCCTGGCCCGTACTGTCATGACGTCATTGACGCTGCTGGTGGCGTTATTGCCGCTGTTGTTGTTCGGGCCGGAAAGCCTGTTCGGTCTGGTTGCAGCGATTGTATTCGGCTTGTTCGTGGGAACATACAGTTCGGTCTATCTGGCCGCGCCCACGCTGATCTGGCTGGGTGTGACTTCGGACAGTTTCGTCCCGCAAGAGACCGAGGCTGACAAGCAGGAACGCAAGGCGCGCGAGGCGGCAGAGGCAGAGGCGGCCAGCAGGGCATAGACGCAGGGCTTAACCCGCACTCAATCCGCGCCTTATTCCCGAGCCTAGGCTGCTTGGGTAAGCGCTTCGAAATAGGCGGCTAGCTCGCTCGCATTGTTGTCCCAGCTGAACCGGTTCACCGCTGCTGTAACCTCTTGCGCGGGCGGCATATCGCCCAGCTTTTCACGAATCGCAGCGGCAATCGCGCCCCTCTCGCGCGGGACGAGCCTGCCTGCTTCAAGTGTATTGAACAATTCGGGCGCGCCGCCGACATTGGTTGTGATTACGGGCGTGCCGCAAGCCAGCGCTTCAACCCAGGCGTTGGCAAGGCCCTCACTTTCGGTCGGCAGCACCATCAGATCGGCTGCTGACAAGATGACGGGCATCACATCATGATCGAGCGATCCGGCGAAGTGCACACGCTCTGACAGGCCCAGCTTGGACGCCAATTCGCGCAGATGCGCTTCATCCTCTCCCTTGCCGACCAGAATGGCGCGCGATTCCGCAATATCGGCCATCGCTTCGAGCACCAAAGCCTGCCCCTTGCGCTCGATCAGTGCGCCGACAGTGACGAGCAAGGGCGCCTTATCGGGCAAGTCAAAGCCCAATTGCTCGCCCAGCTTCTTGCGCAAACCTTGATGGGCCAGCGGTCGGAACCGGTCGCGATCAAGCCCAGTGTAATGGATCGTGATCTTCTCGCGATTGATACCCAACGCGGCCATTTCACCAGCAAGATTTTCTGACACTGCCAAAAGACCAGCGGCCTTGTCCGCCGCATCGAGGATCTGCGCGCGGGCATAGTCTTTTTCGCCCCAGAAATTGATATCCGATCCGCGCGCTTTGATCGAGAAGGGCACTCCCAGTGCCTCTCCCATGCGCATCGCAGCTGGCCCGTCTGGATAGAAAAATTGCGCATCGATCACATCGACTTCGTGCTGCTGGTGGATTTGCCGGGCGAGGGGAATTGCGCATTTGGCAATCGCTTGCGCATTGCGGCGTGCGCCCACCTTGGGAACCAGCGTAAAGCGCGGGCGGTGCACCGTCAGCCCGCCCTCAACGCTGACCGGGGGCAGATCGGCCAGCGCCTTGTAGCGGCCAAAGGCAATTGGCGGGATGCCAATCGGATTGATCACGGTGACTTGCCAGTCGCCGCGTTTGGCGAGCGCTTCCAATGAACGCGCGACGAAGGTTCCAAAGCGCGGATTGACCGCATTGGGGAATAAGGTGGCGAGCGAGAGGACGTGTTTCATAATCTGTCTTTCACAGCTTGCGCACTAGCATCTGCGCGAGGCCAATCCATGGCGGATTATCGACCACTTGCTGCTTTTGTCCTGCACCGGGAGGTAAAATCCCGATAAGTGTGCCTTGCCGGTCAATCAGGCGGCCAAAGGCAAAGCGCCCCCCCGGCTTCGGCAGCAGCACATCGCGGTTGATCGCAAGCGCGGCCTTGTCGGGCGATAATTGTTCGAGCCACAGGAGGTCGCCGGGGCGAAACTCACCCACACTTTCGTCGACCTCCAGCACCATGTGAGCGGGCCGCGCGGCCTCTTCGCTCTGGCCGGCGAGATCGGTCGGCAACACGGCGCTGCGCGGAGCGGTGAGCGCTTCTGGCCCGGCGGCGGTTAGGCTGGCGACAATCTGCGCCTCGGCCGCCTCGTCCGATTGCAGCAGCGCTTGTGGATCAATTTCGAGCGCGGTGGCAATCCGGTTCATCCATTTGAGCGAGAGATTGCGCATCCCTGTCTCTAGCCGCCCGATGGTTTGGGCCGTGGTGGGCGGATCACAGGCCTGCGCAAGCTCGGCGAGCGTCCATCCCTTGGCCTTTCGAATGTCGCGTATGCGGTTGATCATGGCTGGGTGAGCTCCCCCGATACACAAAGACAAATAACCAAATCGGTAAAAAGACTTTCCTACAGGAACCGGAAAAATGCAAGAGCTTCTTTCATAGCCGAGATTTGGAGGGATAGATGCAACGCAAGCTGGTGGAACGCGAACTGACGGTGGAAGGCCCCAAGCGCGAAGGAGGCGCACGGCGACACCGCCGATCAGTCACTGTCAATCTGGCCGAAAGCCCGCTGAGCTGGCTGCATTCGCGCGGGCATCTGGATGACCGTCTGTTCGATGCAGGCGAGCGGCTGCGCGCCGATTTCGAGCGCGCGCAATTGGGGCCGAGCGTGACGATGCGCTGGGATCCGGTGCGGGCAAAAACAACCGGGGAGCAGGGGCTGAACGCGTCCGAACGCCAAATTGCTGCAAAAGAGCGGTTCGATGCAGCGTTGGAAGCGGCGGGCAGCGGCTTGGAAGATGTCTTGTGGCGCGTGGTGTGTGCGGGCGAAAGCTTGCCGGCCGCCGAGCGCGCACTCAAATGGCCTGCGCGCAGCGGCAAATTGGTTCTAAAACTGGCGCTCGATCGGGTGGCGGATTTCTACCGGATCAGGTGAGGGGTTAGATCCCTTAGCACAGTGTCCCATGTGTCCCCTACAGAAGACGCTTTGCGAGCGTGATAAGCGAATGAAAGGCCCGTCAACTACTCGCCATAGAAGAAGCGCTCTTCAGTGATCTTGCCATCTTCAACGGTATAGATCGCGGTTTCCTGACTTTGCGAGCGCTCGCCCATCATGGTCACATCCATGCCGTATCGCACCGCGAATTGCTCGCCCACGATGAACGGGCCTTCCATCGTGAAGTCATGCATTTCGGCATTGTCATTCCACCATCTGTGCTTCTCCAGCAGCTGCTCGCGTCCTTGGACTTTGGCCATGGGGCCATCGCCCGGTTCCATCGAAACGATGTTGTCCGACCACATGGCTTGATAGTCAGTCTCGCGGTCTTCCTCGACGGCGTTGTAAAATTCTTGGGCAAATTGTTCGATCGACATGGCAAGGTCCCTCATCTTCAAAAAACTAAAGATGGCGGGCAATTGTGACGAGATTAGGACGAGGTTCTAGACCAATGCAGCGCGCACTTGTTGGCGCAATTCGGGCAGCACTTCACCCTCATACCAGGCGTTCTTCCCCATCCACATCCGCACTCTCCACGAGGGATGCGGCAGCGGGAAAAGTGGTGCATAGTCAGCATATTGGCGAACGCGCTGGGTCAATGACATGCGCTTTGTCTCGGGCAGATATTGCGCCTGCGCATAGGAGCCGACCAGCAATGTCAGGCGGACATCGGGCAGGGCGGCAAGCACGCGTTCGTGCCACTCAGGCGCGCATTCCTTGCGCGGCGGGGCATCGCCGCCTTTCGCTTTGCCGGGATAGCAAAATCCCATCGGCACAAGCGCGATTTTATCAGCGTCATAAAACGCGTCCTTGTCCATCCCCAGCCAGTCGCGCAAGCGGTCACCGCTATCATCGTCCCATGGCACGCCGCTGGCATGGACTTTGGAGCCGGGCGCTTGCCCGATAATGGCGATGCGGCTGTGCGCGGAGAACTGGACGACTGGGCGCGGCTCGTGCTCCAGCGCATCGGCGCAAATGCGGCAGGCGGCGATGTCGCTATGCAGCTTGCCGACAGCCTCGCTCATGCGTTCCCAGCCTCCAGCGCCTCGACCCGTGCGGCAAGCGTTAGCCAGCGTTCCTCAGCTGCGTCCTTCTCAACCTGCGCGTTCTCAATGCCTTGGGTGATATTGGCGAACTTCTGCGGATCGGAGGTGTAAAGATCGGGATCGGAAAGGATCGTCTCACCCTTGACAATCGCGGCTTCCAGCTCGTCGATGCGGGCGGGCAGCTGCTCGTAATCGCGCTGGTCCTTGTAAGACAGCTTGGCGGGACTGGCGGATGGCTTAGGCGCTGGCGAAGGTGGTTTTGCAGCGGTATCGACCTTGGGCTTGGCGGCTTTGCGCGGTGTGCGGCGCTTGGCTTCCCAATCCTCATAACCGCCTGCAACCACATCAACCCGGCCCGTGCCATCAAGGCCCAGGGTGAGCGTTACTGTACGGTCAAGGAAGTCGCGATCATGGCTGACGATCAGAACTGTGCCGTCGAAATCTGCGATCACTTCTTGCAACAGATCGAG
>CAZJAG010000107.1:3824-7629 GCA_964543735.1 uncultured Porphyrobacter sp. | reverse complement strand
CGCCATCCAGCGCCATGTCAGCAGGAAGGCAGCGAAGAACAGCCCTGTCGCAAGGCCTATCCAGACGCCGACGCCTTGCAAAGGCGTGTAAAAGCCCAGCGCCACCGCCACTCCCATTCCGACCGCCCAATAGCTAAAAGTCGCAATCCACATCGGCACGCGAGTGTCTTGCAAGCCTCTCAATGCGCCCAAGGACACCGCTTGTATCCCGTCGACCAATTGGAAGGCTGCGGCCCACACGAGGAATTGCATGGCAAAGCCCACAAGGGCTGCGTTCTTTGCTGCATCAACATCGACATAGATCGAAATGAGCGCCAGCGGGGCGAGCACCATGGCCAGCGCGGTCAATCCCATAAAGCTTGTGCCCATAGCGAGCGCGACCCAGCCTGCACGCTTGATGCCTTCTAGATTTCGCGCGCCATAAAAATAGCCCACCCGAATGGTGACCGCTTGCCCCACGCCAAACGGGATTTGGAACGCAAGCGCTGCCAGCTGCAATGCGATAGTGTGTCCGGCAAGGGCAGATGCTCCAAAAGTGCCCATCAGGAAGGCTGCGGCTCCGAAAATTCCGGCCTCTGCAATCACGGTGAGCGCAATGGGAATGCCGATCCTCACGATCTCCCAGAACTTTGCCCAGTCAGGTCGCCACCACCTGCCAAAGATGCGGTAGCGGTGGAGGTTTTTGTCGAGCCTGATGACCACAACATAGGCAAGCAAGGTCGCGCAAGTCGTGATGATTGTCGCAATCGCAGCGCCTAGCAGCTCCAGCCGAGGCATGCCCAAATTGCCGAAGATCAACGCATAATTGCCCAGCACATTCACGAAAATCCCGCCAAAGATGATCGCAGTGGCGAAAATAGGCCGTCCCAATGTCGAGACATAGGTGCGCAGAACATTGGTCAAGATCATCGGGATGAGCGAGAAGACAATCATCCCAAGATACGGCCATGCGAGCGGGATCAGCGCTTCGTCTTGTCCGCTTGCGCGCATGATCGGAATGGTGACGAAAGCGAGCAGCATTCCAACGGCCCCACTGATCACTGCCAGCCACAGCGCCATGCGGACAGCGCGCCGCACAGGCCGAACGCTGCGCGGGTTTCCGCCCAATTCTGCTGAAATGACGGGCGCAACCGCAGCTGTCATCGAGGCGAGGGCCCACACGATCAGGCCAAAGATCGCCATCACCAATTGCGATGCGGCCAGCTCCTGCTCGCCCAGCCGTGCGATGAAAATGATATCGACCGCATAGGTCGCCATTTGCAGCAAATTGGCGAGCGCCAGCGGCCCGGCAAGCAGGAATGTCTGCCAGCTTTCGCTGCGCCATGAAGGCGTTTCAAGATAGGCGCTCTTTTCCATGCAGCCGGCCCGAATAGGCTTTTGGCCGAGTCGGACAAAGCGGAAGTTATACGTGCGCTGATTTCACACGAGAGCATGAGGCACTCAGGTCACAGGATCGCTGAGCCACGCGGCATAGACTTCAAGAACGTCAGAAGCGTTCCTACCTCATAGCTATGGCCTTCCTGCCTTACTTCTTCGGGTTTCTTGCCCTTCTCGGCGCTGCCTATTGGTTGCGCCTTTACCTGCGTAGGCGAAGGCGCGCCAAAATTCTGGCGATGCCGCTCAGTCCCCAGCAGCGCGAAGTGATCGCTAGGCTGGTGCCAATCGTGCGGCGGCTGCCTGAAAACTTGCGGCCAAAGCTTGAAGGCAAAATCAATCTGTTCCTTGAAGAGATTACTTTCCAAGGCAGTGATGCGTTGGAAGTGACCGAGGAAATGAGGCTCTCTATCGCAGCCCAAGCTTGCCTCCTGATCGTCAATAGCCCGGTCTGGTTCCACACACTCAAGAATGTGCTGGTCTACCCTTCCGCATTTCGCACGGGCCGCGATGATCACGATGGCTTTGTCGTCCATGAAGACCGCCATGTGCTGCTGGGCGAAAGCTGGAACAGAGGGCCGGTTGTCCTCTCATGGGATCATGCGCTTCAAGGCGGTTTGAATGATCGCGACGGGCACAATGTCGTCATCCATGAATTCGCGCATCAACTGGACAGTTTGACGGGCCACACCAATGGCATCCCGCTTTTGCGCAAGGGGCAAGCCTTTGCGGGGTGGGAGCAGACGATGCTGGAAGCCTATCACGATCATGTCGAGCGGGTGGAGCGCGGCAAGCCGTCAGTGATCGATGCTTACGGCGCGACCAATCACGAAGAATTTTTCGCAGAGGCGATTGTGACTTTTTTCGAGAAACCGCGCGATCTGCTGGCCGAAGAGCCGTCGCTTTATGCGCAGCTTTCGCAATTGCTGGCGCTTGATCCGGCGAGCTGGGACTAGGCTGGTAGGATAGGCTTGCTCGGCCGAATTGCGCCAACACAAAAGAAGAGCCAACACAAAAGAAAAGGACGACCCCATTGCTGGAGCCGCCCTTCCCACGACCCGAATAGCTCGGGTTCGGTATTCAAACGCGTGAAACTTACTTGAGTTCCACAGTACCGCCAGCAGCTTCGATCTTGCCTTTGATCTCTTCGGCTTCTGCCTTGGCAACGCCTTCTTTGAGAGGCTTGGGAGCGCCTTCGACAAGACCCTTGGCTTCGGTGAGGCCCAGACCAGTGATGGCGCGAACTTCTTTGATGACCTGGATTTTCTTGCCGCCGTCGCCGGTAAGGACAACGTCGAATTCGTCCTTCTCTTCAGCAGCGCCGCCAGCGTCGCCGCCGCCAGCACCCGGTGCAGCAACTGCGACAGCCGCAGCAGCGCTAACGCCCCACTCTTCTTCAAGAGCAGTGGCCAGTTCAGCCGCCTCAAGGACGGTCAGCTTCGAAAGTTCTTCTACCAGTTTGGCGATATCAGCCATGATGTTTCACTCCAATTGTGCGGGGCCGCATTAAGCGCAATTCCCCAAAGATGATTGTTCTTAAAAGAATGCGTCTCTTACGCTGCCTCTTTGGCGCCTTGGGCACCAAATACGCGGGCCAGCTTGTTCGCAGGCGCGTTGACGACCTGTGCGATTTTCGTCGCAGGGGCATTCAACAGACCAACGATTGTGCCGCGCAGCTCGTCAAGCGATGGCATCGCGGCAAGCGCCTTGATCCCTGCTTCATCGAGCACCTGGCTGCCCATCGAGCCACCGACGATCTCCAGCTTGTCATTTGCTTTGGCAAATTCGACAGAAGCTTTCGCAGCGGCCACAGGGTCTTCAGACCATGCAAGCGCTGTTGGACCGGTGAGGAAGTCCTCAATTCCGGTGTAGTCGGTGCCTTCCAAGGCACGTTTGGCGAGACGGTTCTTCGCAACCTTGTAAGTCGCACCTGCTTCACGCATTTTGCCGCGCAATTCGGTGGACTCATCCACCGTCATGCCAAGGTTGCGGGTGACAACCACCACGCCCACTTCGCCAAAGACTGCGTTGAGCTGGGCAACCGCATCGGCTTTTTGCGAACGATCCATGCTCTACTCCTTCATTCATGGCCGCAGCGGACGGATCCGAATGCGACCGGCTCAATTCGCCACGCACGCTTATGCGACATGGCATTAGTCCATTGATGGGGAAGGAGGACACCATAAAGCTGGCATCGGATGGGCACTGCGAGGAGCGCCCTGAAATCTCTTTTCCCCGTCTAGGCTGGAAATTAAGAGAGGCACATTCCTCTCACCAACGGTCTCGGACGGTTGACCTTCCAAGAAAGGTCGAGGCGCGCAGTTAGACTACGCGCCCCGATTGTCAAGAATTTTTGGGCACTTGCGTTTACGTCTTATACTCAAGCAAATCACCCGGCTGGCACTCAAGCTCGCGGCAGATCGCTTCCAAT
>CAZJAG010000107.1:0-3724 GCA_964543735.1 uncultured Porphyrobacter sp. | reverse complement strand
ATACTCAAGCAAATCACCCGGCTGGCACTCAAGCTCGCGGCAGATCGCTTCCAATGTAGAGAAGCGGATTGCTTTCGCTTTGCCGGTCTTGAGGATCGAGAGGTTCGCCAGCGTCAGACCAACCCGCTCCGCCAGCTCGGTCAGCGTCATACGGCGATCGTGGAGGATGTCATCCAGTTTGACCATGATGCGGGTTCCTTCTTCGGAAGTTGTAGCAGGTGCCATTACACAGTCCCCTCAAGGTCAGCGCGCATATTCGCTCCATGGCGGAAGACGCGGGCGAGGATGAAGAGGACTACGATCATCAACAATGAGGAGAGGTCGAAATCAACGCTCACCGAAAAATCCCCGTCGCCAACGGATTGCGCCCATTTCTCGATCGAGACAGCCAGCAAAGTCATTGCGGCAACCGCGCCATAAAAAGCCAATGTCAGCCATGCCATCGAAGACAAGCGCTCCGCATTTTCGGGCGCGAAGGGATCGCCTTCACCAACTGAATTGATGATATTGCGCAATTTTCCGAAAAACATGAAAGCGGCAGCTATCATGCAAAGCCCCAAGATAAGCATCGCAACAATAGTGAAGGTGGGAAATGATGCCAGGCTAGCCGCATCGTTCACTTTCTCGGCATGCTTCGTCGCAATTTCAGCCATGACAGTGTCTTGAGCGAAAATCACCGCGCCGATTGCGATTGTTAGAGCGAGGCTGCCGACGACCAGAATGGCCTGAATGAGATAGGTCAGAACGCGTCCGGCGAGCAGTAAGAGATCATTTGGCTTGTCATCCATGGCAAGAATGCTCCTGTAGAAAGGGTAAAGGCTCAGGCCAGTTCGGCTGTCAAAGCGGCCGCTTGTGCAGGCGGGACGGTCACAATTGCGCCAATCGATGCGAAGGCGAGGAATACAGCAGCAATTGCAGTGAGAGTTTGACGGCCAAGGTTTTGCATTTATCGTTCTCCGTTAAAAGACATATCGAATTTCAATAATTCAACATCTAGGAGTGATTCGATTTATTGTCAATCAATAATATTGAAAAACGATATGTGATGTATTGTTTCCTGATAAATGAAGCCTTCGCGGCTAAACCCATTTGACACCCACGCCCACACTTCCTAAATGCTCGTCAATCGCCCGCTTCGAGCAGGCCGGAACATGCGCGGGTTCCGGTGCCAGAATGGAAGCGGCGGCTCCATATCGCGACGTTTGAAACGCTGTAGCAATCCCTTGAAATTCCAGGGCGTTTTTGCTGCGGCTTTTTCGCGTTTCGGTTCCCTTGGTTCAACCCCGGGGCGCGCATGGGACAATTTTGAAGCGAGTCGCAAGCAGGCATGTTGCACGCGGCTCCATATGAAAAGGCGATACACCTTCCATGGCAAGCAAGGCGAAAGCTCCGACCAAATCGGGCACAGCTAAAAGACGCATCCGTAAGATCTTCGGTGATATTCACGAAGCAGTGCAGATGCCAAACCTGATCGAGGTTCAGCGCGAAAGCTACGAGCAGTTTCTGCGTTCGAACAAGGAAATCGATTACGTATCAGGGCTTGAAAAGACGCTGCGCAGCGTTTTCCCAATCCGCGATTTCGCTGGAACGGCAGAGCTGGATTTCGTCCATTACGAGCTTGAGCCGCCGAAATATGATACGACAGAGTGTCGCCAGCGCGGGATTACCTATGCCGCTCCGATGAAGGTAACGCTTCGCCTGATCGTGTTTGAGGTTGATCAGGAAACCGAAACCCGCAGCGTGCTCGATATTAAGGAGCAGGACGTTTATATGGGCGACATGCCGCTCATGACGGGTAATGGCACTTTCATCATCAATGGCACAGAGCGTGTGATCGTATCGCAAATGCACCGTTCGCCTGGTGTATTGTTCGACCATGATCGCGGCAAGACGCACAGCTCGGGCAAATTGCTGTTTGCAGCGCGCGTCATTCCCTATCGCGGCAGCTGGCTCGATTTCGAGTTCGATGCAAAAGACATCGTCAATGTCCGGATTGACCGTAAGCGTAAGCTGCCGGTTACAGCGCTGCTGTATGCGCTTGGGCTGGATAGCGAAGGCATTCTCGATCACTTTTACGACACGGTCGTATGGGAGCGCGCAAAAGACGGTTGGAAAATTCCGTTCGATGCTGAAAGCTGGCGTGGCCAGAAACCGGCCTTTGCTCTGGTCGATGCGAAGACAGGTGAGGAAATCTTCCCCGCCAATCAGAAAATCTCGCCGCGCGCAGCCAACAAGGCTGCCAAAGATGGCTTGAAGGATCTCCTGCTGCCAACCGAAGAAATCTTCGGTGCCTATGCAGCGCGCGATCTCATCGACGAGACAACCGGGCGCATCTATATCGAAGCGGGCGACGAGGTCTCTGCTGACAATCTCGAAGTGCTCGACAATGCCGGTATCGACAAGCTCGAGCTGCTGGACATTGACGAGGTCAACACCGGCCCGTGGATCCGCAATACGCTGAAGGCTGACAAGGCGGAAAACCGTGATGAAGGTCTGGAATCGATCTACAAGGTCATGCGTCCGGGCGAACCGCCAACCAAGGAAACCGCAGAAGCCTTGTTCGAAGGACTGTTCTTCGATGGCGAGCGTTATGATCTGTCTGCCGTTGGCCGCGTGAAATTGAACATGCGTCTTGAGCTTGATGCTGAAGACACTGTCACAACGCTGCGCAAGGAAGACATTCTTGCTGTCGTCAAGGAACTTGTCGGTTTGAAAGACGGCAAGGGCGAAGTGGACGACATCGACAATCTCGGCAATCGCCGCGTGCGTTCGGTCGGCGAGCTGCTGGAAAACCAGTACCGCGTTGGCCTGCTGCGGATGGAGCGCGCTGTTAAAGAGCGTATGTCTTCGGTCGATGTCTCGACTGTGATGCCGAACGATCTGATCAATGCGAAACCGGCTGTGGCCGCTGTGCGCGAGTTCTTTGGCTCATCGCAGCTTTCGCAATTTATGGATCAGACCAATCCTTTGAGCGAAGTCACTCACAAACGCCGCGTATCGGCGCTTGGCCCGGGTGGTCTGACGCGGGAACGCGCTGGCTTTGAAGTCCGCGACGTTCACCCCACGCACTATGGTCGCATCTGTCCGATTGAGACGCCCGAAGGCCCGAACATTGGCCTGATCAATTCGCTCGCTTCATTTAGCCGCGTGAACAAATACGGCTTTATCGAAACGCCTTATCGCACGGTTGATGGCAATAAGGTGACGGGCGAGGTCACGTATCTGTCCGCCATGGAAGAGCAAAAGCACACTGTGGCGCAGGCCTCGGCTGAGCTCAACAAGGACGGTTCCTTTGTCGAAGAGCTGATCTCTGCGCGCCAATCGGGGGACAACCTCATGGCGCCGCGCGACCAGATCACTTTGATGGATGTGTCGCCCAAACAGCTTGTTTCGGTCGCTGCATCGCTGATCCCGTTCCTTGAGAACGATGACGCGAACCGCGCACTGATGGGCTCGAACATGCAACGCCAAGCCGTACCTTTGGTAAAGGCTGAAGCGCCTTGGGTCGGCACGGGCATGGAAGAGACGGTTGCGCGCGATTCAGGCGCTGCGATTGCTGCGACACGCGGCGGTATCGTCGATCAGGTTGACGCAACCCGCATCGTGATCCGTGCGCAAGGCGATGTTGAGCCCGGCCAGTCCGGCGTTGACATCTACACGCTCCAGAAATTCCAGCGCTCGAACCAGAACACCTGCATCAACCAGCGTCCGCTGGTGAAAGTGG
>CAZJAG010000106.1:0-7645 GCA_964543735.1 uncultured Porphyrobacter sp. | reverse complement strand
TTTGATCCTAACCGCTGCTCAATCGGCTTCCATTATCTCCACGGCTGGGAAGCGGCGCTTGCCTACATCCTCATGCTGGGAGTGCCCAAATGGTGGGTGCGCGCCTTTGCGCTGGGCGCGCTCTGGCATTTGATCGTCGACTATGGCGATTGCCGGATGATGGCGCTTTAGGCGGCCTGAACTTCGCTGAGACCCAGATTTTCCTCGGCATATCCCTCAGCCTCAAGCTGGGCGAGGCATTGGCGATAGATCAGCGGCTCGCCGACATTGAGCATCGCGCGCGCTTCGCCGATATCCATCCGCATCACCGCCTCGACATCCATATGCGCAAGTTTCGCAGCCGCCCTGCCCAGCGCGCGCCCTTCGCGGATTGCCGCATAGAGCGGCGCAGATGTGCGCGTCACCTTTTTGATCTGGCGTGCGCCAGCATAGGCGATAAATTTCACGCCGAGATTATGGTTCTGCTCAAACGAGAAGCCAAGCAAAGCCGCCTCTCCTAAAGCATCGCGGCCATAAGAAGTGAGCACGTGAAACAAATCATGCGTATCGCGCAGACGGCACAGATACCACTCGACCTGATCTTGCGGGCGCTCTTCCAGTGGCCGCCACGAATGGCTTTCTTCGACCAGACCGTTCGCGGTCAGCCCCTCGCGCTTCATAAAGCGAATGTAATTCTGCGCGACCGTATTCGCCCCGCAATCGGCCCATCGCGCATGATCATCGAGCATATCGGCAAGACCAAGCGTGCTTTCTCGCTGCATCAAATCCGTTGCTTCAGGCGTGCCGATAAAGCCTGTTGCCTGATCAAGCACTTTGCGCCCGGCAAGCGCTTCAATGATGAAAAACACTTCCTTGGTGTCTTCCTTGTCAGCAACAAGATTTCTAAAATGCTTCAGAGCCTTCAAGGGGCGATAGCCACGCAACTCGCGAGTGGGAGCGATAAGGGGCAGCTCGGTCAAGGCCATGGTGACGCTTCCTTTATAATTCGGACTTTGTATCTCGAGTCGCACTAGTGTTGTATCAAATAGGTTCACAAATCGCAACTTACATGAATGTCAGTATCTTTCCCTTTCAATTCCAATAGGGCGAATTAGAGCAGGAATTATGAAAGATCATGAGAACCTGCCCTACGCGATGGAACCGCTTGCCGATGCAGAGCGCATTGCCCGCGCGCGTTCCTTGCGCGACCGGCTAAAGACGCGCCGTTCCTGCCGCTATTTCTCCGATGCACCTGTGCCGCGTGAAGTGATCGAGGCCGCAATCGAAGCAGGCGGCAGCGCGCCTAATGGAGCAAATCACCAGCCATGGCATTTCGCCGTTATCTCTTCACCGGAAAAGAAAGCCGCTATCCGCCAAGCCGCCGAAGAAGAGGAACGCCGCTTTTATGGAGTGGATGAGGGCAAGGCGAAAGCGAGCGAGGAATGGCTTGATGCTCTCGCGCCGATTGGAACCGATGCGGACAAGCCGTTTCTGGAGACTGCGCCTTACCTCATCGTTGTTTTCGCTCAGCGCAAGGGCGGCATTGCGGAAGATGGCAAAACCCAAAACTATTATGTCAATGAAAGCGTCGGGATTGCTTGCGGGATGCTGATCGCGACATTGCATGAGGCGGGGTGCTCCACCCTCACCCACACGCCTTCACCCATGGGTTTCCTGCGCGAAATTTGCGAGCGCCCCGAGTATGAAAAGCCGCTGATGATTGTTGTAGTGGGCCAGCCAAGCGGAGATGCGACAGTGCCCGCTCATGCGGTTAAGAAAAAGCCGCTTTCGCAGATCGCCAGCTGGCTTTAGGCCGCAGCTTCGAGTTTGCTTTCCTCGGCCGGGAACAGGTCTTCAAACCGGGCCTCTGGGTGCGGATAGTGGAACGCATTGGCTGACATCGGCAATACCATCCCTTCGGGCGTTTCGGGCAAGAAGTAATTGCCGCGGAAACGGTCAGGCGAGGTGCGCGTGTCCTCGCGGCTATAATTGCGACCGATGGGCATATAGTTCATATCCGCACCGAAAATCGCGACCATCGCGAGGTCGACAAATTCCATCATTTCCAAGCTGCCGCGCAAATGGGTGTCTTGCGCAATCACCGCAAGCAATTGATCCTGCACGAAAGAGAGCGCGCTAAAGTCGCTCACTACCTGCCCGAAATTGTGCGAGCCATCATGGTGAAGCAGCGTGCGGCGCGGCGGCTCATTCAGCATCACCTCACGCACATAGCTGGCAGTGTCGCCATGCCACAAGCGCACGCGGCCAACACATTCGGGGAAGGCGCGGCGGATCCGTTCGTAAGCAATCAGCAGGCAGCGATCGTCATTATCGACAAGGTCGAGATCAAAGTCGAACCTCTCTGCGCATCCCGCGATCACAGCGGAAGAGCCGCCCATAAAAACGCCCACTTCGACCACACGGTTATACTCGCCGTTAAAATCGCGCAGGACGCGGGCGAGATCGAAATAATAGTCGATTGAGCATTGGTCTTCATATGGCATTTCGACCGCCTGCAAACGCTCTGCAATCAAATCGAAGATTGCGCTGTGCCCCATCAGCGGTGCTGCTTCGCTGATCGCCTGATAGCCGGAGCGGATCTTGACGCCAACTTGCTCATGCGGCGCATCGGATTGTTCAAGCGCAGGGTCGGGTTGCAGGAATTGGCCCATAAATCGTGCTCCTTGCATCAAAGGCATTGAGCGTGACGGGCTAGGGAATGGCGGTGAGCGTGAGGCTAAAGTTAACCCTCGGGTTTGGGCCTAGGTATTACCCGCGGCATCAATCCACCCATTCACTTTGCGCGATACCCAGCAAATGCAAGATTGCGGTGAGATCGCCTTGATCGACCCGCCCATTGGCCGCGGAGCGCGCTTTCGCCTTCGCATGATAAGCGATGCCATAGTCCGCCGCCTCCAGCATCGGGATATCATTCGCACCGTCTCCGCTCGCAAGCGAGGTGGAGCCCGCGGGCAAAGCGCCCTGCTCTTCTTCGAGGACTTTCTTCTTCGTCGCGCTATCGGTGATCGCTCCTGTGAGAGCGCCTGTCAGCTTGCCGCCTGACACTTCGAGCCGATTGCCGACAACCCTCTCGAACCCTATCTGCTCAGCAATAACTTCGGCAAAATGATGAAAACCGCCAGTGACAAGCACAGTGCGGCATCCCTTGGCGCGCAAAGTCTGCACCAGCACCCGCGCACCGGGCATCAGCGTAATGCGCTCGGCAAGGCAGGTTGCAACCGCGCCCTCGTCGAGGCCAGCGAGCAACCCCACCCGCTCTTCCAGCGCAGCAAGGAAGTCCAGCTCTCCCTGCATTGCGCGCTCGGTAATGTCAGCGACCTTGTCTTTTAGCCCTGCAAAATCGGCCAGCTCGTCAATACATTCCTGCGCGATCATGGTTGAATCCATGTCGGATACAAAGAGCTTTGGAATGCTGACTTCTTTCGTGGTGATCAGCCGGTCGCAATCGGGAAATGTCAGGTCGAGCGCCATGCCAAAACCCGTCATATCGCCGCCCATGGTCTGGATTTCGAGCACGGCCTGATCACCTGCATCTTGCGCAGAAACCTCGATCGGAAGACCTTCATCCTCCATCACATGTTTGATCGCTTCGATTTTAGTGAGCAGATCGGCGCGGTCTGCTATCAGGCGGGCAATGAGCACTCGTGAAACTCCAACGGATAAGCCATCGGTCGCGCTCATCGCAGGGCCGACCGCCAGCGGCAAGAGCGCAATTGCGCTGGAGCTGGCCGATGCGTTGAAAAAGCGCGGCAAGGGCGCGGTGATTATCAATGCGGATTCGATGCAGGTCTATGCCGATATTCCGGTGCTTTCGGCTGCTCCTGATGCGCGGGAGCAGGAACGCTGCGAGCATCGACTTTACGGCGCTTGGGACGGGGCAGAGGCGTGTTCAGCGGCGGATTGGGCGGAGCGCGCGAAGGAAGAGATTGCCACGGCGCATCGTAACGGCGCTTTGCCAATCCTCGTCGGCGGAACTGGCATGTATATGCAGGTGCTGCTTGATGGGATTGCGCCTATCCCCGCGATTGACCCTGATATCCGAATGCAAGTGCGCGCGATGAAAGTGAGCGAAGCCTACGCAGCGCTCCAGAATGAAGATGCAGGGCGGGCCGAAGTGTTAGAGCCAACCGACAGCCAGCGGATTGCCCGCGCGCTTGAAGTCATTCGCTCCACCGGTAGGACTTTGGCCGAATGGCACAGAAGCAAAGAAGGCGGCATCGCAGAGCAGATCAATCTCCACCCGCTCATCATGCTGCCCGAACGCGATTGGCTGTATGAGCGATGCGACGCGCGGTTCGCGCAAATGTGCGATAGCGGGGCTATTGAAGAGGTTGAAGCGCTGCTCGCCCGCAATCTCGACCCTGACCTGCCTGTGATGCGCGCGATTGGCGTTCCGGAAATCGCCAGCCATTTGCTTGAAGAGATTGCCCGTGAGGACATGCTGGCCAAAGGCGCGCAGGCGACCCGCAATTATGCGAAGCGCCAATTCACCTGGTTCCGCAACCAACCGCCCGCCGGATGGTGCAAATTGGAATCACAGAATTACGAGACAGAAAGTATATTTGAACTATTCTTACAACCTTAACGCTTGACACGTTATATATGAATGCATAACGCGCGCTTTCGCAACAAGCAAATGGTGGTAAAAGCGCGCCAGAACATAAGCCTTCTTCAGGCGCGCATTTAAAGGAAGTCACAGTGTCAAAAGAACGTAGCGGAGCGGCCATATTGGTCGACAGTCTGATCGAGGAAGGTGTCGAATTTGTCTTCGGCTATCCTGGCGGCGCTGTTCTTCCGATCTATGACGAATTGTTCGAGCATGACGCAATCCGCCATATCCTCGTTCGGCATGAAGCAGGCGCAGCTCACGCCGCAGAAGGCTATGCCCGCTCGACCGGCAAACCGGGCGTAGTGCTCGTCACTTCAGGACCTGGCGCAACCAATGCTGTGACCGGAATTGCCGACGCATTTATGGACTCGATCCCCTTGGTGGTGATCACCGGCCAAGTGCCGACAGCGCTCATCGGAACCGATGCGTTCCAAGAAGCGGACACGATTGGCATCACACGCCACTGCACCAAGCATAATTATCTGGTGAAGGAACCGAGCGAGCTTCAAGCTGTGCTCAAAGAAGCCTTCCGCATTGCCACGACAGGCCGCCCGGGCCCGGTTGTGGTCGACATCCCCAAGGATGTGCAGATCGCTGTGCCCAATACGGCTGAGAGCGCGAGCGCGCCCTCCTCGACCCGTTATGATCCGCAAACGCTCGCCCCAATCGAGCAGGTGATCGAGGCGGTTGAGATGATGGCGGCGGCTGAGCGACCGATATTCTACACTGGCGGCGGAGTGATCAATTCTGGCCCCAAGGCGACGCAGCTGCTGCGCCAATTGCAGGATATGACCGGCGCGCCCACCACTTCAACTCTCATGGGCCTTGGAGCTTTTGCCAACACCCATCCCGACTGGCTGGGAATGCTCGGGATGCATGGCACTTATGAAGCCAATATGGCGATGAACAAATGCGATCTGATGGTCTGCATTGGTGCGCGTTTTGATGACCGCGTGACAGGCCGCCTCGATGCGTTCTCGCCAACATCCAAGAAGATCCATATCGATATTGACCGTGCCTCGATCAACAAGAACGTGCCTGTTGACCTTGGCATTGTTGGCGATTGCGGCGCTGTGCTGGAACAGATGATCCAGGTTTGGGGAGATCGTTCGGCACGCGATCTGGGCGAATGGAAAGCGCGGATTGCCGGATGGCGCGCGCGCGAATGCCTCGCCTATCCTGACAAGTCTTCGGCTAACCCCGCTGCGATCATGCCGCAAAAGGCAGTCGAGCGACTGTTCGAGCTGACCAAGGCGCAATCCCCGATCATCACCACCGAAGTTGGACAGCACCAGATGTGGGCCGCGCAATATTTCGGGTTCGACAAGCCCAACAAATGGCTCACCTCTGGCGGACTTGGCACGATGGGATACGGTCTGCCCGCAGCGATTGGCGCGCAGCTTGGCAATCCTGATGCGCTGGTGATCGACATAGCGGGTGAAGCCTCGATCCAGATGAACATTCAAGAGCTTGGCACGGCCAGCCAGTATCGCCTGCCGGTCAAAATCTTCATCCTCAACAATGAATATATGGGCATGGTGCGCCAATGGCAGGAGCTGACCTATGAAAGCCGCTATTCCAACTCTTATTCAGACAGCCTGCCCGATTTTGTGAAGCTGGCGCAAAGCTATGGCTGGACGGGTATTCGCATCGAGGATGAGGCGGGGCTAGACGCGGGCATTCAGGCGATGCTCGACGCTGATAGCCCGGTGATCGTCGATTGCCTCGTTGCCAAGGACGCAAACTGCTTCCCGATGATCCCCTCGGGCGCGGCGCATACCGAAATGCTGCTCTATGGCGATCAGGTTGATGGCACGATGGATGACGAAGCGAAGGCTTTGGTCTAGGAGCGCGCTGATATGAAAATCACCGAAGCCCAATCCGAGCGTCACGTCCTCGCGCTGACCGTTGATAACGAGGCAGGCATCCTCGCCAAAATTGCGGGGCTGTTCACTGCGCGCGGCTATAATATCGATTCGCTCACCGTGGCGGATATCTCCGATGACCACGCCGTCAGCCGGATTACCATCGTGACCAATGGCCCGCCTGCTGTGATCGACCAGATCGAGGCACAGCTTGACCGGCTAGTGCCCGTTCACAAGGTCACCGATCTCACCACCGCAGGCCCGCATGTCGAGCGCGAGCTGGCCATGATCAAGGTCGAGGGCACCGGCGATGCGCGGGTCGAAGCCTTGCGGATTGCGGACGTCTTCCGCGCCCGCGTGGTGGACACTACGACACAGAGCTTTGTGTTCGAGCTGACCGGCTCGCCAGAGAAGATTGACAGTTTCATCGCCTTGATGCGCGACCTTGGCCTTGCCGAAGTTGGCCGCAGCGGCGTTGTGGGAATGATGCGCGGCGCGAAAAGCGTCTGATTTGCGAACAAATTTACCGAATAAGGGAACACCTCAATGAAAGTCTATTACGACAGCGATTGCGAACTTGATCTGATCACTTCGAAAAAGGTCGCGATTGTCGGCTACGGCAGCCAAGGCCACGCGCATGCGCAAAACCTGCGCGATAGCGGCGTGGGCGAGGTTGCGATTGCACTGCGCGAAGGATCAGCCACGCGCAAAAAGGCAGAAGCGGCAGGCTTTAAAGTGCTCTCCAATTCACAAGCGGCCGAATGGGCAGACCTTATCATGATCTTGGCGCCTGACGAGCATCAGGCCGCGATTTACGCCGATGACATTGCAGGCCGGATGAAATCTGGCTCGGCGCTTGCCTTCGCCCACGGGCTCAACATCCACTTTGGCCTGATCGAAGCGCCGGCGGACATTGACGTGATTATGATTGCGCCCAAAGGCCCCGGCCATACCGTGCGCAGCGAATATCAGCGCGGCGGCGGTGTCCCCTGCCTCATCGCTGTGCATCAGGAATGCGAAAGCAGCGCAGGCAATGGCCATGCCAAAGCTCTTGCGCTGTCATACGCAAGCGCTGTTGGCGGAGGCCGCTCCGGCATTATCGAGACCAATTTCCGCGAGGAATGCGAAACCGATCTGTTCGGCGAGCAAGCCGTGCTGTGCGGCGGGATCA
>CAZJAG010000105.1:4110-7811 GCA_964543735.1 uncultured Porphyrobacter sp. | reverse complement strand
TCCGGCGGCTCGGCTTTCCTCGCTCCCTCACGGTCGCTGCGGACGGGCAGTCGCCCTTGCGGCTGCTGCGCAGCCGAAGTCACCCAATCCCCGTTAAGTTATCCGATGCTCGCCTTTGATCCAGCGCACGGTTCCGCTTGAGGCGCGCATCACCACGCTATCGGTTGTCATCACGGCTTGCGAATTGGGGCCGCGCTTGCGCTTAACTCCGTCCAGAAGCGAGCCTGAAGTCACCCCGGTTGCGGCAAAGATGCAATCGCCCTTGGCCAGTTCCTCAAGCACATAAATCTTGTCGAGATCATCAATGCCCCATTTGCGCGCGCGCGCTTTCTCGTCATCATTGCGGAAGACGAGGCGCCCGTTGAACTGACCGCCAACACAGCGCAATGCAGCCGCTGCCAACACGCCTTCAGGCGCGCCGCCTTGGCCCATATACATATCAATCGTGGTTTCCTGATCGGTCACCGCGATCACGCCTGCGACATCGCCATCACCGATCAGCACAACCCCGCAGCCAATTCCGCGCAGCTCTGCAATCAGGCCAGCATGGCGCGGACGGTCAAGCACGCACACGATAATGTCAGCCGGCTTGCAACCCTTGGCCTTGGCCACCGCCTCGACATTTTCAGTTGGCGTTTTGGCAAGGTCGATAATGCCTTGAGGGTAGCCCGGCCCAACGGCCAGCTTGTCCATATAAACGTCAGGCGCATTCAGGAGTTCGCCTTCAGCGGCTGCGGCCAGAACCGCCAGCGCATTGGGGCCAGCCTTGGCAGTGATGGTCGTGCCTTCCAATGGGTCGAGCGCAATGTCGATTTTAGGCCCTTTGCCCGGCGCGCCGCCCACTTTCTCCCCGATATAGAGCATGGGCGCTTCATCGCGCTCACCCTCTCCGATCACCACAGTGCCGTCCATATAGAGCGTGTCGAACGCCTTGCGCATCGCCTCGACAGCGGCAGCGTCAGCCGCTTTTTCATCGCCTCTGCCAATCAATTCGCTGGCCGCGACAGCCGCCGCTTCGGTGACGCGCACCATTTCAAGCACAAGCACGCGATCGAGTGCATTTTCATCAAGTGTGTTTTCAGGAGTGTTCATGAGCAATTCAGTCCTCAATCCCTTGGGTGGCCCCAAGTATCAATCAAAGTGCGTTAGACAATAGGAGCGGGGCTTGTCGAGCATTGGAATCTGCGCTGTCCGCAAACGCCTTGCTATTTGCCCTTTGTTCCTCGTCTCAGCGCCTCTCGCAGCGCAGGATGACGCGGGCGTGACATCCGCTGAAGCCAGTGAACGTGTCGTGATCGATATTCTCGCCAAACCGGCGGAAAGCCCGCCTGACCCGCGCGAGATCGAGCAATGCAAACGCGATCAAGAAGCGGCCAGCATTTCAGGCGAGATCATTGTCTGCGGTGCGGGTAAGGATGACAGCCAATATCGCACTTTGAACCGCGATGCAGCGCAAAGCCGCTATGCGCGGGAAACCGCTTATGTAAACGATCCGCAAGCGCCCGATGTGGCAGGCGCAGGCATTTTTCGCGGGCCTGCGACCGTTGGCGGGCTGTGCATTATCCCGCCGTGCCCGCCGCCCAAGGCTGTGATTATCGATGTCGAGGCTTTGCCAGAAGCGCCGCCCGGTTCGGATGCTGACCGGATTGCGCGCGGGCTGCCGCCGCTTGATAAAACGCCGAGCGACTTGCCCGGGCTAGTGCAATCCGAAGCAATGCCTGGAAAGCGCAAAGGGCGGCCTGAGCTTGCAGGTCCAGTGATTGATTATTCCGTGCCTTCTGATGCGGATACTGAGCAGGCAGAGACGGCTAGTCCCGAAGGATCGGCAGCACCAGAGGGGCAGCGGTAAGGCTTTCAGATCCTTCCAGCAGCGCGAGCGCATCGCGGATGGCGCGCTCTGGCCCTTCATGGGTGACCATCGCGACCAGCACATCGTCGCCCCCGCCGTCGCTGCGACCCTTTTGCAGCAAGCTCTCTATCGAAACGCCTGCATCGCGCATCGCCGCTGTAATCTCGGCAAGAACGCCCGGGCGATCAGCAACAGTAAAGCGCACATAAGTCCGCTCAAGCCTATGGCCCGGTTCAGTTGGAGCCATGGGGACAAGGTCAGCTGTCGGCACAGAGAATGGCGCGCCCATCTCGCCGCGGGCAATATCGATAATGTCCGCCATCACCGCGCTGGCTGTGGGGCCATCGCCTGCGCCTGCACCTTGGAACAGCAAGCGGCCTGAGAAATTGCCTTCTGCAACGACAGCATTGGTCGGCCCATCAACAGGGGCAAGCGGGTGGCTGATCGGGACAAGGCATGGCCGCACGCGCTGCAAGAGTGTGGGATTGCCGGACGCATCCTCTTCCACATCGGCCATGGCTATCAAGCGGATGACAAAGCCCAGCGCATCGGCCTGCTCGATATCGGCAGAGCTGACCTGCGTAATCCCGCTAACCCGCACATTGTCAAAATCAACCGCCGCGCCAAATCCAATTGCCGCCAGAATAGCCAGCTTGTGCGCTGCATCCACGCCTTCAATGTCGAACGTGGGATCAGCTTCGGCATAGCCCAGTTCCTGCGCAGCTTTAAGCACATCAGCGAAATCGGCCCCTGTCACTTCCATTTCGGTGAGGATGTAATTGCACGTCCCGTTGAGAATGCCGTAAATCTCGTCAATCGCATTGGCGGCAGCACCTTCGCGAAGCCCTTTGACGATCGGAATGCCGCCAGCAACCGCTGCTTCGAATTTGAGTGCAGCCTGCGCGCTTTCAGCCGCTTTCGCCAAAGCCATGCCGTGATGCGCGATCATCGCCTTGTTCGCTGTGACGACGGATTTGCCGCTTGCCAATGCCGCCTGTGCGAGTTCCAAAGCGGGGCCATCTGATCCGCCGACCAGCTCAACCACTACGTCCACATCATCGCGGGCAGCAAGCGCACGCATATCCTCTTCGAAGGCATAGGCCGACAGATCGACCCCGCGGTCCTTGTTCCTGTCGCGAGCGCTGACAGCTGTGACAGCAATCGCTCGGCCAGCGCGCGCTTCGAGCAAAGCCGCATTTGCCTCGATCAGCTTGAGCAGCCCTGTGCCCACAGTGCCCAACCCGGCAATTCCCAAACGTAACGGGTTCAAACGTGAGGGGTTCACAGCGTCATTGGCCATTGCGAGCTAGCTTTCATCGGGTTGCAGAACGGCGCGGGCCGCATCGGGAATGGGTATCGGCTTGCCGGTTTGAAGGTCAACATGGACATGCACCAGCACAATCCGTGCGCGCTGGTCTTTCCCCTCAGCGCCGAGCAGATCGATCTGGGTCGTAACGCTGCTTGAGCCAATCCGCGTCGTCACAGCGCGCCCTTCGACCATTTCATCGGCGCGGATCGGCTGGGTGAAGTCCACTTCAGCGCGCACCACATGAAATTCCAGCGCTTCCTCCCCTGCAAAATGCAGCCCGATAGTGCGCCAATATTCGGTAATGATCAGATCGGCATATTCGAGATAGCGCGAATTGAAGACGACGGATTGCAAGTCGACCTCGGCATAGCGAACGCGGAATGTGTGGCTGAAGGCATCAGGCATAATGCGCGCTTTAACGCGGCTTGCAGCAGCCGAGAACCGGCTTGATCCGTTTTTGCGCGAAATCTTATCTTGGCCCTGTGAAAGCTAGGCAGGGCCAAGACCAGCAGGCCGCAGACTAGCTGACCAAAGACTAGCTGA
>CAZJAG010000105.1:0-4010 GCA_964543735.1 uncultured Porphyrobacter sp. | reverse complement strand
AGACTAGCTGACCAAAGACTAGCTGATGGGCAGATTGCGCACGCAGGGGCCAAGCGCGCCCATCACAAAGCGGTAATCGCGCTCGGCCTGAGCGCGCGCTTCAACATCGCGCGACAGATTCGCTTCGGAGGGCAGGCTTTGCGGCAAAGCGCAGGCAAGCCGATACCATTCGATTGTTTGCGGACGCGGCGCAGTGGCGGCCTGATCAATGATCTCGCCCCATGACACACCCCATAACGGGTCTTGCTGGGGCCGCCTCAAGACAGAGATGGATACAGGCGAATTGTCTTGTGTGCGCAGGAATATCTGCGTCTCTGATTCGCCTGCCAGATTGCCTGCGACAGACAAGGCATCGCGAACGCCGGTGACGGTTGCGGGCGAATCGGGTTTAGCCAGCTCAGCCAGAACCGGACGCAATCTTTGCTCAAGCTCGGGCGAATAGGGCTGCTGGCCGTGCACACCTGTCAGCTGCACTTCGCCGCGCTGCGCATTGCTCGTGCGTGCAAACAGCAGCACTTGCTTCTTCTTGAGTTTGGGCACTTTGCCGCGCGAAGTGAGCGGCACATCAACCAAATAACGCAAGCTTTCCCCAATCGGCACATCTCCTGAAACCAGCGCCAATGTGCGCGCTTCTATATAGAGCCGCGCGAATCCCTGACGCAGGCCCGGCGCGCGTTCGGACGGAACCAGAATCTGGCGACGAATCTGTGCGCGAATCACCATTTGCGCGGCGTCAGAAAGGTCCACAAGATCGGTGAAATTCAATGGTTCGGGGATAGAATCGACGGCATTGCCAGAAGTTTGCGCCAGCGCCGGAGCCGCGCTTAGCCCAAGACAAAAGGTTGCGATTAAGCATCTAAATTTGTGTAGTTTTTTCATGCTCTTTCACCTTGGCATTCCGATTTCACTTGCGCAATAGCACCGCTGAGAGGCGATGCCGAGTGCTTGCATTGATTGCAGAGAAGTCGTGCTGAATCATCGATTAACCGATAAAGCGTTTGCTTGGCTCGAAGGGCTTCGTTAAAGCCTGCAAATTGTTGGTTGAAAGTCGGGGGAAGACTTCACTAACATGATGCCTTGCAATCGAATCGGCTTCGTCAGGGAGTTCGATGGATTGCGGTCGCCAAGGCAAGCTTCTTTGGGCAAGCCTTGGCGGGGGAAGACACAAATGAGGGGTTAGACGCACTTAGGTGCGCTGCTCCGCTTGCTGCGTCTTTATGGCGCGGCATAAGAGATGGAGAGTAATCGACTGGATGGCCTACGCTGACCAAGAGATGAGTACCAACAGGATTATCGCTATCATTCTGGTAGGGTTGATCCACCTTGGTATTTTTTACGTCCTCGTCACCGGACTAGCCTATGAAGCAGCCAAGAAGGTTGTGGAGCGGGTGACGACGGTTGATATTGAGGAGCCGCCACCCGAAGAGCCGGATGAGCCACCTCCACCGGAGGAGCCCAAGGAAGTGTCGCCGCCGCCACCGGTAGCGCCGCCGCCGCCGATTAATATCGCGCCGGCACCGCCACCAATTCAGACGCAGCCGAACATTCCGCCGCCTGCGCCTCCGGCAACGGTGATTCCGCCGCCGGCACCGTTGGCTCCGCCAGCGCCTCCGCCGCCGCCGCCGCCACCTCCACCGCCGCCTCCACCACCGCCTCCACCGCCTCCACCGCCGCCGCCACCACCGGCGCCGTTGAAGCCGCGGAACAATCCGGGTGGCTGGGTGACTGATAATGATTATCGGTCGAGCTGGATCCGCCGCGAATATACCGGTTCGGTATCGTTTACGGTGCAAGTGGCAAACGGTCGTGTGTCGGCATGCTCGGTAACGGGCGGTTCGGCTCCGCAAGCTTTGAAAGATGCGACGTGTCGCCTGATCCAGCGCCGTGCGCGCTTCAACAGGGATGGCTCAGGTGCGTATTCCAACACTGTGAGGTGGGTCATTCCCGAATAAGAGGTCCGGGAAACCGGGTCGGGATAGCCCAAGCAATTAAAGCAATTTTTTGAAAGAGGACTTTCGCAATGATTATTGAACTTCTCGCAGGCGCTGATGCAGCTCCCGCTAACCAGTTTGGCTTCTGGGAAGCCATGGAACAGGGCGGAGCGATCGCCTGGTTTATTCTGAGCGTTCTGGTCATCCAGTCGGTCGGATCGTTCTACATCCTGTTCACCAAGCTGTTCGAACAGAACAAGGTGATGAAGCAGTACAACGCCGTGAAATCGAACTTCTGGCGTGCGCCTTCGCTCAAGGACGGCGCAACCAAGCTGGAAAAGAACAGCGCATGGCGTCAGATTGTTGACGATGCGGTCAAAGCTGATGACGAGCACGGCAAGATGACTGACAGCCTCGAAGCGCATGACTGGATGCACGGTTCGCTCCAGCGTTCGCAAGACACGATCATGTCGAAGCTTTCGGGCGGCCTGCCGTTCCTTGCAACCGTGGGCGCGACCGCTCCGTTTGTGGGTCTGCTGGGTACAGTGATCGGGATCTACCGCGCGCTGATCAACATCGGTCTTGCCGGTTCTGCATCGATCGACAAAGTGGCTGGCCCTGTGGGTGAGGCGCTGATCATGACCGCGATTGGTCTGCTCGTGGCCGTTCCTGCTGTGTTTGCCTACAACTGGCTGCAGAGCCGTAATCGCCGCATCCAGGAGCTGATGACCAGCTTCTCGACCGACATTCTGGCCTTCATCAACTCCAAGGGTTCGGTGAAGCCTGCTGTGACTGCAGCGCCAGCTGGTCGTCCAGCTGCGAAGCCAGCAGCAGCGGCGAAGAAGGCTTGATTTGAATTGAGCACCGGCCCTGCGGCAAAGGCTGCGGGGTCGGCTCAATCAAAGCAGCTAGAAGCCAAACGAATAAAGAATAGGAATTAGCCATGGCTATTTCGATGGGAGACGGGGACGAATCCCCCATGTCAGACATCAACACCACCCCGCTGGTGGATGTGATGCTGGTGCTTCTGATTATCTTCCTTATTGCCGTTCCGGTGGCCATCCAGAGCATTGAAGAGCTCAAGGTGCCGATCTTCGCTTCGGAGGAATCGGACGACAAGGTGGAAAACCTTTTGATCACGGTCAGCACGACCGATGCCGAAGGGCGCACTGCTGGAACGATCAAGAGCGGCTTTACCGGAGCGGTCCGTAATGGTGAGTGCCGGGTCTATTTCAACAACATCACTCCGGTGACCAGTCAGGAACTCTATGATCAGGCGTTCAAACGCCTCGAAACGATCGTCGAGCGTGCTGGCGGCGCGGAAGCGATGATGGAAGATCCCGAGCTTATCCCGCAGGTCCACATCCGCGCAGACGTGAATGCCCCGTGGCGCTGCGTTGCAGGTACGATCTACAACATTCAGGCCGCTGGCTATCCGACCGTTGGATTTATCTCCAACCCGGTTGATCCGAACGGCTAAGGCGCTTGAACGCAAGCGCTTAAAGAACTTAGGAGTACACAGTTATGGCAATGTCAGGCGGTAAAGATGATGGCGCGCCGATGATGGAAATGAACATGACGCCGTTGATCGACGTTTTGCTCGTTCTGCTCATCATGTTCATCATCACCATCCCCGTTGCAACGCACTCGATTGATATTGATCTCCCGCAGCCCAATCCTAACCCTCCGCCGGTTATTATTGAGCCGCAGAAGAACAAGCTGCTGATCACTGCACAGGATCAAATCCTGTGGAACGGCACGCCAATCGGTGCTGGCGATCTGGCCCCGATTCTCGAGCAAACGCTCAACATCAATCCAGAGCCGGAACTGCAATATGAGCCGGAAGCCTTGGCGAGCTATGACACCTCGGTGAAAGTGCTCAACATCATCAAAGCGTCAGGCGTCACCAAATTCGGATTTGTCGGAAACGAGAAATACCGCAGCTTTGGTAGCGCACCGGCGGCTGGAACAGGCGGAGAGCAGTAAGCTCAACCGCTCAACAGCAAAGTCCTTTTGATCAAGGGGTGGCCAGCGAAAGCTCGCCGCCCCTTTTTCTTTTTGGCCCTTTTTCTTTTGGAC
>CAZJAG010000104.1:4547-7878 GCA_964543735.1 uncultured Porphyrobacter sp. | reverse complement strand
CTGAACAAAACTTCATCACAAAATTCAGTGACGGTTCAATGCCTCGCCGCTAAAGGTGGGAGCATGACACAGATACCCACACTTTCGAAAAAGACGCTGCTAATTGCTGGCAGCGCTGCGCTCGCTCTCGGCATTCCGGGTGCAGCGATTTTTGCCACTGCTACTCCGGTTGCCGCGCAATCGAGCCAGCTTGACGCGGCTGTTTCCGCGCTGCGAGGGATTTCCACGCTCAAGGCCGATTTTTCGCAAGAGGACCGCCGCGGCAATGTCGCCAAGGGTGTGATGACATTGAAACGCCCCGGCAAAATCCGCTTCCAATATGGCAAGGGCGATGAAATGCTGGTCATTTCCAATGGCAAATCGCTCTATCTGGTCGATTATGCGGTGAAGCAGGTCCAGCGCTGGCCGATCAGAAACTCGCCCTTGGGCGCGCTGCTCGATCCCAGCCGCGATGTGAAGAAATATGGCAAGCTCATCCCCACCGGCAATCCGAATGTGATCAGCATCGAAGTGCGCGATCCCAAGCGGCCCGAGTTCGGGATGATGAACCTCATCATGATCAAAAATGCGAAAGCGCCCTCGGGCTGGCAGCTGACCCACTGGGTCGCGCTCGATTCGCAAAATCACCGCACCACTGTGCGGCTGACGAATCACCGCTATGGCGTCGCAGTGCCCAACAGCACGTTCAAGTTCAAAGACCCGCGCAAATCGTCTCGTCGTCCGCGCTAAACCGTTCGCCGACGCTCGGTGCGGTGTTTGCGGCCAAATGTTACATCTTGTTCATTTTGGCGAAAGCGATGCAGGCGTAGTTTGAAAGTCCAAGATCAAGAGAAGCGGGTTGCCCCCCTGTTGCCCCGCCCTACCTTCCGGATTTCCGGTGATCTTGGACAAAGCGTGACGAACGCTCACTTGGAACCCTCGTCCCAATGCCCCCGGGACGAGGGTTTTCTTTGGTTATCGCTATTCCCAGCCCAGCGCCTTCACGATGATGTCGTAGATTTTGTTTTGCTCGATCACACCGCGCGCGCGCTCAGCACCTGGCCCTTGAGCATAAAGCGCGACATCCTCGCCCGCATGGGTTTCGCTGCCGAGAGGAATAGCGGCCTGCTGGCGCGCATTGACACCAGTTTCGGGAACAGGGCGGCCCTCTTCATGATCATGCTCGATCGCGCCCGGGCCATTCCAATAGCCAAGCGTTGTGTAGGGCTTCTTATCCGCTGCCAAGGTTGGCTCATCCGGGTTACTCATCTCGCCAGCCGGCGGCACAACCAGCCCCAAAATGTCATTGCCTCTGCGCGGATAGCCAGAGATCGTGAAGACATGGCTGTGATCAGCTGTCACCATGATCAGAGTCTCGTCAGGGTTGGTGTTCTTGATCGCATAGTCAATCGCATTGGCAAATTCGACCGCCTCTTCAAGCGCTAGGCCTGCCTTGCCTGCGTGGTGGCCGTGATCAATCCGGCCCGATTCGACCATCAGATAGTAGCCTTGCGGGTCGTCCTTTATGCGCGAAATCGCCTGCTTCGTCATATCGGTGAGCGTTGGCTCGGACGCGCCCTTCTCTGCCGACTTCTCTGCCATGTACGTCATATGGCTGGGTGAGAAGAGGCCGAAGACGGGCTTGTCCATGGACGCTGCTTCCAGCTCGGCTTTGGTGGTCACAAAATTGCCGCCGGTGCGCATCACCCAATCGCGCGGCAAATTGGCGCTTTCCTCCAGCCTGCGCCCACGAAACTCGGAGCCGAAAAAGGCTCCCAAACCGCCGCCCAGAGCCACATCCCAATCCGCATTGATCAGCTGCGTTGCAATATCATCGCAACCCTTGCCGCGCTCACCTTCAGGGATTGCCGCGTCCGCTTCCCAATTGCGGTCTGCGCTGCGGGCATAAACGCTGGCAGGCGTTGCATGGGTAATGCGTGCAGTTGAGACGATACCCAGCGCCATACCGCGCTCTTTCACTTGCTCCCCCAAAAGCGGGAGCGGATTGGCAAGGCCGCTAGCACAATCCCCGCGCGTCACTTGGCTGCTAACGCCCAGCACGCCGATCTTGGTCTTTTCGCCTGAATGCATAGCGGTCGCTGTGCCTGCACTATCGGCGACCTGCGCATTGGTGTTGTAGGTTTTAACGAGAGCAACATTCTCGAAATTCTCAAACGGCAGTACGTGTTCCTCGCCCTGTTTGCCCAGCTTTTGCCCGGCATAAATGCGCGCTGCTGTCACGGTGGAAACGCCCATCCCGTCGCCAATAAACAGGATGACATTCTTCGCCTTTTGAGGCGCAGCTTCGGCCACAGGCGCAGGCGTGCTCGCCACGCTTTGCCCGCGCTGGTCATAGGAACATGCACCCAAGGGAAGCGACAAGGCCGCAAGGCCCAATGCGAAATGGCGAGTGCGTGTCATCAAAATTCCCCTCAACAAAAGCGTATTGGGGCACCCTATCGCTTACCCATGTGACGATAAAGGGACGAATTGCCGGTTTTTGGGGGCAATGCTGGACGCGCTGGCAATCGCTCTTTAAGCGCTTTTGCCATGGTTTCAGTGGCTACATGGAATATCAATTCGGTTCGCTTGCGCCTGCCGATTGTCGAACGGTTCTTGCAAGAAGAAGCCGTGGACGTGCTTTGCTTGCAGGAAATCAAATGTCAGGAGCATCAGTTTCCTTACGAGGCTCTCGCCGCGCTGGGGTATGAGCACGCCGCCGTGCACGGGCAAAAGGGTTATCATGGGGTCGCCACTGTCAGCCGCTTGCCGCTCACCGAATACAGCCGCCACGATTGGCAGGCCAATGGCGAAGCGCGCCATGTCGGCGTGGAACTGGCCGCTTCAGGTATCCGTATCGACAATGTCTATGTGCCCGCAGGAGGCGATGAGCCGGACCGCGAGAAAAACCCCAAATTCGGGCAGAAACTCGATTTTCTTGGGCGGATGACCGATTGGGCGAGCGGCATTGATGCACGCGATCACGCAGGCACTCTGATTGTGGGCGACTTTAACATTGCGCCTTTGCCAAGCGATGTGTGGAACCACAAGCAGCTTTTGAAAGTGGTCAGTCACACGCCGGTTGAGGTCGAGACTTTGGATCGCTTCAAGGCGGCGCATGATTGGGTCGATATCGGGCGTGAGCATATCAAGGACCCGGAACGCTATTTCAGCTGGTGGAGCTATCGCTCGAAAGATCACACAGTGCATGATCGCGGGCGGCGGCTTGATCATATGTGGGCCACCCCCTCGCTTGCAGCCAAAGCAAGCGGGCACCGCCTGCGCGAAGATGCACGCAGTTGGGAAAAGCCGTCTGACCATATTCCGCTGATCACGGAGTTTGACCTCTGAG
>CAZJAG010000104.1:1335-4447 GCA_964543735.1 uncultured Porphyrobacter sp. | reverse complement strand
ACGCGCGCAAAGCTGCCGGTTGATGCGTGCGAGGCGGCAGAGATTGTCGCTTTCCGCAGCCCCCACGATATGCGCGAACATGCAGCGCTCGTGATCGGCAAGCAAACCGGTGACACTGTGCCGCTCGTCCGTTTGCATTCCGAATGTCTTACGGGCGATGTACTGGGCAGCCTCAAATGCGATTGCGGCCCGCAATTGGACGCGAGCCTTCATGCCATGGCAGCAGAAGCGCGCGACAATGACGGCTGGGGCGTGCTCCTATACATGCGGCAGGAAGGGCGCGGGATCGGCATCATCAACAAGCTGCGCGCCTATCAATTGCAAGACCAAGGCTTTGACACGGTCGAGGCAAACGAGCGGCTTGGCCTGCCCGATGAAGCGCGCGATTTTCCGGTTGCTGCGCGAATGCTCGATCTGCTCGGCGTGCGGCAAATCCGCTTGCTCACCAACAATCCGAAAAAAGTCGCCAGCCTTGAAGCCGCAGGCGTGCACATTACCGAACGAGTGCCGCACCAATTGCCCGAAAATGCGCATAATGCGCGCTATCTGGCGACAAAACGCGACAAATCGGGCCATTTGCTGACGTGAGAAATCTCACCATTCGCGTTGAAGAGCCGGGCGATATTGCTGCGATTTATGCGCTGACTAAGGCTGCCTTTGCACCCATGCCGTTTAGCGACGGAGACGAGCCTGATCTGATCAATGCTCTGCGGGCAGATGGCGACTTAACGCTGTCACTGGTGGCGGAAAAGTATGGGGCCATTATGGGCCATATCGCCTTCTCGCCTGTCACTATCTCAGATGGCACAGCCGATTGGTACGGGCTTGGCCCTGTTTCGGCTGCACCCGATGTGCAGCGCAAGGGCATCGGCTCGGCTTTGATCAAGGAAGGCATCGCCCAAATGCGCGGCAAAGGCGCGAAGGGCATCGTGCTGCTGGGAAGTAACGAATATTACCCGCGCTTCGGCTTTGAAGTGAGGCCGCAGCTCACCTATCCCGGCCCGCCGCCAGAATTCTTTCAGTCTTTGCTGCTTGAGGGCGATTGGCCCGAGGGCGAAGTCAAATACGCCCCAGCTTTTCCCTAAGGCGCTTTTCCCTAAGGCGCTTTTCCCTACCGATTGGCCAGATCAGCGCTTTTCATAGCTCGCAATGCCCGGCGCAATTTCATTGCGGCCAATCTCGATTTTGTGACCCGTCCAGTCGGCGACGAAGACCGAATTGCGCTGCAATCCCGGCACAAAGCGAGCGACATTGCCCGATACCATCAAACCATCAGCGCGGTTGAGCAATTGCTCTGCGCCCACGGCGATAAAGGCTGAGTAATTTTCTTTGCTGCGGCCTTGAACGAACCAATTGTCACGGATCTGCCCGTCACCGCCTGCGGGAAGGTCGATCATGTAATTGGTGCTGGTGCCATTGGCATCATCGAAGCTGTTGCCAATAAAATTGCTGCGCGTGGCGCGCGATTTGGCATAATGGCCGCCCGCGCCGCGTTCGAACCGGCTGCGTGTAACCGTCAGCTCGCCATAATTGCCGATATAGATCGAGTGCGCGCAACCTGCCGAATTCTCGCAAGTGCCAAGGCCGGAGAACGTCACCTTGTCGATTGTGATGCGGCCCGAAGGGTTATTGCCGGTCAGAATCCCTTGCTGGCTGTCAGCGAACCAACTTTGCGTAATGCCGAGATTGCCCTTCTCCAGACGGATGCCCGAACCGTTGCCATCGGGCACACTCATATTGCGGAAGATCACGCCATGGATTTCGGCATTAGCGCCGCGCAAAACCAGCGCAGCTTTGCCCTCGCATGTCTTGCCGTCAAAGATGACCGTGCCAGCCTGCTGAGCGGCATAGCGGATCGAACCGGCGGCTTGCACAGCGCATTGGCGATAAGCGCCCGGGGCAATCATGATCGTTCCCGAACCGCTGCCAATCGAATCAACCGCGCTCTGGATCGAGCTGAAACTGCGACCGCTTTCACTGACGACGAAATTTCCGCCACCTTGTGCCGAAAGGCTGCCAGCCGCGCCCAGCGTAGCGACAGCTAAAGCGGCTGTGGCCGTAAGGGCTTTGGTTGCGTTTGAGGGGCGAGCGAATGGGGTGCGTGTGCTTGTCATAATCAGGCTTTTATAGAGCGAGTTTTAACGCTCGACTAAGGCGAAGCGCGCGCTGTCCCACTCTCGCACAGGCCAAGGCCGCGCATTTAACAAGATGCTTTTACATATTGAATCTTTGCCTTGTGCGAATTGCGGCATTATAAAGGCAGGTCTGTCGGGCAAATGCCCCACGGGTCCAAGGAATTAGGAGATGGGAATGAAAAAGTTTTCGCACGTGCTGATCGCCTCTGGCGCAGCTCTGGCACTGTCGGCTTGCGGCAGCGCGGATGATGCTTCGGTTGATGCCGAAGCTGATGACGTAGAAATGGCTGCAGATGATTCGATGGCTGAAGTCGAAGAAACAGCTGTTGAAGATGCAGATGCTGCCACTGAAGAAGGCGGCGAAGCTGCTGCTGACGCAACTGGCGGCGGCGAAGAAGCTGCTGCTGGCGGCGATGCAGACGCTGGTGCAGCTGAAACTGCAGAAGCGGCTCCTGCCGAAGCAAGCGCAGCTGAAGTTGAAGCAACCCAGTCAGTCGCTGAAAAAGCTGCTGATGTTGCAGCACAGGCCGAAGCTGCTGCTGCAGAAGCACAAGGCGCAGTTGACGCAGCCAAATCAGCTGCTGACGCGGTTGGCGGCGTCGTCAACTAAGCGACACCAAACCGTTTCGCGTTCCTCTTTTGACGAACGCTGACAAATAGAATGCGGGCGAAACGCTTTGGGAAGGAGCAATCCTTCTTGGCGCTTCGCCCGTTTTCTATTTCGCTTTTGCGCGATTGCTCTATTGTTGCGCGCCATGAGAATTATCACTGTTTTTGCAGCCTTGGGCTTGCTCGCCGCCTGTTCAGATTCGGATGATGATGCTGGCCCGGGCGGTGTTAGCACGGGCGAGGCGGAAGCGCTCGATGAAGCGGCTGAAATGCTCGAAGCGCGCCGCCTTCCGGTGGAAGCCCTGCCAGAAACGGCAGGCGACAATGCCCCGCTTCCACCCGAAATACCCGATCAAGAGGGCGCTGAT
>CAZJAG010000104.1:0-1235 GCA_964543735.1 uncultured Porphyrobacter sp. | reverse complement strand
CGGCGATCAAGAGAGCGGCGGGGCGGAATAGCCAGCCCTCATCGACTTTGAGAGGATGACAAGATTATGAGCCAACAGGCCCACGATAGCGGCATGGATGCAGAAACCTTTGAGTTGTTCCACGAACAATTGACGCGATTTGTCCGCGAACGGCTGGTTCCGGCTGAAAAGGAAGTGATCGAAAACAACAAGGTTCCCGACAGCATCGTCACCGAAATGCGCGATATGGGCCTGTTCGGTGTGACTGTGCCAGAAGAATATGGCGGAGCTGGTCTCAACACCCAGCAATATGCCCGCGTGGTTCACGCGATGAGTTATGCCTCGCCGGCCTATCGCTCGCTCTTCTCGATCAATGTCGGCATGTTCAATTCCGCAATCAAGAATGGCGCAACCGAAGAACAAAAGGCGCATTGGTGGCCGCGCATTGCCGCTGGCGAGATTGCTTGCTTTGGCCTCACTGAACCCGGTTCGGGTTCCGACAGTGCGGGCATGGCGACCAGCGCCAAACCTGATCCGGATGGCAATGGCTGGATCTTGAACGGCTCCAAGCGCTACATCACCAATGCTCCCCATGCTGATGTCGCGCTCATTATGGCGCGCACCGAGAAGGAGGCGCTGCCCAAGAACGCGCATGTCTCAGCCTTTATTGTGCCGATGGATACGCCGGGTATCACGACCGGCTCTCCTGACAAGAAGATGGGTCAGGAAGGTTCGCATGTTGGCGATATCTATCTCGAGGATGTCAAAGTCCCGGGCGATGCGCTGCTGGGCGGGGAGACGGGCAAGGGCTTCCGCTTTGCCATGATGAGCCTTGATAATGGCCGGATTTCAGTGGGCGCGGCAGCTGCGGCCTATGCGCGCCGCGCGCTCGATTCCGCGCTGCGCTATGCCAATGAGCGCAAGGCCTTTGGCGAGCCGATTGCAAACTTCCAGCTGATCCAGCAAATGCTCGCGGAAAGCGAGATGGAAATCTACGCCGCCGAAGCGATGATGAAGGATGTGACCGAGCGTGCAGATCGCGGCGAGAATATCCTCACCAAAGCCGCAGCCTTCAAAGTCTTCTCTTCGGAAATGTGCGGCCGCGTGGTTGACCGCGTGGTGCAGATTTACGGCGGCGCGGGATACTTGGCCGAGTATGATGCCGAGCGGTTTTTCCGCGACGCGCGCGTCTACCGGATTTACGAAGGCACGACGCAAATTCTCTATCTCCAGATCGCCAAGCATATGCTGCGCGA
>CAZJAG010000103.1:1821-8010 GCA_964543735.1 uncultured Porphyrobacter sp. | reverse complement strand
CTTTAACGGCTGATCATTCCCGTCACGATCGAGCCGAGGATGCCGCCCAGCGCGCCGCCGCCAGCCCCGCCACTGGAGCCGCCGCGACCTTGCTGTGCGAGATAGCCTGCAACCGCCATCGCAAGGATCGGTAGCATCTTCTTGAGCAAGCCTTCATCCAGCCCCGTCATTGCGGCGACTTCGCCCGCAACCGAACGGCTCACATCCTTGCTGCCAAAGATATTGCCGAGAATGTCATTGCCCGTCTGAACCGGTGTCGGTTTGGGCGCGAGGACGCTTTCCAAGAGCCCTCCTCCGCCACCGCCCAGCACTGCTCCGGCAAGACTGCCAAGCCCGCCCAGCGGATCACCGCCGCCGCCGCCAGTGGCACTGCGGCCCATGCCAGCAACGATGGCAGGAAGCAGAGCGCCCGCTGCCGTCTTGGCTGTTGCCTGGTCTACGCCCAGATCGCTCGCCATCGAATCGATGGCTCCGGATTGTTGCAAAATTTGTGCAAGGCTCATGGCCTCAACCTCCCCATTTGAGCTTTGAAGATGCGGCTTAATTCTTGCCGAACAGCCCCTTGGCGATGCCCATCACATCATTCAGCGGATTGCCGTCACCATCCTGGTCAAGCATTCCAGCGATATTGCCAAGAATGCCGCCTTCGCCGCCTTCACCTTGCATTTTCGTAGCCAGATCGCCCAGCGCGTTTTCGCCGCCCATTTGCTCCATAATGCCGCCAAGCGCACCTGCATCGAGGCCCGTTTTTTCCGCCGCGAGTTCTACTGTGTCGCCCTCTTCCGCGTGCGATGCACCCAATGCTGCGACAGCCTTTTCGGCCATTGCAGGGTCGATCCCGGCTTTCTCGGCAATGCTGGCGATTGTGTCTGGCGAGCCTGCGACCTGGCCCAGAATGCCATCAAGAATACTCATCATTTCCCTCCTTGTTTCCAATTACTTGTAACATGGGGGCTGGGCGCGCAAAAGAAAAGACCCCGTCCGCCGCCGGACGAGGTCTTTCGCGCTCTAAAGATGTAAAATGTTCTAAGTTTCGCCTTTAGGCCGCGGCTGGCGCGGCTTTGCGAACACCCTCGTCGACATGGCTTTCGAACTGGGCGAAATTGTCGATGAATAATTGGACAAGCTTGCCCGCCATCGCGTCATACTCGTCTGCGTTCGCCCAGGTTGAGCGCGGGTCGAGAATTGACGTATCGACACCGGGCACCGCAACCGGCACATCAAAGCCGAAATTCGCATCCTTGCGGAACTCCGCATCGGCGAGCGAGCCATCGAGCGCGGCATTGAGCAAAGCGCGGGTCGCCTTGATCGGCATCCGGTTACCTTCGCCATATTTGCCGCCCGTCCAGCCAGTATTGACCAGCCAGCATTGCGCGCCGCCAGCGGCAATCCGCTCTTTCAGTAGATTGCCATAAACGCTGGGGTGACGCGGCATGAACGGCGCCCCAAAACAGGTCGAGAATGTCGCCTCAGGCTCGGTCACACCCATCTCAGTTCCTGCAACCTTCGCAGTGTAGCCCGACAGGAAGTGATACATCGCCTGATCCGGTGTCAGCCGCGCAATCGGAGGCAATACGCCAAACGCGTCAGCTGTCAGCATGATCACATTGCTTGGAACCGGACCGAGGTTCTTCTCTGATGTGTTGGGGATATATTCAAGCGGATAGGCCCCGCGCGAATTGTCCGCCAAGGAATTGTCATCAAAGTCGAGCTCGCGGGTCACCGGCTCCATCACGACATTTTCCAGAACCGTGCCGAACTTGCGCGTGGTGGCGTAAATCTCGGGCTCTGCTTCTTCGGAGAGGTTGATCATCTTGGCATAGCAGCCACCTTCGAAATTGAAGACTGCCGTATCCGACCAGCCATGCTCGTCATCACCGATTAGCGTGCGGCTTGCATCGGCAGAAAGGGTGGTCTTGCCTGTGCCCGATAGGCCAAAAAACACCGCCGTCTTGCCATCAGGGCCGATATTGGCAGAGCAATGCATCGGCATCACGCCCTTCGTTGGCAACAGATAGTTGAGAATGCCAAAGACGCTCTTCTTCATTTCGCCAGCATATTTAGTGCCGCCGATCAGGATCAGCTTCTCAGCAAGGTTCACAGCAACCACAGTCTCGCTACGAGTGCCGTGACGTGCAGGATCAGCTTTGAAGCTGGGCAAATCAATGATTGTGTATTCAGGCGCAAAATCTGCCAGCTCGTCAATGGTGGGGCGCACGAGCAATGTGCGGATGAACAGGTTGTGCCAGGCCAGCTCGTTGATTACGCGTACATTGACGCGGTGCTCGGGCTGTGAGCCGCCGAACAGATCAGCGACGTAGAGCGTTTCTTTCTCGCCCAATGCGGCGAGGAAATCTTCTTTCAGGGCCGCGAAATGTTCAGGCGACATGTCAACATTGACCTTGCCCCACCAAACGCTGTCTTCGGTCTCAGCATCGCGCACAATGAACTTGTCTTTCGCGCTGCGGCCTGTGTGTTTACCGGTTTTGACTACCAGCGATCCGTAACGTGAAAGCTCACCCTCGGCATTGCGGATGGCAGCCTCGACCAGTTCGGGACCACCCAGATTGGGATGAATGTCGGCCTTGGTAATAATCCCTTGGTCAGACAAGGGCTGAGCGAGCGGAGTGGACACGCTGATCTCCTGATTTTGAATGGAACCGCAAGGGGTTCACAAATGTTGGAAGCGCCCGCGCCTTAGGCTTTTGTATGATTGGCGAACACTCTTGAAAAAGGGGCCTGTTCCATAGTCCGCCTGCGCGAAAGCGTCAAACCATCTGTCCCCAGTTCGTAGACGCCATTGACCCAGCGCGGGACGCATTGTTTCGGGCAAACAAAAGCGCTAACCCTTCCATCCAACGCAGCAATGTAAGGATTTCGGATGTCCGGCGATAACGGCGACATTCCTTCAAAACCCGATGATATTGTGATCGCTCTGGTCGATGATGATCGCAATATTCTCACCTCGGTCTCGATTGCATTGCAGTCCGAGGGCTATGTCACGCGGATTTATTCCGATGGCGAGGCAGCGCTAAAAGCTTTGCTCGAAAATCCGCCTGATCTTGCTGTTTTTGATATAAAAATGCCAAAAATGGACGGGCTTGAGCTGCTTGAGAAAGTGCGCGAGCAAATTGCCCTTCCGGTGATTTTCCTCACCAGTAAGGATGACGAGGCGGATGAGGAACGCGGATTGGAGCTGGGTGCGGACGATTACATCGCAAAGCCTTTCAGCCTGCGCCTTTTGACCGCTCGCATTCGCGCAATTTTGCGCCGGGCGGACCCTTCTCGCATGCTCGAGGCTGACCGCAGCGAGAGCGAACCCGCCCATCCCAGCATCGCGCGCGGGCGGCTGTATATGGACCCTGCCCGCCATCAGGTGACGTGGGATGACAGACCGGTCTCGCTTACTGTGACCGAGTTTCTGATTCTTGAGGCGTTGGCCACTCGGCCCGGTGTCATCAAGAGCCGCAACCAGCTGATGGATGCGGCCTATCCCGATGACATTTTTGTCGATGACCGCACTGTGGACAGCCATATCAAGCGGATGCGGCGCAAGTTTCGCGTAGTCGATCCGAATTTTGAAAGCATCGAGACGCTTTACGGAGCCGGATACAGCTATTCCGATGGCTGAAGAAACACGCTCCCGCCTGCTGCCAAGCCGGATCGAGCCAAGGACGCTTGCCGGCCGGTTCTCACTCACAACCCGCATTCTGCTGGTGAATGTGCTGCCGCTTGCACTTTTGGGCAGCGGGATTTTCTATCTCGATTCCTACCGCGAGCAATTGCTGTCAGAACGCTACAAACTGGCACGAATAGAAGCGCAGATCACCGCGGAAGCTTTGGCGGGTGCAACCCGCGAACGGCAAGAAGCCTTGCTGATCCAGATCGGCAAGGAACAGCAGATGCGGCTGCGTATGTTCGATGCAGAGGGCAATTTATGGGCTGACAGTTTCGCTCTGGACGAGCCAGCATTCCGCCTTGCCAAGCCCGAAGAGCAGAGCTGGCAGGAAGACTTTGCCCGCACGCTTGATCGCGGATTTGACGCGATTGTGAGTGCGCAGCCCGTTCCACCTTTCGTTGAGCCCGAAATTCAGCAGGCTGATCAGTGGCCTGTGCTGGAGCGCGCCCGCGATGAAGGCGTTACCCAGATCGAACTCAGCCAGGCCCCTGACCGCACACCGATCATCACCGCCGCTGCGCCCGTAGGATTGCGCGGGGCGACTTTGATGACCACTCGCAATGCGGTCGACATTACCGAGGCCGTGCGCTCAGCCCGCTCGACCTTGGGCCTCGCCGTCTTGCTGACATTGCTCGCATCGACCCTGCTTTCATTGTTCCTCGCCCGCACAATCCTCGCGCCATTGCGGCTGCTCTCCCAAGCCGCTGCCAAAGTGCGCGCCGGGCGCGAACGTGATGTCGAGGTGCCCCGCCTTCCCGAGCGGCAGGACGAGATTGGCCAGCTTGCCCGCTCTGTTTCCGATATGACCGGCGCATTGCGCAATCGCATCGATGCCGTCGACAGTTTCGCCGCTGACGTGGCGCATGAGATCAAGAACCCGCTCGCCTCCTTGCGCAGTGCAATCGAATCTCTGCCGCGTGTCGAGGATGAGAATCTGCGCAAAGACCTGCTCGATATTGCGACCCATGATGTGCGGCGGATCGACCGTTTGGTGACGGAGATTTCCGATGCAAGCCGGATTGATGCGGAAATGTCACGCGCGACACTGGAGCGGATCGACCTTGCGCAATTGCTCGAGGCGATCATTGGCAGCCGCGAGAACCGTGCGGAAAATGATGACCACCGCATTGAGCTGATCAAGAGCGGCGCAGCACCGGTCATAGTCGGGGTCGCAACGCGGATTGAACGCGTGATTGAGAACCTGCTCGACAACGCGGTCTCGTTCTCTCCTCCAGAAGCCCCCATAGAAGTTGCGATCCATCATGATGGTGAAAATATCTCGTTGAGCGTTTGCGATAGCGGCCCGGGCATTCCCGAGGATGCGCGCGAGAAAGTGTTCGAGCGCTTCCACTCTTTGCGGCCAGACACAGAGGATTTCGGCAATCATTCCGGCCTTGGCCTCGCCATCGCTCGGGCAATCGCAGAGGCGCATGAGGGCCAGTTGAACGCGCTTGCCAGAGCTGACGGGGCGAGCGGTGCGTGTCTGGAGCTGGTTCTGCCGGCGGCACAATGAGCAATATCCGCCAAGCCAGCGCAATTGCTATCAACGGGCGCGGGGTCCTGATCGAAGGCGAACCGGGCAGCGGCAAAAGCTCGCTTGCACTGACATTGATCGATCGCGGTGCGATGTTGATTGGCGATGACGGGGTGGCTTTAGCGCGCAAAGGAGAGGCGATAATCGCAAGCCCGCCTCCTAACATTGCAGGAAAAATCGAGATTCGTCACGTTGGTATTGCTGACCTGCCAACCACTAGCGCACCTGTTGCGCTGATCATCCTTCTGGCTGAAAGCGCACCGCGCCCGGTTGCGATGGACGAAACTTGCGAAATTCTCGATCTGGCTGTTCCCTTCATAACCCTGCCGCGGTCTGATCCATATCTGCCGCTGCGCGCCGAATGGGCGCTGAAACTCGCGCCGCCAGTCAGCCCTCTATGAGACAATTTGCAAAAATTACCTTTGCAAGCGGCACATCGCTGCGCACATAATAGGTTATGGTGGACGAAAACATTCCAAGTCTGGCGACAGCGCCGCAACGTATCCTGCTTGTCACAGGTCTTGCCGGAGCGGGCAAGACAACCGTGCTGCAAGTGCTCGAAGATCTGGGCTGGGAAACGGTCGACAATTTTCCCATCCGGCTTTTTTACGGTCTGATTTCGCAACCCGATGCGCAAACAGCACCGCTGGCTATCGGCTTTGATTCGCGCACCCGCGGGTTCGTCCCCTCTGACATTATCGATCTGGTCAAGAAGCTGACCGGGCGCAGCGATCTGGAGATTACCACGCTCTTTATCGATTGCGGCACGGGCGAACTTGAACGGCGCTACAATGAAACGCGAAGACGTCATCCAATGGCGCATGGCCGCCCCTTGCAAGAGGGTATCAGGGCAGAGCGTGAATTGCTCGATCCCTTGCGCCGCTGGGCCGATATGGTGATCGACACAAGCACCTTTTCCGCCAACCAACTGCAACAACATGTACGCGAAATGTTCGCCAAGGATGAGGATCGCGAG
>CAZJAG010000103.1:0-1721 GCA_964543735.1 uncultured Porphyrobacter sp. | reverse complement strand
CGCCACCGTTCGGTCTTTACCGCCGAGCAAATGGCGCAAAGCTTGCGCGATGCGGGATTTTCGCCCACTGTCCGCCACCGCAATTTGGGTTCGCGCGCGACAGATGCGATCGAGAATATGAAGCGCTAGCATCGGGCCACTTGGCTCGCTAAGGCCCGCAGGATTGAACTGGAACGGAACCGGCACTCTCTTATGATTGGCATGATATTGGTCACCCATGGACAGCTCGCCGAGCATTTCGTGCACGCGATGGAGCATGTTGTTGGCCCGCAAGAGGCGGTGGCCACCATCTGCATCGGCCCCAATGATGATATGGAATTGCGGCGCGAGGAAATCGCCGCTGCAATCAAGGCAGTCAACACAGGCGACGGTGTGATCGTATTGACCGATCTGTTTGGCGGAACTCCCTCCAATTTGGCGATATCCCTGCTTGAACGCGGTCACATCGAGGTGATAGCCGGTATCAATCTGCCCATGCTGATCCGGCTTGCCGGTGCGCGCGGCAAAATGGGCGTTACCGAAGCGGTTGAAGCAGCGCAGGTGGCGGGTCGCAACTATATCACCGTCGCGTCGGAATTTCTGGCCGAAGACACAAGCGGAGACGATAAGGTGAAGGAGGCGCATGCATGAGCGAGGAACGGCGTCAGCTTACCATTGTCAACAAACGCGGGCTGCATGCACGCGCCAGCGCCAAATTTGTCGGCGCGGTCAGCGAACTAAACGGCGATGTAAATGTGCGCATTGCCAAGGATGGCAATGAAGCGGCTGGCGGATCAATCCTTGGCCTGATGATGCTCGGTGCTGCCAAGGGTGACAATATCGAATTGATCGTTGCCGGCGAGGATGCCCCGCAAGTGATGAACAACCTTTCCGCCCTGATCGAGAACGGCTTTGGCGAAGAATGAACGCGAAAACGGCCGGACACCATCTACCGAGGCGCGCCAAACGATAACCAGTTTTGGCAATACGCGGGTCAAGTTTCTCAAATCCTTGCGCGACAAGAAGCACCGGAAAGTTTCGGGCAAGTTCCTCGCAGAAGGTCTGCGCCTGCTGACCGATGCGCGCGAATGCGGTTTCGTTCCCGAAACTCTGGTGATGGCCGAAGGACGTGATCCGCATCCTTTGGTCGACCAGCTCGAAACCGAAGTTATCGCCGATCGAGGCGAGGTGATTACGACCACACCCGATATCCTTGCCAAGATCACTGGCAAGTCCAATCCGCAAAGCGTCGCAGGTGTTTTTGCAGAGCGCGATACGTCGCTGGATAGTCTCGATCGGGCCTCCGCTCCGATCTGGCTAGTCGCACAAGAGCTGCGCGACCCCGGCAATCTGGGGACGATGCTGCGCACTTGTGATGCCGTAGGCGCAGGCGGACTTATTCTACTTGATGATTGCGCAGACCCTTTCAGCGTGGAAGCTGTGCGGGCAAGCATGGGGGCGCTTTTCACAGTGGCTCTTGCGCGGGCGCAGTGGGAACAATTTGTCCCATGGCTACGCGCTGGCGAGGGCCAATTGGTGGCAGCAAGCTTGCGTGATGCTGTGCCCTATCGCGGCGCTGAATATAGTGCGCCATGCTTTGTGCTGGTTGGAAACGAATCGCAAGGGTTGCCCGAAAGCTATGAAGCGGAATGCGATCTGCGCGTTACCATGCCGATGCTGGGGCGTGCAGATAGCTTGAACGCAGCGGTTGCAGGGGCCGTGCTGGCCTATGAAGTGCTGGC
>CAZJAG010000102.1:0-8306 GCA_964543735.1 uncultured Porphyrobacter sp. | reverse complement strand
TCTCCATCACTTCGTCGGCTTTGGGTTTGAAATCTTTCCAGAATTTGGCGAGCAAGTCCTTATACGCTTCCTTGCCATCGGAGACGACATCGAGCTCGTCCTCCATCCCTGCGGTGAATTCGTAGGCGACATAATTGGGGAAGAAACGCTCTAGAAATGCAGTGAGCAATCGGCCCGATTCCTCTGCAAAGAATCGGTTTTTCTCCATCCGCACATAATCGCGGTCGCGCAGGGTCTGGATGGTCGAGGCATATGTGGACGGGCGGCCAATGCCCAGCTCTTCCAGCCGTTTGACAAGACTGGCCTCGGAAAAGCGCGGCGGTGGCTGGGTGAAGTGCTGGTTCGCCTCCACTGACTTTTTCGCCGGTTGATCGCCTTCCCGGATGATGGGAAGCAGACCGTCCTCCTCGTCGTCCTTCTTATCGTCCTGACCCTCTTGATAGACTGCGAGGAAGCCGGGGAATTTGACGACTTGTCCGGTGGCGCGCAGCTCGTGCTGGCCTGTCGCATCACGCATGGTGACAGTCGTGCGTTCAAGCTGGGCGGCGGACATTTGCGAGGCCATCGCGCGCTTGAAGATCAGTTGGTAGAGCTTGGCCTCATCGCCTGATCCGGCAGCTTCGCGAGTGAAATTGGTGGGGCGGATCGCCTCATGCGCTTCTTGAGCATTCTTGGCTTTGGTGGAGTAGAAGCGCGGCTTTTCCGGCTTGTACGACGCGTCATATTTCGCATCAATCGCATCGCGCGCGGCCATAATCGCGCTCATATCCATCTGCACGCCATCGGTCCGCATGTAAGTGATTGCGCCTGCCTCATAGAGCGATTGCGCGCACCGCATCGTGTGGCTGGCCGAAAAGCCAAGCTTGCGTGCGGCTTCTTGTTGCAAGGTCGATGTCGTGAAGGGCGGCGAGGGATTGCGTTTAAGCGGCTTGGTCTCGATCCCCTCAACCGTGAAGCGCCCACCTTCAACCGCAGCCTTAGCCGCGAGAGCCGAGCCTTCATTGCCCAGCGTCATCTTGTCGAGCTTCTTGCCTTCATACTTGACGAGGCGCGCATCAAACGCCGTCCCGTCATGCTCTAGCTTAGCAAGGACAGACCAATATTCCTCCGGCTTGAAAATCTCGATCTCATGCTCACGCTCGCACACCAGCCGTAGGGCCACCGATTGCACGCGGCCAGCTGACTTCGCGCCGGGAAGCTTGCGCCACAACACGGGCGAGAGCGTAAATCCGAAGAGATAGTCGAGCGCGCGGCGTGCCAGATAAGCGTCAATCAAATCGGTGTCGAGCTCGCGCGGAGAGCCCATCGCCTCCGTAACAGCCTTCTTGGTGATCGCGTTGAACGTGACGCGGTCAACCTTCGTGGGCAAGCTCTTGCGCTTTTTCAAAAGCTCTTGAACATGCCAACTGATTGCTTCTCCTTCGCGGTCAGGGTCGGTAGCGAGCACCAAGCGGTCTGCGCCTTTCGCGGCATCCGAAATCTCTTTGAAGCGCTTTTGCTTGTCGCGATAGAGCTCCCAATCCATCGCGAAATCCTCATCCGGACGAACGCTGCCATCTTTGGGCGGCAGGTCGCGGACGTGGCCATAGGAGGCGAGAACTTTGAAGTCCTTGCCCAGATATTTCTCTATTGTTTTCGCCTTCGCGGGCGATTCAACGATAACAAGTTGCATGGGTACTGGTGTCGATCCTTACGCGTATACGTACGCGCGAGGGTAATCGATCAATGGCGCGATGCGTCAAGTGGGAAAATTTGAAAACCTTGTGAAACGGCACGATTAAGCCGCGCTGTCCACTCATTCGAAGACGCTGGTCAGGGGATCGGTATCATCCGACAGCTGTTTATAGGCTGTCATCGCGAAACCCATTAGAACGAGCGGCAAGGCATGCCACAAGAGGCTAGTCACTGCATTGCGCAATCCTGCACCACCAAGCTCCTCAAAAGCACCGCTGACTGGGCCAAACACAAGCGCCCAAATCACCCAGATCGCGGTGTAAGTGAGCGTAAGATGCAGCGTGTTGCCACGGCTAGCCTCCCAGCTGTCGCCCATAGCTTGGATAACGCCGCTTTGTCCGGCGACCATGTAAACCGGAGCCATAATCCATTTCGCCCCGAGGATGAGCGCAGGTACAACAAGCAAATATACCGACACGAGCAAAGCAAGCCCGATCATTAGCGCAAGGCCTATGAAACCAACCACTCGCACACGATCATCGACGTTGATGCCATTCGCCCGTAGCAGCTCTTGATAGAGGCGGTACTGCGCGTAAAAGTAAAGCACGAAGCCGCCCAAATTCACGATACCTGAAAGCGGGCTGAGAAATTCGTCCACCACCCACATCAAGAGGGCGAATCCTGAAAAGACGGCGAGGTAAATGCCGATCTCGCGCTTGATCAGCATTAGCTGGGCGAAGCTGCTGCCCAGCGCGTCGCCGAAATTGATCTTTCTGTCTGGTATGTAGGCCACGCCGCTTCCCTAGCCCACATTTACTTTCGACACTCTTCCCCCGGCATGGCGTTCAAGCTCGCCCACGATTTCGAGTTCGAGGAGAGCAAGCTGGACGCTAGCCGCACTTGTCCCCGATTGGCGGATCAACTCGTCCACAGCGACGGGAGCAGAGGAAAGCAAAGATGCAATGTCGGCAGGCTGCGCATCGGCAAGCTCTTCGAAGGCGTAGTCCTGCCCCGCATCCATTTCACGCACCGAAGACCGCGGCACTCCATCAAACCCGCTCAGCAATTCCGCTACGTCCTCCGGCGACTGGACAAGCACCGCGCCATCGCGGATCAGCTGATTGCACCCGCTCGCTCTCCCATCAAGCGGCGAACCAGGGATGGCCATCACTTCCCTACCCGCTTCGCCCGCCAGCCTTGCGGTGATGAGCGAGCCGGATTTGGGCGCTGCTTCCACCACCAAGGTCCCGCTCGAAAGACCTGCGATAATCCGATTGCGTGATGGAAAGTGCGAACCGCGCGGTTCTGTGCCTGGCGGCTGCTCGGCAATCAGCAGGCCTTCTGAGGCGATGCGCTCCTGCAAATCGGCGTGCTGGGGCGGATAAGCAATCTCGATCCCCGAGGCAATCACGCCAACGGTGCGCGGGAGCGATCCTTCGTGGCAAGCGCCGTCTATTCCCCTTGCAAGTCCCGAGACGACCGTGAACCCGGCCTGCGCCAGCTCGCCAGCAAATTCGCGCGCCAGCTTGATCCCGGCCGCTGAGGCATTGCGCGCACCCACCATAGCGACACAGGGTTTGCTCGCCAGTGACAAGTCCCCGCGCATGGTGATGATTGGTGGCGCACTGTCGAGCGCGGCGAGCAGCGCCGGATAATCAGGCTGATCGTGGAAGAGATATCTCGCATCAGCTTTTTTGACCGCTGCGATTTCATCCTCGATCCGGCCCACAGGAGCCGCGCGATATTGGCGTTTACCACGCCCGCCCAGCTCGGGTAGTGCGTCCAGCGCACATACCGCATTGCCAAACCTTGCGAGCAATTGGCGATAGCTGACAGGGCCGATATGCGGGCTTCTCAGCAACCGGATACGGGCGAATGCTTCGGCCTGCGTAAGCGATCCCGCTTGCTCTGAGCTTGCCGGATCGGTCACTTCTTAGAGCCAACCTTGGGCTCTTCCCCGCGCATGAGCCGCCCGATATTGGCGCGGTGCTGAACCACCACAATCGCCGCTATCGCAATTAAAGGAATAACCCATTGCGGCATACCTATGGCCCAAACCACGACCGGAGCGAGCAATACTGTAGTCATCGATGAGACAGAGGATATTCGGCTAACGAAGATCATCACAGCCCAGATCACAGCGCACATCAGCATGGCAGGCCATGCCAGCGCGCCCAATACTCCGGCAGCGGTCGCAAACCCCTTGCCGCCCTTGAACCTCAGCCACGGGGTGAAGCAATGCCCACCAACGGCGGCGACAGCGGCCAATCCGCCTAATGACCAGAAATTCTCGGCAAGCAAAACAGGAACCGTACCCTTAAGCGCATCGAGCAGTACGGTCGCAGCTGCCAAACCCGTGTTACCGGTGCGCAGCACATTGGTCGCCCCAATGCTGCCAGACCCTATGTCTCTCACATCGCCCAGCCCCGCCATTTTGGTGAGCAGCAATCCAAACGGGATCGAGCCAAAGGCATAGCCCAGCAAGAGCGCCCAAAAAATATCCACGATAATCACCCTGTTCATGCTGAGCTTGTCGAAGCATCGTACTTCTACTAGCGCACAACCAACATAAGGAAAGACAGCCCTTCGACAAGCTCAGGGCGAACGGATACTGCTGAATTGGACCCAACTTCTCCCATTCTATTGCTCGATTCTGGCATTGGCGGACTGACTGTGCTGGCTGAAACGCGCAAAGCCTTGCCCGATGCACGGCTGATCTATGCTGCCGATATGGCAGGCATCCCTTATGGTACGAAGACCGAGGCTGAAGTCGCCGCGCGCGTCGCAGGCCTGCTTGGCCGGATGAGTGAGAGATACAAACCGCGCCTTGCCTGCATCGCCTGCAATACGGCAAGCACAATCGCGCTGGGCATGGTGCGCGAAGTATTGGAAATTCCGATCGTTGGCACGGTCCCTGCAATCAAACCAGCTGCTGCGCTCACCAAAACCGGTGTGATCGGATTGCTGGGAACGCAAGCGACGATCCGCCAAGCCTATGTTGACAAACTTGAAGCTGAATTTGCCGCCGACAAGCGCTTGATCCGTGTCGCCGCGCCCGGCCTTGTCGACGTTGCTGAAGCAAAATTGCGCGGAGGCGAGGTGGATAGAACTGTGATCGAGCGCGCTGTGGCCGAGCTCAAATCACAGTCTGGTGGCGAGCGCATCGACACCATAGTGCTCGCTTGCACGCATTTCCCGCTGCTAAAGGACGAGATCGCCGCATGCTTTGGCAAAGGCGTGCAATGCATTGATGGCGCGGTGGGGATTGCCCGGCGGATTGCGCATCTGACGGATGGGCAGGAATTCGCGGGGGCTTCGGAAAGTCTGGCCGTCACCACTGGCGCACTCGACAATTTCCAATCGCTCGCCCCTGTTTTGGTCAATTGCGGCATCGATCATATTGATCGATTCTAGGATCTGCTTACCCACTGTTTTTGGATAATGGTTTGAATCAAAATGGGCACTGATGAGAAGCGAGAATGCCGGAAATGAAGCCCATTTTCAAAAACGAGCGACGAAGTCAGAGACCATTTTGGTCAAATCCTTTCAGGACGCGGCCTTTTTTGCGTGAGAATGCGTTGCTCACGCACCCGATAGAACCACTATTTGGCTTGCTCGCGCCTGTTCTCAAGCAAAAACTTCCGCGCCATGACCACAACATAGTATGTCAGCAGAGCCTTCGATTGCTTCTCGCGAATCGTTCGCAAAGATCGCGCTAGAAATGCCTGCCCGGTGGGCCTACATAGCGCTGCGAAGAAGCAAGATGGACCGGTGATCGAAAGTGAATTACGACCAAATCTTCGACAAAGCGATTGACCGCCTCCACGAGGAAGGCCGCTACCGCGTCTTTATCGACATTATGCGCAACAAGGGCGCCTACCCCAATGCGCGCTGCTTTCACGGGCACAACGGGCCAAAGCCCATCACTGTGTGGTGCTCCAATGATTACCTTGCAATGGGCCAGCACGAAAAAGTCATCACCGCGATGGAGGACGCGCTGCATGATGTTGGCGCGGGTTCCGGCGGCACGCGCAATATCGGCGGCAACACGCATTTGCATGTCGAGCTTGAAGGCGAGTTGGCGCAGCTTCATGGCAAGGAAGGCGCGCTGCTCTTCACTTCGGGTTATGTCTCGAACGATGCGACGCTTTCAACGCTGGCCAAGCTCCTGCCCGGCTGCGTGATCTTTTCGGACGAACTGAACCACGCCAGCATGATCGCAGGCATCCGCAATTCGGGCTGCGAGAAGCGTGTATTCCGTCACAATGACATGGCGCATCTCGAAGAGCTTCTGGCCGCCGAAGATCCAGCCACTCCCAAAGTCATTGCTTTTGAAAGCGTCTATTCGATGGATGGCGATGTCGCCCCGATCCACGCGATTTGCGATCTAGCCGAGAAATATGGCGCGCTCACCTATATCGACGAGGTGCACGCAGTTGGCATGTATGGCGAGCATGGCGGCGGTATCTCCGAACGTGACGAGGCCGCCGACCGGATCGACATTATCGAAGGGACGCTTGGTAAGGCGTTTGGCGTGATGGGCGGCTATATCGCGGCGGATAAGCGCGTGATTGACTGCATCCGAAGCTATGCGCCCGGTTTCATCTTTACCACCTCGCTCTCGCCCGTGCTGGTCGCAGGTGTGCTGGCTGCGGTGAAGCATCTCAAGTCATCGAGTGAAGAGCGCGATGCGCAGCAGGAAAACGCTGCACTGCTCAAAGCCAAGCTGGCTGATGCGGGCTTGCCGGTGATGGACACTGTCACTCATATCGTGCCGGTTATGGTCGGAGATCCGGTGCGCGCGAAGAAGATCAGCGACATTCTGCTCGCCGAATATGGCGTCTATGTGCAGCCGATCAATTTCCCGACTGTACCGCGCGGGACAGAGCGCTTGCGCTTCACCCCTGGCCCGATGCATACGGCAGAAATGATGGACGATCTGGTGCAGGCTCTGGTCGAGATTTGGGACCGGCTTGATCTGGAACTTGCCAAAGCGGCATAACCTGCGCATTCTCCCCGCTCAGGGAGAGAACAATGGCAGATTCGGGGCACACCACATTCGGCGCAAATTCGTTTGACCGGGCAAAGCTCAACACGGGCGTGCTCGATATCCGTCCAATGACACCCGCGATTGGCGCGGAAATTCTGAATATCGACCTTGCCGCGCCGGACACGCCCGAGCGCATTCCTGAGATCCGCGCAGCGCTCCTAAAGCACGGCGTGATCTTTTTCCGCGATCAGGATCTCACCCAAGAACAACACATCGCTTTTGCGCGCCATTTTGGCGATCTTGAAGTGCATCCGGCAACACCCAAGGATCAGCCGAACCCAGAAGTCCTGCGCATCGCCCATGGCCCCAAAAGCCGGGGGCAAGAGAACAATTGGCATTCCGATGTGACTTGGCGCGAGAAGCCTTCGCTCGGCTCCATCCTGCTAGCACGCGAAGTGCCCGAATGCGGCGGCGACACCTGCTTTGCCAATATGCATCTCGCCTATGAACGGCTGTCTGATGCGATGAAGCGGCAATGCGAACAGATGACAGCGGTGCATGACATTGCGCGCGTATTTGCCAAGCGCCTCGACAAAGCGCCTCAAGATTTGCACGAGAAATTCCCGCCAAAGACGCATCCCGTCATCCGCACGCACCCCGAAACGGGCGAGCGCGTGGTCTATGTCAACACCGCCTTCACCTCGCATATCGAGGGGATGAGCGCTGAGGAGAGCCGCTGGCTGCTCGATCACCTCTACAAAACCGCATGGGATGTGGAAATCCAGTGCCGCTTCCGCTGGCAGGCTGGCTCGATCGCCTTTTGGGACAACCGTGTGTGCCAACACTTAGCAGTCTCCGACTATTTCCCCGCGCGCCGGGTGATGGAGCGGGTCACAATTGCGGGCGATACTCCCTATTTTGAAGCGTAGGCACTAAAGCAGGCACCCAACTTTCCCTAGCGTCCTTTGCGCATTCCCCGATCCGCGCTACTCCGCATGTCAAACAGATTCGGGAGAGATTAGGTGTCAGCTGGTTATGGCGATGAAACCCAGACTTTTGCAGAAGTGGTGCACGGGCGCCGCTCGATCAGGGGCTATCTCGATAAGCCTGTCCCGCAGGAGCTGATCGAGGAAGTGCTGGCGATGGCGATGCGCTCGCCCTCCTCGATGAACACCCAGCCCTATCATTGGCATGTGATCACCGGAGAACCGCTCGACCGGATTCGCAAGGGCAATACGGAGCGTATTTTGGCAGGCGAACCAGACTCACGCGAATTTCGGAAAGGTGGCCCCTTCGAAGGCAAGCATCGCGATAGGCAAGTGGGCTGCGCAATCCAATTGTTCGAGGCGATGGGCATTGGCCGCGATGACAAGGAAAAGCGCACAGATTGGGTGCTGCGCGGCTTTCGCCAGTTCGATGCGCCCGTGTGCGTGATCATCTCCTACGACAAAGAGCTTTCCGAGGCTGATGACACGGTGTTTGATTGCGGTGCGGCGACAACCGCGCTGGTGAACGCAGCATGGTCGAAAGGGCTTGGATGCGTGATCAACTCGCAAGGGATTATGCAATCACCTGTTGTGCGCGAACATGCTCAAATCCCCGATGATCAGGTGATCATGAAAGCCATTGCAATGGGTTGGCC
>CAZJAG010000101.1:4907-8381 GCA_964543735.1 uncultured Porphyrobacter sp. | reverse complement strand
CCTGCAAGCTTCTTCCACACAGGCTCAATCCGGTCCTGCCAATTGGCAACCGAGCGGTCGGGCGCGCGGCCATGCTCCAAAAACAGCAGGCGGCCACCCGGTTTCAGCACACGGCGCATTTCGGACATGACCTGCTTGGGATCATCGACCGAGCACAAGGTAAAGGTGCACACCACCGTATCAAACTGGCCATTGCCAAAGGGGATATCTTCGCCAAATCCCTCGCGAATGTCAGTTGCCCAGCCCTTGGCCTCGGCGGTAGCGCGCGCTTGGTCAAGCAGCCCTGCATGCGGGTCGATCCCTGCAAAGCTGGAGACCGCGCCTGTATCGTAAAATTCCTGATTGAGGCCGCCGCCGCAGCCCAGTTCGAACACCGAACCCCTTGCAAGCGGCACCAACTGGCTACGCCGCTTCATCACCTGCCCCTGCCCGCAAGCAAAGGTGATCAATTTGGGCATAATTTTCGCATCATACCAATTCGCCAAACCCATAGACCCCTCCCAAGCTCGACAGGCTTGTAAAGTATCAGGGAATAGCCGCGTGGCAACACTGTTTCGTCAAGCGATTGATCGCGCCTGTCAGGACTGTGAAGAATGCGCTTTCAAGGTTGCCGCGACCCTGGCCATCTCGCGCGCCAGCAATCGCGCCAGATCTTTCGCATCCAGCTGCGCCCAGCGGGTGATTTGCGGCATCGACAGACCGATCCTAAGCGTTCCTGCCCATTTGCCCCGATTGCGCACCGATTTGACCGATTGGCCAAGCCGCAGACCTTCGGCAGCCATCGCCTTGTGAACCACCTGCGCCTCGTCAAATGTGCCCATATAGCCGAGCGAGGAGACATCCAGCGTGATCAGCGATTGCATTTCAACCGGATGCTCGCACATGTCGCGCGCAAGGCCAGTGGGAAACGGCTCTACCATCGCAAGGCCTAATGGCTCGATGACCTGCTCGCTAACCGCTTTGCGAAAATCGGCGATAATGGCATCCACTTGCAGCTGTGGCACCGCGGCGAACCGCTCAAGCTCGAAGATCGACGCGGACAAGCGTAGAGCCAAGCCCGGATTGTTGCTGTCTTCAAGGGCTTTGGCGCCGACATAATTCTCCGGCCACTCTGCTCGGCGAAAGATGTTGGCAAAGCCTTTGGGCAAGCTCGCTCGCTTGCGCATCAAGGCCGGCGGGATCAGCGCAAACCCATTGAAAGGCGGGCCGCCCATAAATTTGGAGCCAGTAAGGAATACCATCGCATCACGCTCAAGATAGCTGTGCAAAGCTTGACTGGTTATGCGCGCCTGACAGGCATCGATGACAAGGTTGAGCCGCCTGCGATAATCCAGTCTCAATTGGTCAATATCGCTAAGCGCAGGCAGTATCAGGCCAGTTTTCGAGCCATGCACAACATGCAAAAGCGCTTGCCGGGAATCAATTGCTGCAACACCCATTTCAATCGCGATCTGGTCTGCAATGCTGGTGCTAGTTCGCACAGCACCCTTGCTGCAGCGCAGGGGAATATCAGCAAGGCTGACAGGCCCAATCCCTTCCACCCGCTGGGCAGGCTCGACTGTGACACCCAGTGCCGTTTCCTTAGCGAAATAGCGACCATGGGCGGAATGGATGCAGCCGCTGCCCACCTCGTCTGCGCCAAGCAGGATATTGTGGACGCCTTGGCCCCCTTGTGTGGCGGCAAAATGGAGCGCGACATATTCAAGATCAGTGCCCGAGGGTGCAAAGATGATCCCGATTTCCTCGTTCAACCCATAGGCTGAACGAATACGGGCGCGCAGATCCTCCAGCGCGGTGCCATAGTCATCCGGCACGCCCTGCGTGCGCAGGAATTCAAACGCTTCAGCCGAAATGTCGTTTGCGGTCGAGGACGCATAGGCCGTAATATCACGCGGATAGGGCGCGGAAAGGTATCGGTTAAGACCCGTCTCCGGGTTGAGCGTGATGCGCGCATCACCGCCGCCAGAAAGCAGCGCGATCAGCTCTCGGGCCTCCTCATCGAAGGTGAAATCCTTGGCTGGCTGGGCCAGCTGGGCCTGGGCGATGGGCATAATTGTCCTTCTCGTTTTCGCCTTGGCATTTGCGACAATCTCTCTCTATAGCGCGCGGTCATAAGAGAAAAGGTTCGCGTCGCTTGCTCACCCCAATTTCACCGCTTTCCATCGATTCAGTGACGCGCGAAGGCGTGCGAATTTTGTTCATTGCGAAGAACGCGCTGTGGGATGGTGAATTTCACGAGGTCGACGGCAATCATGCCTTTTACCACCGTGAAATGCGTGAAGTTTTGGAAGGACTTGAGCTCAATCTCACAATCGAGAACCGCTTCGAAGTGCTGTTCGACAAGCCTGAGGTGGATTTCGTCTTCCCGCTGCTGAACCGTGCAGGTTTCTACAATTCGGAAATGCTCTGCCCGCTTTTGTGCGAACGGCACGGAGTACCCTATCTCGGCGCGAGCCCTATTCTGCGCGGACTTTCCGATGACAAGCATCTGGCCAAGCGCGCCGCGATTGATGCAGGCGTTCCCACGGCGCCGTGGGCGATTTACCGGCGCGGCGTGCCTGTCGCCACAAACGCGCATCCCGAGGCTGAGCGCTGGGTAATCAAACCCAACAATTCCTCGGCTAGCTGGGGTGTGCATGAGGCGAGCGATTGGACAGGCATCAAACTGGCGATAGAGGCCATTCACGATCTGGGCCATGATGCACTGGTCGAGCCCTTTATGCAGGGCAGCGATGTCGAAGTGCCAGTGGTGACTTTGGGCGAACCGAAGATCATGCCGATGATGATTTTCAGGCAGGCCGATCCGGAACATTTGCGCAAATATGAGGAAAAGCGCGATTTGGTCGACCGCAGCCAGAAATACTCGCTCGACCCTTATGATGATCCCGAAATCGGCGCAGTCATCAGCGATTACACACGCAAATTGTGGAGCGAATACCGCCCGTTCGACTATGGCCGGTTCGAATTCCGTGTGAACGAGACGACAGGCGACGTCACTTTCCTTGAGCTTAATCTCAATTGCAATTTGTGGTCGCAAAAGGTGTTTGGCCGCTCGGCAATTCTGGCCGGTTGGACGCAGGAACAGCTGATCGAAAGCATTCTGGCGGACAGTCTGAGGCGCCACGGATTGATGAGCTAAGCGGGTATCTGCACCCCTTTCCAGTCAAACACCTTGCCCGATTGCTCCGGCCCTGCCGCTGCAATTACGTCCATCAGCGCACGCGCAGACCGGGCAGGCGTGAGCAATTGCCCCTCGGGCAAGCCACTTTGAAACGGCTGTGACAGAGACGTGTCGACCGTGCCGGGATGCAGGCCCAGCACGACGGCCTCAGGATGGGTTCGCGATAGCTCGATCGCGAAGTTTTTCAGCAGCATATTGAGCGCAACCTTGCTGGCGCGATAGGAATGCCAGCCCCCCAGCCCATTGTCGCTGATCGAACCCACTCGGGCCGAAAGCGCCGCAAAGACAGTGCG
>CAZJAG010000101.1:0-4807 GCA_964543735.1 uncultured Porphyrobacter sp. | reverse complement strand
GGAACCGCGCCTTGCACCTCCTTGCCGCTGCGCGAACCGGCAAAAACCCGCTCGCATCCATCCTCTAGAAGCTGCTCAACCAATGCCGCGCCAATTCCGCCGCTTGCGCCAAACACGGCTGCACTCTCAGGCGCGCCCTTCGGCCATTTTCCTACATCATCAATCATCGCTACATCACCAGTATGAGAAGACGCGATTTGTCAATTCTTTGCTGCAAGAACGACCGTTCAAGGCCCATTGCGTTCTCTTTATTAGGACAGTGACTCATGGCTCTCTTACAAGAATGGCTAGCAAGTGATGCAACGCGCTCAATTCGCCTGCCAAAATGGTCAACAATCGCCACCTTGCCCTTACGCGCAAAGCCGCTAGAGAAGAGACAAGCAATCACAGGGATCTGATCGACCATGGCGACTTTCACGCTTCCGAAAAATTCGACAATCACCAGCAAGGGCAATGTCCATAAGGCGGACGGCGCTTCGAAGGTGAAAAAGTTCAAAATCTACCGCTTTGATCCCGATAGCGGCGCGAACCCGCGCTATGACACGTTTGAGGTCGATGTGGATGATTGCGGCCCGATGGTCCTCGATGCACTGTTCAAGATCAAGAACGAGATTGATCCGACGCTGACCTTCCGCCGGTCGTGCCGTGAGGGGATTTGCGGTTCGTGCGCGATGAATATGAACGGCAAGAACGGCCTCGCATGCACCACCTCGATTGAGGATCTGAAGGGCGAGGTGCGGATCACCCCCCTGCCCCATATGGATGTGATCAAGGATCTGGTTCCCGACTTCACCCATTTCTACGCTCAATACGCTTCGATCCGGCCATGGCTGCAGACTGTGTCCACCACGCCTTCAGGTAAGGAGCGTTTGCAATCGCCTGAACAGCGTGAGAAGCTGGACGGGCTTTACGAATGCATCCTATGCGCATGCTGCTCGACATCGTGCCCATCCTATTGGTGGAATTCGGACAAGTTCCTTGGCCCTGCGATCCTTTTGCAAGCGTATCGCTGGCTGGCAGATAGCCGCGATGAAATGACGGGCGAGCGCCTCAACGAGCTGGAAGATCCGTTCCGCCTCTATCGCTGCCACACGATCATGAATTGCGCGAATGTCTGCCCCAAGGGCCTCTCTCCAGCCAAAGCGATTGCCGAGACAAAGAAGATGATGGTCGAGCGCCATCTGTGATCTGGCATGGCGTTAAAGGATGAGGTTTTTGACCATTTGCCTGATCCGGAAAATCCGGGCTGGCATCACTGGAATCTGAAAGACGCAACGATCTTCAACGGCGCGGTGATGGGCAAGCTCATCACGCGTAAAGAAGGGGAATTCTGCCGCCTGCGGATGTTCCCTCAGCGCAAACATGAGAACCTGCAAGGCGTGATCCACGGCGCGGTAACTCAATCGCTGATCGACATTGCCCTGTTCACAACCATGCATACGGTAGGCACGGGCAATGCTGGCCCTTCTGTAACGCTGGAAATCTCGACCCAGTTTATCGGCGCTGGTGATCCCAAGCGCCCGCTGGATGCTGTGACGCAGATCATGCGCGAGACGGGTCGGCTGGTTTTTCTGCGCGGCGAAGTGGTGCAGGATGATAACAGGGTTGCAGCCTTTTCAGGGATCGTGCGCAAGTTCGTCGCCAAATGAGCGGGATCAAAGCGCGATATGACGCTTTGATTGCAGCGGGCGAGCTGCAAGCAGATGCCGATCAGAGCGGGGCGGTGGAACGGCTCGAAAGGCTGCAAGACGCTTTGGAAGCAAGTTCAAGCCGGGGGTTCTTGTCTCGCATATTTGGCGAAAAGACCGGGAGTGCAGCGGGCATCTACATGTGGGGCGGCGTCGGGCGCGGAAAGTCCATGTTGATGGATCTGTTCCATGAAACGCTCGCCATAAATGCCAAACGCCGCGCGCATTTCCACGCCTTCATGCAAGAGGTGCATGTGCGCCTTCACGAAGAGCGCAAGAAAGAAAGCGGCGATCCGATCCCGCCTGTTGCGGCCGCCATCGGAGCAGAGCTTGATTGCCTCAACTTCGATGAAATGGTCGTGACCAATTCAGCAGACGCCATGATCATGAGCCGCTTATTCAAAGCCCTAATTGTGGACGAGAATGTTGCGATTGTGACGACGTCTAATCGCCCACCGCAAGACCTTTACAAAGACGGTCTCAACCGTGAGCATTTCCTCCCATTCATCGATCTGATTGAAGACTGGCTCGAAGTGCTGCCGCTCAACGGGCCGCTCGACTATCGGCTTGACCGGATCGGCGATATCGACAGCTGGCATACCCCGCTGGGCGACCCGGCGACCGATGCCGTGCGCGACGTCTTCTTCCGCTTGACTGATTACAATCCCGAAGATGCTGAGAATGTTCCAAGCGGCCAGCTTGATCTGGGCGGCAATCGGATGCTGCACGTACCCAAAAGCCTCAAAGGTGTGGCCGTCTTCAGCTTCAAGCGGTTGTGCGCAGAGGCGCGCGGCGCACCTGATTACCTCGCAATTGCGCGCGCCTATCATACGGTGATCATCGTTGGCATACCGCAAATGGGGCGAGATAAACGCAATGAGGCCGCGCGCTTCGTCACTTTGATCGACGCGCTTTACGAACATCGCGTCAAACTGTTCGCAACCGCTGCTGCGCAGCCAGAGGCGCTTTACCCAGCGGGCGATGGAGCTTTCGAGTTTGAGCGAACGGTTAGCCGTCTTACGGAAATGCAGAGCCGCGAATATATGGCGCTTGGTCACGGTATCGCGCCTGAAAACGTGGGGAGCGAAATCTAGGCTGCTGCCTGTGATGCAGTCCGCTCAGCCAGCTTGCGCTGCGCCGTGACGAGCCTATTCATCAGCTTGAGATCCTTGCCTTGCAAACGCAAGGCTGTGTCAGCCCAAATCTCGGTAATCTCGTTCAACTCGTCCAGCGTTAGCCGCCAGGTCGCTTTGCTCGCCCGGCGCGATCCGACCAGGCCCGAATGCCGCCGCCCTGATTTCAGGATGAAGTCACGCGTTGCCCGCAATCCATCGCCGGTTTCGGCAAGCTCGTGAACAATGCCCAGATCATACATCTGTTCAGCTGAATAGGTTTGGTTCGAAACGATAATCCGTTCCGCCATCGCACTGCCCAGCTTGCGCGAAAGGAGCGCATGTGCGCCCATGCCGGGGTAAAGCCCGAACATAATTTCGGGCAGAGCAAAGGTCGAATGGCGCTCTGCAATGATATAATCGAAGGATAACAAAGCTTCGAACCCACCGCCCAGCGCAGCCCCCTGCACCAATCCCACGGTCAGCATCTGCATGTTGAAAGCTTGGATATTACGATACAAAATAGCGCAGCAGCGATGGCCATACTTTACCAGACCTTCGCGGTCGCGCTTGCGGATTAGCTCCTGAAAGAGGTCAAGATCGCCGCCGAAGCAAAAGACATTTGGCGCCCTGCTTCCCAGGATCAGATATTTGAGCGGAACTTTATCGGTCCCAAACCCGCCATCGATACAATCCTGCCAGCTCTCAAAGTCGTCCAGCATTTCATGCGTAAAGCTTGGTCGCTCGGCCGGGCTCATGAAGGTCCAAAGAGCACTGGTGCGCTCGTCATAAAGAACATCGAGCTGATCAAGTTCGAAGATTTCTTGCGGTATGGCAGAGTGCAGCGCGCTCTCAGCGAAAGCCTCACTGTCGCCCGAAAGGGGAATAGCCTTGCCAGTACCGCTATCCAAAAACCCGTGCCCTTTATTACTTATTCGACCTCATTGAATATTTCCGAAATGTCGGAAACATCCTGTTCTTCTTCTCCCACTCGTGGGTTTATGCTGGCTTTTTGGGAAATGCGCAAATTTTCTCTCGCCTCTCGCGGCGAGCTGAGTCTCAATTCGGGTCAGATGAGTATGCAGCACGCTCGAATGCGCGACCTGGCTACCCCGTCACTGCAAGGCGCGTCAGGCTCTTGTCGAGCATAATCATCTGCCACAAGGCGCGCGAATTGTCCGATCGACCAGCAATGTGATCCTCGGCCAGTCGTGACAGCGAACTTGCCGAGAATACGCCCGAATTTACAAGTAGTTCGCTTGTCGCAATTGCACGCGCACTATCCGCCAATGGGCCTCTTAGCCATTGTGCGATCGGCGTCACAAAGCCCTGCTTGGGCCGATAGAGAATGGGATCGGGCAAATGCCGCTCCATACTCTTCTTGAGCAGATATTTGCCCTGCGAACCTTTTACACGGAAATTTTCTGGCAAAGTTACCGCAAACTCGATCAAGCGGTGGTCAAGCAGAGGTTCGCGCGCTTCAAGGCTGACTGCCATGCTTGTGCGGTCAACCTTGGTGAGGATGTCTCCGGGTAGCCAGAATTTCAGATCGGCATATTGCGCGCGGTCCAATCCGCTGCGCGCCGGTGCATCCCGCATCAGCTCAACCACTGCATCTTCGCCGCGATAACCTTGCAATTGTGCTTTCGCATTATCGCCATAAAGGGCCGTGCGCTGATCCTGCGTCAAAACCGAAAGACCGCGTGCATAGCCTTCATTGCCATCGCCTGCGAGCGCAAGGAAGGTCGACTTCGCTCTCAATGGACGCGGAGCCCAATCTGCCTTGGGCCACAGTCTGCCAAGCGTTCCAAAAACCGGTCCGCGCAGAGCCTGCGGCAAAAACGATCTCGCTCGCTCTTCATGCGCGTGGAAGACCTGGCGGCGGTAACCTGCAAAGGCCTCATCCGCTCCATCACCCGAAAGCGCCACGGTGACATTCTCGCGCGCCAATTGGCAAACGCGCCATGTCGGCAAAGCAGAGGCGTCAGCAAAGGGCTCGTCAAACAT
>CAZJAG010000100.1:6234-8444 GCA_964543735.1 uncultured Porphyrobacter sp. | reverse complement strand
GAGCCTTCGACAAGCCGCTCCCACACATCCTCCACCACATCGGCGGGAATACCGCGCGCTTCGGCATCAGCCTTGGCAGCGGCAATCACAGCCGCCTTGCGATCTTCATCGCGCACCGTGTCGCGGCTTGGCTTGATACGGGCGGCCGCGCGCATATAGCCAAAGCGCCGATCGAGCAGCGCGACCAGCTCGCGGTCGGTTGCATCCACGCCTTCGCGAACCTCGATCATGGAAGTGCAGTCATCGGGCATTTTGGGCATGGGTTACTTACTTCCAAGATAATCGCGCCGGAACGCGCGCGCGAATGCAGCAAATGTGCCTGCGCCAATAGCCTCACGCATGGCTTCCATCAACTGTTGGTAGAAGCTTAAATTATGCTCGGTCACCAGCATTGCGCCAAGGATCTCGGATGATTTGATCAGATGGTGCAGATAGGCGCGCGAGTAAGAGCTGCAAGTGGGACAAGTGCAGCGCTCATCCAGCGGGCCTTGATCTTCAGCAAAGCGCGCATTTTTGAGGTTGAGCGCCCCGCCCCATGTAAACGCCTGACCATTGCGGCCCGAACGTGTAGGGAGCACGCAATCGAACATATCAATCCCGCGCTCGACCGCGCCGACAAGATCATCGGGCTTGCCGACACCCATCAGGTAACGCGGGCGGTCTTTGGGGAGTTGTTCGGGCGCGAATTCGAGCGTTGCGAACATCGCCTCCTGCCCCTCGCCCACCGCAAGCCCGCCCACTGCATAGCCATCAAAGCCGATGTCGGTCAGCGCCTGAGCGGAGTGTTTGCGAAGCTCTTCATCCAATGCACCTTGTTGAATGCCGAACAGAGCCGAGCGCGCCGCATGTTCCTCGCCTGTATCAAACCCGTCGCGGCTGCGCTTTGCCCAGCGCATCGACAATTCCATCGAGGCAGCGATCTCATCGCGGGGCTGATCCGCGCGCGGGCACTCGTCAAACGCCATCACAATATCACTGCCAAGCAGGCGCTGGATTTCCATCGAACGTTCAGGCGTGAGCATATGTTTGGAGCCATCGATATGGCTGCGAAACTCCACGCCTTCCTCGGTCAGCTTGCGAAGATCGGAAAGGCTCATCACCTGATAGCCGCCGCTATCGGTGAGGATGGGCCGCTCCCAATTCATGAATGTGTGCAATCCGCCAAGCCGCGCAACCCGTTCAGCCCCCGGGCGCAGCATCAGATGATAGGTGTTGCCAAGGATGATGTCCGCCCCTGTCGCGCGCACGCTCTCCGGCTTCATCGCTTTGACGGTCGCGGCTGTTCCCACCGGCATAAAGGCGGGCGTGCGAATATCGCCGCGCTGCATCTGGATGCGCCCCTTGCGCGCGCGCCCATCGGTGGCCTCAAGCGTGAAAGAGAACCGCGTGCTCATGCGTCAAACTCACTCACAAATTTACTCACGGAGCCGCCAGCCCGTCTTGAAAATATAGGCGATGATCGCAGTGCAGACTGCCAGAAAGCCCAGCGTAATCCCCAAGGACACCCAGATGCTGACATCGGATACGCCGTAAAATGTCCAGCGCAGCCCGCTCACCAGATAGACAATGGGGTTGAGCAGCGCGACCTGATCCCACGGCGCGGGCAGCATATCGATCGAGTAGAATGTCCCGCCAAGGAAGGTCAGCGGGGTCAGCAACAGCAGCGGGATGATCCCCAGCTTCTCGAAATTGTCCGCCCAAATGCCCAGAATGAAACCGAAGAGCGAGAAACTCGCCGCCACCAGCATGATATAAAGCACTGCCAGCACCGGATGCTGGATCTGATACTCGACGAAGAAGGATGCGGTCACAAGAATGATTGATGCAAGGATGAGGCTCTTTACAGCAGCTGCGCCGACATAGCCGATCAGCGTCTCGGCAACGCCGACAGGGGCGGAGAGCAGCTCGTAAATCGCGCCGGTAAAGCGCGGCATATAGATGCCGAAAGAGGCATTGCTGGTCGTCTCCCCCAGGAGTGTCAACATCAGCAGGCCGGGAATGATAAAGGCGGCATAATCCACCCCGCTCATTGCAGGCATCCGGCTTCCAATCGCCGAGCCAAACACGATGAAATAGAGCGAGGTTGTGAGGACAGGCGACAGGATCGATTGGAAAGCGGTGCGAAAGGCCCGCATCAGCTCGGTCGTGAAAATCGAATAGGCGCCGCGCCAGTTAAAGCTCATGCTGCCTGGCCCCCGGCTGCCTGGCCC
>CAZJAG010000100.1:0-6134 GCA_964543735.1 uncultured Porphyrobacter sp. | reverse complement strand
GCTGCCTGGCCCCCGGCTGCCTGGCCCTCGCCCGCGTACCCCTGATCCGCTCCCATCAGGTCAACGAAGATATCTTCAAGCGAGCTTTCGCGCGTTTCAATGCCGATATAGTCGACATCCATTGCCGCCAGAGCTTTGGTGATTGCAGCAACTTCCGCCTTGCCCTTGCCCGCTCCGTCTCCGCCGCGATAGCATAGCGATGCGCCGCCCTCCTCCAGCTCGAGCGGATATTGCGTCAATTCCGGCGGCAACACAGCCATCGGCTCGGCCAAGGTAATATGCGCCTCTGTCCGGCCAAGCCGCGCCATGATCGCGTCTTTCTCATCCACCATCAGGATTTTGCCGCTGCGGATAATTCCCACGCGGTCAGCCATTTCCTCGGCTTCCTCGATGTAATGCGTGGTGAGAATGATGGTGACGCCGCGCTCGCGCATCTCGCCGATCAACCGCCACATATCCTTGCGCAATTCCACATCAACGCCTGCAGTCGGCTCATCGAGGAACAATAGGTCCGGCTCATGTGCCAGCGCTTTCGCAATCAGCACCCGCCGCTTCATCCCGCCCGAGAGCGCCATGATCTTCTCATCGCGTTTGTCCCACAGCGATAGCGAGCGCAGGATTTCTTCCACCCTCGCCGCATCTGGTGTCACACCGAACAGCCCGCGCGAATAATTGACCGTGCGAATGACAGGCGTGAACATATCGGTTGCAAGCTCTTGCGGGACGAGCCCGATGCGCGCACGCGTGCTGCGCCAGTTTTGAGAGATATCCTCACCAAAGGCATGGATCGTGCCGCCCGATGCGCGCACCAGACCGCACACCGCGCCAATCAGCGTTGTCTTGCCCGCGCCATTGGGGCCAAGAAGCGCAAAAATCTCGCCTTTACAGATGGTCAGATCAACACCGTCCAGCGCTTTCACGCCGCCGGCATAGGTCTTGGTCAACCCCTCGATCTGCAAAATGGGTTCGGACATGCAACTTGGTTAGGGCACAAGCAAAGAGGAGTCACCATAGGAATAGAAGCGATATTCCTGCGCGACGGCATGGGCATAGGCGGCCTGCATCCGCTCGCGCCCCATCAGCGCGCTGACCAGCATGAAAAGCGTGGATTTGGGCAAGTGGAAATTGGTCATCAGTCCGTCAATTGCTTTGAAGCGATAACCCGGCGTGATGAAAATATCGGTGTCGCCTGCAAAAGCCTCGATCAGGCCATCATCGCGCGCGGCACTTTCGAGGAGGCGCAGCGAAGTCGTTCCGACCGAAATGATCCGCCCGCCATTGGCGCGCGCCGCATTCAGCCGCTCGGCAGTCTCGGCTTCAATCCGGCCCCATTCCGAATGCATCTGGTGGTCATCCGTCTCATCGACCTTCACCGGCAAGAATGTGCCCGCCCCTACATGCAGAGTCAGCGTCTCGCGCGTTATGCCGGCCTCATCCAATGCGCCGATCAGTTCCGGCGTGAAATGGAGCGCAGCCGTGGGAGCGGCAACTGCGCCATCCTCTTTTGCGAACATGGTCTGGTAATCTTCGCGGTCCTGCGCATCGGTTACGCGCTTGCTCGCGATGTATGGTGGCAGCGGCATAGTGCCTGCGCGTTCCAGCAATATTTCCACCGGCTCCTCGCCCGCAAAATGGAGCACGAAGCTGCCATCTTCGAGGCGTTCCTCGGCGCTTGCCTCCACCCCGCCGCCAAAGATGATCACATCGCCTGTTTTCAGCCGCTTGGCATTGCGGATGAAAGCCTGCCAACGGCGCAAGTCAACGCGCTTGTGCAAGGTCGCGCCGATCTTCGCCTCGCCGCCCTTGCGCCGCCCTTCAAGCTGGGCAGGAATGACGCGGGTGTCATTGAAGACAAGCACATCACCGGCGCGCAGAAGCCTCGGCAAGTCGCGCACGCCATGATCGCCAAACTCGCCTTGCGGTGGCACGAACAGCATCTTTGCCGCATCGCGCGGGCGCGCAGGGCGCAAGGCAATCCGCTCTTGCGGAAGCTCGAAATCAAACAGGTCTACGCGCATGATGCGCGGCTTCTAATCGCGCTTTTGCGCAGAGGAAAGCCTACTCTTCTATGGGCTACTCTTCTAAGGGAGCGTTCAGCAGATCAGCCGTAATTTCAGGCTCGGGCGCTGGCGGCGGTGCGGGAACCGGCACAGGCTTCGCATCGGAAGCGAGCGAGGCTTGCACAATCCGCGTGGGATTGGCGGGCGGCTCGCCCTTACTGATCGCGTCGACCGCGGCCATATTGGCGATCACCCGGCCGAAATTGGTGTATTTCTTGTCGAGCGAGAAGCGCGGGTAGAACACGATGAAGAACTGGCTGTTCGCGCTGTCCTCGGACGTGGCGCGCGCCATCGATACCGTGCCGCGCACATGCGGCATCGGGTTAAACTCGGCCTTGAGGTCTGGCATGTTGGAGCCGCCCTGCCCTGTGCCGGTGGGATCGCCGCCTTGCGCCATAAATCCGTCAATCACGCGGTGGAACACAACGCCATCGTAAAAGCCCTGGCGGGTGAGCGTCTTGATCCGCTCGACATGCGACGGTGCCCAGCTCGGCATCAGGCGAATTGCGACGCGCTGACCATTGGACAGGTCAAGCAGCCAGACATTTTCAGGCTGCTCCGCCTGACTGTAATTGATCGGCATGTAGCGCGGCGCGGCAGCGGCGGCCTGATCTTGCGCCGCTGTGATTTGCGGAGCAGCCAGAAGCGCGAGGCCCGTGGCCGCTGAAAGGAGATTTTTGATCATGGGGTTCGTCACCAGTGGAGTTTCAATTGTGTCTGCAAAAGTTGCAAGCGGTGTAAACTTGGCGGGCTGACACTTCAATGAATGAATATCGCCCCATGCACAGCGCGTTTTGGGCCAAGTTAGGTTCGATTAAGCTCAAATAGGCTCATTTTAGGCGCAAAATAGCGCCAGTTAGAGTCGATTAGAGCCAAAAATGCGCCAGTTTTGGCTCAAATATCGCCCAGACGGCCCAGTTTCTCGACCCGCGCATTCACATCATCGCGCACTTTTTCGCTCACAAACGGCGTCACATCACCGCCAAAGCGTGCGATTTCTTTGACCAGTTTGGAAGCGATCGGCTGCAAGCTGACATCCGCCATCAGGAACACTGTCTCGATCTCGTCATCAAGCTGCTGGTTCATGCCCGCCATCTGATACTCATATTCGAAATCAGCGACAGCGCGCAGTCCGCGGATCAGCACATTCGCCTTTTGCTGGCGTGCAAACTTGACCAAAAGCGCATTGAAACCAAGCACTTCGACATTGGACAGGCCAAGCGCTCTCACCTCGCGCTCGACCATGGCGAGCCGCTCATCAGTATCGAACATCGGGTTTTTGGACGGATTGGTTGTCACCCCGATGATGAGATGATCGACCAGCTTTGACCCGCGCCGGATGATATCGGCATGGCCCAGCGTAATCGGATCGAATGTCCCGGGGTAAATCCCGATGCGTTTCGTCATCACCTGTCCCTCTCAACGATAAATCTCGCCAGCGCACGCAGCAGCTCGGCTTCCTCGCCATAGCTTGCCAAATGTCCGACCGCCTGATCGACCAGAACGCGCGCTTGCTCGCGTGCTTTATCGGCGCCCATCAGCGTCACAAATGTCTGTTTTCCTTGATCTTCGTCCTTGCGAAGAGCCTTGCCCGCTTTTGTCTCATCCCCGCTCACATCGAGCAGATCGTCGGCAATCTGGAACGCCAATCCGATATCACGCGCATAAGCGCGCAGGTTCGCGCGCGCTTCGGGCGCGACCTTGCCCAGCACGGCTCCCATCTCCACCGAAGCCGCCAGCAATGCGCCCGTCTTGAGCTGTTGCAGGCGAGTGATCGCAGCAAGGTCATAATCGGCCTTGTCCGCTTCCATATCCATCATCTGGCCGCCCGCCATGCCGTTCATGCCGGACGCGGTTGCCAAGGTTGCAATCAGCTCAGCGCGCGTAAACGGATCAGAGCTGGTCGCTTGGTCAGACAAAATCTCGAACGCCAAAGCATGCAGCGAATCCCCCGCCAGCACCGCTGTCGCCTCGTCAAAAGTCTTGTGCAAAGTCGGCTTGCCATGGCGCAAATCATCATCATCCATGCAGGGCAAGTCATCATGGATGAGCGAGTAGACATGGATCGCCTCGACCGCGCAGCCCGCGCGCAAAGCCGCCGTGCGGTCCACTCCGAACAGTTCAGCACTGGCGACCAGCAAGAGCGGACGAACCCGCTTGCCCCCGCCAATTGCGGCATAGCGCATCGCCTCGATCAGCCGCGCCCGCGTATCTCTTGGAACGGGCAGAAAAGCGTCAAAAACCGAATCAACCTCGGCCTGAATGCGGGTCAGCTCGCGCTTCAGCAGATCGGTTTCGGCCAAGCTCACCATGCGCGCCTATTTATCCGCATCAAAGGGCTTTGTGCCCGTGGGCGCGCCATCCTTGCCTGCAACAATGCTCTCGATCTTGGCCTGCGCTGCATCGAGCCGCGCCTGACAATGTTTGCGCAGCCCCTCGCCTTTTTCATACAAATCAATTGACTGGTCGAGCGGGACACTTCCGCTTTCCAGCTGCTGGACGATTTCCTCCAGCGCCTGGAGCGCCTGTTCAAAGCTCATCGCGTCAATCTTCGGCTGTTCCTGCGAAATTTCTCATACTCCCCGCTTGCGCCGCGAAGCATTGACCCGCGCGAGGCTTATGGTCAAGGCTGCTGCTCGCCCACAGGAGACGCAAAATGAAATTTGTCATCGCTTACATCACCGCCGCGATTGCGTTTGGAGTGCTCGATGCGTTCTGGCTGCGCTGGGCCGCGCCCAATCTCTATCGCCCGACGATCGGCTCGATCATGGCTGACGAGGTGCGCTGGGGCGCAGCACTCACCTTCTATTTCCTCTATCTCGCCGGCATGGTCTATTTCGCCATTCGCCCGGGTCTTGAGAGCGGGCAATGGACAGCTGCGCTGATCAATGGCGCTCTGCTGGGCGCGCTGTGTTACGCCACATTCGATCTCACCAGCCAAGCGGTGCTGAAAGTGTGGTCGACGCATATCTCGGTGATGGACATTATGTGGGGCGCCTTTGCGACAGGCACTGCTTCGGCGATTGCCTGCTTCGTGACGCTCAAGTTCACGAGCTAGGTTGGGCAAAACTTGGCCACCTTGAGTGCGCGGCACTAGCGGGGAAAAGCTGCCGCGGTTAAAGGCGAAGCTATGTCCGAGAACGCATCCCAAATCGCATCTGAGATCACTCCCGAAATCGTCGAGCAGCACGGCTTTTCGCCGGAAGAATACGAACAAGTGCTCAAGTCGCTAGGGCGCGAGCCCAATATGGTCGAACTTGGCATCTTCTCGGTCATGTGGTCGGAGCATTGCAGCTACAAGTCTTCGCGTTTGCACTTAAAGAAGCTCCCAACCGAGGCCGACTGGGTGATTTGCGGCCCGGGCGAGAATGCAGGCGTGATCGACATTGGTGACGGGCCTGACGGGCAAAAATTGGCGGCGATCTTCAAGATGGAGAGCCACAACCACCCCTCCTACATCGAACCCTATCAGGGCGCAGCAACGGGCGTTGGCGGTATTTTGCGCGATGTGTTTACAATGGGCGCGCGCCCGGTCGCGAATGCGAACGCTTTGCGGTTTGGTCGGCCTGATCATCCCAAGATGCAGCATTTGGTCAAAGGCGTGGTTGCCGGAATTGGCGGCTATGGCAATTGCGTGGGCGTGCCGACCGTGTGCGGTGAGACCAATTTCCACCCCGCCTATGATGGCAATATCCTCGTCAATGCGATGACAGTTGGCGTCGCGGATGCGGATAAAATTTTCTACTCGGCCGCGACAGGCGTCGGCAATCCGATTGTCTATGTCGGGTCGAAAACCGGGCGTGATGGCATCCATGGCGCAACCATGGCGTCTGCTGACTTTGAAGAAGATGCCGAGGCCAAGCGCCCCACCGTGCAAGTTGGCGATCCCTTCACCGAGAAGCTGCTGATCGAGGCCTGCCTTGAGCTGATGGCAACCGATGCGATTGTGGCCATTCAAGATATGGGCGCAGCGGGGCTGACAAGTTCAAGCGTCGAGATGGCGACCAATGGCAAGGCCGGTATCCGTCTCGACATGGACAAGGTTCCCTGCCGCGAAGAAGGCATGACGCCTTA
>CAZJAG010000099.1:6179-8488 GCA_964543735.1 uncultured Porphyrobacter sp. | reverse complement strand
GTCTCATGCGTCACCATGCCTTGCGTGAAGAGCGAGGCAAACGGCTCTTTCACATCAAACTTGCCAATATGCGCCAGGGCGCGCGTCCAGAAGCGCGCATAGAGCAAGTGCAAAATCGCATGCTCGATCCCGCCGATATAATGCTCGACCGGCATCCATTTGGCGATTTCTTCAGCGTCAAACGGCGCATCATCGGGCTGCGAGGCAAAGCGCAGGAAATACCAGCTGGAATTGGTGAATGTGTCGAGCGTGTCCGTCTCGCGCACAGCATCCTTGCCGCATCGAGGGCAGCTGACATGCTTCCAGCTTGCATGCCGCTCCAGCGGATTGCCCGGCGTTTCAAAGTCCACATCCTCTGGCAAAGTCACTGGCAGCTGATCTTTGGGAACAGGCACAATCCCGCAAGCATCGCAGTGGATGAAAGGGATCGGTGTTCCCCAATAGCGTTGGCGCGAAATGCCCCAATCGCGCAGCCGCCACACAGTCGTGCCCTCGCCCCATCCGCCGTCCTCAGCCCGCGCAATCACATCGGCCTTGGCCTCTTCCACCGGCTTGCCATCGAGGAATTGCGAATTGACCAGAATGCCGTCGCCCGCTTCTGCCTCATCGCCCATTGGCGCATCAGCCTCGCTTGCGTCCTTCGCGACAACACGCATTATCGGCAGCTGATATTTGGTTGCAAATTCGAAATCGCGCTGGTCATGGCCGGGCACGCCCATCACGGCGCCTGTGCCATAATCCATCAGCACGAAATTGGCGATGAAGAGCGGCATTGGCTCGCCTGTGAAGGGATGCTTGGCAGTAATGCCGGTTTTGAAGCCCAGCTTCTCTGCTGTCTCTAGCGCTGCTGCAGTTGTCCCGCCGCGTTTGCATTCCTCGATAAAGGCTTGAACTTGCAGGTCATCGCTCAGCCCTTGCGCGACTGGATGATCGGCTGCCACAGCCACAAAGCTCGCACCGAAAATCGTATCGGGCCGCGTTGTGTAAACGGGCAGCTTTTCGCCATTGGAAAGCTCGAAAGCGAACTCGAGCCCGCTGGATTTGCCGATCCAGTTTTCCTGCATCAGCCGGACTTTGTCAGGCCAGTCTTTCAGATCGCCAAGGCCTTCAAGCAAGTCTTCGGCAAAGTCGGTGATTTTGAAGAACCACTGGTCAAGCTTGCGCTTTTCAACTTCGGCACCGCTGCGCCATCCCTTGCCATCAATGACCTGCTCATTGGCAAGCACTGTCATATCGACAGGGTCCCAGTTCACTTCGGATTGGCGGCGGCCAACCAGCCCAGCTTCATACATATCGAGGAAGAGCGCTTGCTCATGCCCGTAATATTCAGGGTCGCAAGTGGCGAACTCGCGTGTCCAGTCGAGCGCAAATCCGATCCGCTTCAATTGCGCTTTCATCGCCTCGATATTGGAGCGGGTCCAGTCGCCGGGATGAACCTTCTTCTCCATCGCAGCATTTTCAGCCGGCATTCCGAAAGCATCCCAGCCCATCGGATGCAGCACTTCAAACCCGCGCATCGCCTTATAGCGCGCCAGCACATCGCCCATCGTGTAATTGCGGACATGGCCCATATGGATGCGCCCGCTGGGATAGGGGAACATTTCCAGCACATAGCTCTTGGGCTTTGCGCTATCGCTATCGGCTGCGAAACAGGCGGCATCGTCCCACACGCACTGCCAGCGCGCGTCGGCTTGGCCCGGCTCGAAGCGCTGCTCGAACCGGCTGTCAAATGGCGTCTTGATCATCGGGAAAGCCTAGAGCGAAATAGCTCAGGAAGCGACAGCCTGGCGGCGCAAATCGCGCGCTTTGGTGAGGATAATGTCCTCAAGCTTTTGCACAGTGGCCGCCTGCACAGGCGCGTTCACCCATGCCCCGCCCTGAGCAACCTGGCGACTGGCCGCAACCCGCAAGGCATCGGCGCGCAAATCCTGATCGAGGATTGTCACGGTCACTTTCACACGCTCGCCCGCATTGCCCGGATTGGTGTACCAATCGGTCACAATCACACCGCCTGCGCTATCGGCCTGAAGCAGAGGCGCGAAGCTGACCGTGTCCAGCGCGGCACGCCACAAATAGGAATTGACGCCGATTGTGTTGACTTGGCTGGCTGCCAGATCAGTGCGTGGCCGCTCTGACCCACCGCAAGCAGCAAGAGCAAGGCATGCAACACTCGCTGCGATTGCCTTTACCGGAGCTTTGGCCGCCTTTGTGATGCCGATATCAGAAGCGCGCATGATATATCCGTCCTTAAACGCAAATTGGATTTCACCCTCTATAGCTGACCATTTGCTGCCAGCAAGAGCGCGTAT
>CAZJAG010000099.1:4083-6079 GCA_964543735.1 uncultured Porphyrobacter sp. | reverse complement strand
TCCACCGTGTCGCCCACCCTGTCGCCAAGGGCGCTTTATGCAAGCTGAATGCCCGCTGTGCTGCTGTCGGCGTGTGGACGCAATGCAACATATCTGTCCCGAAAATGCGCAATAGGTAGTGAAGCGAGTGACGCGCGAGGCAAAATGCGTCTATCTATGCAACATAATTTGGCATGCTCTTGTCGCAACTTTACGTTACGGCAGATCAGATCAGCGCGGGTTCAGGCACTCGCTGGCAGAAAATACAGGTAGAAAAGGGCGGCTCTTAAGCTAGAATACGCTCAAACAGGGGTAGGACGAGAGACAAGATGGCACGCAAATCTCCAGCATTGACGGGCGCCAAGCTGTCCTTGGTGCTGGGCGCTGCCGGTCTCGCTATCAGTCTGCCCAGCGCTGGCATGGCCTTCGCCAGCTTTACTGCAACGGGCGTTTCGGCTGAGCAGACATTCCGCGAATTTTTCACACCAGCCTCGGTTGATCCGCAATTGGCCCGCCGCGTGGCCGAGCGTGTGCGTGACCGCGGGTTCCGCTTTACGCCCGCAGGCACTGAAGACAAACGTGATCGCACAGTGACAGTCGCGGTGCGGATGGATAGCGACAAGGCGCAAGCGATTTCGGTTCGCTCGGCAATCAAGGAAGCACCGGGCAAGCGTGAAGCCAAAGCGCCAACCATCGCTCAGACCAAGATCGAGCCTACGCGGTACAATCTGGGCATTGCGCGCGGCTATCAAAGCTTTGCCCGTCCGATCGTTCCTGTAGAGAGCAAGGCGTCGACCCGTGCTCTCACATCCTCGCGCGCGCTCACCTTGCCGGACAATGTCCGCAAGCTCGACATGCCCGATCTTGCCGAGTTTGAGCCGGGTAAGGGTTCGGCCGAGGAAAAGCCCAGCCGTTTCAAACCGCGCATTTCGCTTGAGGACAAGGACATTGCGGGCCGTTCGGAAGGCACTTTGCAAGGGCAAGGCACGCAATCGGTTGATGTGGGCGGCTCTTACAGCGTCACGCGCAATCTGGATGTGACCGCTGGCGTGCGGATCAGTCAGGATAATGACCGTCTGGCTCCGCTGACAGATACGCCTCAAGACAGCCAGGCTGTCTATGTCGGAACCCAGTTCCGCTTCTGAACGAGCGGCTCTCGCTGCATTTCTCCAAACCGTGAATTTCCTTTCCGTCCGAACGGCGGCGCATTTCGCTTGTGCTGGAACACAACCGCTGTAGCTTCGTAAGTCCAAGTGAGAGGAGCCAATCTCAAGGGGTTTTACGATCATGGCAAGAGTAGCAGTGGTAACAGGCGGAACGCGCGGCATTGGCCGGGCGATTTGCGAGCAGCTTCAGGACAATGGCTTCACAGTCGTTGCCAATTACGCGGGCAATGATGCAGCGGCACAGCAGCTAGAGGCTGACTCGGGCATTCAAAGCTACAAATTCGATGTTGGCGATCACGAAGCTGCTATTGAAGGCTGCGCGCAAATCGAGAAAGATATTGGCCCAATCGATGCCGTCGTTAACAATGCAGGCATCACGCGCGACGGAACGCTCCACAAGATGAGCTTCGAAGACTGGAATGACGTGATGCGCGTCAATCTGGGTGGTTGCTTCAATATGGCCAAAGCCTGCTTCCCCGGAATGCGCGAGCGCGGCTGGGGCCGGATCGTCAATATCGGCTCGATCAATGGGCAGGCGGGCCAATATGGCCAAGTGAATTACGCCGCTGCCAAATCGGGCATTCACGGCTTTACCAAAGCTTTGGCGCAAGAAGGCGCGAAATTTGGCGTCACCGTCAACGCAATCGCGCCGGGCTATATCGACACCGATATGGTCGCCGCTGTGCCCGAACCTGTGCTTGAGAAGATCGTTGCAAAAATCCCCGTCGGCCGCTTGGGCGAAGCTGGCGAGATCGCGCGCGGTGTTGGCTTTCTGTGCTCTGACGAGGCAGGCTTTGTCACCGGCTCCACAATGAGCATCAATGGCGGGCAGCATATGTATTGAGGGTTTG
>CAZJAG010000099.1:0-3983 GCA_964543735.1 uncultured Porphyrobacter sp. | reverse complement strand
GTCACCGGCTCCACAATGAGCATCAATGGCGGGCAGCATATGTATTGAGGGTTTGCGCCTTGGCAGCGGGGCGACTAGCACACCTGCATGTCTGGCAACGACCTCTCCGATGCTGAAGTCAGCGCTGTGATTGAAATGGCGCTCTCCGATCATATCGCCTTTGCCGATATCGAGCGCGAGTTCGGATTGTCGGACGCTCAGGTGAAGACGCTGATGCGCGCCAATCTGAAGCCATCGAGTTACCGCAACTGGCGCAAACGCGTACGCAGCTTTGGCGATCGGCGCGAGCATTACAAATGAGCGCCCCTGCTGAAAATCCGCCCTATCACCCGCCGGTTAAGCGCTCTGTGCAAATCGCTGGACACAAGACGAGCATATCTCTGGAACCTGTGTTCTGGGATATGCTGCGCGATGCGGCAGAGGCAGAGGGCTTGGCCATCAACGCGCTGGTTGCAAGGATTGATGCGGAACGGATCAAGGCCGAAGTCCCGCCGGGTCTGGCCAGTGCAATCCGTGTGTGGCTGGTGAGCCAAGGCTAGTCGATTAATCTATCGACGTCCTGTTTGCAGCATTGCATAGCGCGCAACCTAATCACCCACCCGCTCGATATCCGCGCCGACCAGCTGAAGCTTCTCCTCCAGCCGTTCATAGCCGCGGTCCAAGTGATAGAGCCTGCGCACAGTCGTCTCGCCCTCGGCTGCAAGGCCAGCAATCACCAAGCTCATCGAAGCGCGCAAATCGGTTGCCATCACTTCTGCGCCGGTGAGATCTTGCGGGCCCTTGACGATAGCGGTGCGGCCATCGGTGGTGATGTCAGCACCCATGCGGCTAAGCTCAGGCACATGCATGAAGCGGTTTTCGAAGATCGTCTCGGTCAGCACACTTGCCCCTTCAGCGCGGGCCAGCAAGCTCATCAATTGCGCCTGCATATCAGTGGCAAGACCGGGATAAGGCGCAGTGGTGAGGTCAGTTGCCTGCAATGCGCCATCGGCTTTGACAGTGATGCCTTTCTTGTCCTCTTCCACTTCGACACCAATCGCGCGCAAGGCCGTGATTGTTGCGCCCATTTCGTCAGCGCGCGCGCCTTCCAAGCGGACCTCGCCGCCCGTGATCGCTGCTGCACATGCATATGAGCCAGCCTCGATCCGGTCAGGCATCACAGCATAGGTCGCGCCGTTCAGCGTTTTGACCCCGTGGATTGTGAGATCGCTTGATCCGATCCCCTCAATCTCTGCACCCATCGCAGTGAGCAGATTGCACAGGTCGACAATTTCCGGCTCGCGCGCGGCATTGAACAGACGGCTGGTGCCATTGGCCAGCACGGCTGCCATCAGCGCGTTTTCAGTCGCGCCGACAGAGACAACGGGGAAATCGAAATCACCACCGGGCAATCCGCCGTCAGGGGCAATGGCCTTCACATAGCCTTGCGCCAGCTCAATCTCCGCGCCGAACGCTTCCAAAGCTTTCAAATGCAAATCAATCGGACGGTTCCCAATCGCGCAGCCGCCCGGCATTGAAACGGTTGCTTCGCCAGCGCGCGCAAGCATGGGGCCAAGCACAAGGATCGAAGCGCGCATTTTGCGCACCAGATCATAAGGCGCGACAGTGGACGTGACGCGGCTGGCCTCGAAAGTCACAACGCGGCCAAAATCCGCTGGCCGGTTGCCTCTGATACTGATCGAGACACCGAACTGCCCCATCAAATGCTGGAACCCGTCAATATCCGCCAGCCGCGGCAAATTGCGCAATGTCACTGGCTCTTCGGTTAAAAGCGCGCAGGGGATGAGCGTGAGCGCAGCGTTCTTTGCGCCCGAAATGGGGATCGTGCCGGAGAGGCGATTCCCGCCGCGAATGAGTAATTTATCCATAGCTCAAGCGCTTTAGCCCATTCGGGAAAGCTCGCAAGGGGGCCTAGCAACGCGCTTGCAAGCCATGGTAGCATCGTTCGAGTGATGCTAGGTGGGATGCGATGACTATGAACAAGCCGATCAAGAAAGCTGTCTTCCCCGTAGCGGGGCTGGGCACGCGCTTTCTGCCTGCGACCAAAGCCATTCCCAAAGAGCTGCTGCCGATCGTTGATCGACCGCTGATCCAATATGCCGTGGACGAAGCGCGCGAGGCGGGGATCGAGCAAATGATCTTTGTCACAGGGCGCGGCAAGACCGCGATTGTCGAACATTTCGATGTCGCGTTCGAGCTAGAGGCGACCATGGGTGAGCGGGGCAAAAGCATGGGCGTGCTTGAGCCGACCCGCGCGACGCCGGGTGATATCATCACTGTGCGCCAGCAAGTGCCCTTGGGGCTGGGCCATGCGATCTGGTGTGCGCGCGCGATTGTGGGCGATGAGCCCTTCGCGATTTTTCTGCCTGACGAGCTGATGATTGGCAAACAGGGCGGAACCGGCTGCATGAAGCAGATGGTCGATGCTTATGAGCAAACTGGCGGCAATCTGATCAGCGTTCTGGAAGTGCCGCGTGAAGACGTCTCAAGCTACGGCGTGATTGATCCGGGCGCAGAGCATGGCGCGCTGACTGAAGTGCGCGGTCTGGTTGAAAAGCCTCCGGTCGATGAAGCGCCTTCGAACAAGATTATCTCAGGTCGCTACATCTTGCAGCCCGAAGTCATGCGCACGCTTGAGAATCAAGAGAAAGGCGCAGGCGGCGAGATTCAGCTCACCGATGCAATGGCCAAGATGATTGGCGGCCAGCCGTTTCACGCCGTCACGTTTGACGGGAAACGCTATGATTGCGGCAGCAAGGTCGGCTTTGTCGAGGCAACGTTGGCACTGGCTCTAGAGCGCGAGGATATGGGCGAAGATATACGCGCCATGGCGACAAGGTTGTTGGGCTAAGAGCCCCCGCGCTAACTCGCCTTGAACCGCAAAGGCAGCGTCTTCAGACCGCCGACAAAGGTAGAGCTGCTGCGCGCTGGCTCGCCCGCCAATTCCACGCTGTCTATCCGGTCAAGCAATGTGTCGAACAGCACCTTGATTTGCAGCCGCGCCAAATGGAGGCCCAAGCATTGATGCGCGCCTGCTCCGAAAGCCATATGGCGATTGGGGCTGCGGCTCGCATCGAAAGCTCGCGGATTGTCAAATTGCGTAGGATCGTGATTGGCCGCGACATAATTGATCATCATCCAGTCGCCCGCCTTGATCTGTTGCCCGCCAATCTCGACATCCTCAGCCGCTGTGCGCATGAAATGTTGCACCGCTGTCGTCCAGCGGATCGCTTCCTCGACAAGCCCCGGCAATAACGAGCGGTCAGCCTTCACTTTAGCAAATTGCTCAGGATCGCGCGCCAAGGCGAGCATCGCGCCTGACATGGTGGCCGAAGTGGTGTCATGGCCGGCGGCTGCCATGATGATGTAATAGCCTGCCATATCGCGGTCGGGCAAAGGCTTGCCATCGACTTTCGCATTCGCAATCACGCTGGCGACATCATCTGTAGGGTTCGCGCGGCGAGCGGCTGCAATCCCTGCGAAATAGTCCTCGAAATTCTTAACCGCGCCAGAGACAAGCTGGAGCACTTGCTCAGGCGTCATATTTTCCATTCCCGAGCCGGACAGATCGGCATCCTGCCCGCCGAACATTTGCTGGGTCAGCATCAACATTCGCGGCTCATCCTCTTCGGGGATACCGAGGATTTGCATGATGACGTGGAGCGGCATGGGCGCAGCCACAGTCTTTACAAAGTCGACTTCCTCGCCAGCTTCGATCATCGCATCAATGCGCTTGTTCGCCAGCCCTCGAATCTCGCTTTCAATCTTCTCCAGATTGCGCGGCATGAACCAGTCTTGGGTGAGCTTGCGATATTTTGGATGGATTGGCGCATCGAAGACCACAAGGCTATCGACCAGCATGTTCGAGCCTGTGGCTTGCTGGGCAAAAGCAGTGGCCTCGCGCGTTGCAAACACCACCGGCTTGGGATTGTTGAGGAAGGTTTTGTTGTCCTTCGAAATCCGCATCACATCATCATAGCGCG
>CAZJAG010000098.1:1161-8530 GCA_964543735.1 uncultured Porphyrobacter sp. | reverse complement strand
ATGCTCAAATCCCCGATGATCAGGTGATCATGAAAGCCATTGCAATGGGTTGGCCTGATCCGGACTTTCCCGCCAATCCAGTGAAGATAACTCGCCGCGAAGTGTCAGAAGCTGCGAGATTTGTTGGGTTTGATTGAGGAAGGTTGAAACTCTGTACTAAATTCCATTTTCTCTCGAGCGTATCCGCATAGCTTCAAGCGCTTGGCTCAGATCATCGCCCGAACCCATAAGTTCTGACACACACGCCGCAGAAGTTTGCGGCAGCGCGCGTGATGGCGCCCTTTCCGGCTGCTCCCTCGCAACCCTATCCCAATATCGTAAAGTCATTTCATAACCTTGGATGTAGCCTGCGAAGCCATCAAGAGCATCTTGCGCAGTGGCTGGAATCTGCGGCGTCACTTCACCTAGATGGGCTGGACCCGTTTTTTCTGAGCCAATCTCAAGCTCATATCTGATTTCGTAATCTGCATTCATAATCTCGAAGCGCCCTAAACCGTCCGAACAGGTCAATGAGAGCTTTATGAATCCCAAAGGACTTGGCGCGTGCAGCATTGGAGGTCGCGGGAGAGCGAACAGGGTCGAGTCGAGCTCCCAGCGACCAAAGCGCTCCGTTGGCGCGATTTCTTCGCCCGGATAAACAGTGAAAGCGGCAAACTCGCTCTCTGAAGAAAAGAAATCTCTATCCTGGATCAAGGGGGTCAGCTTTTCGCCATCACGACTTATGAGAAACGACTGACCATCCTTCTCAACCTGCGCCTGACCGAGCTTTGTAAAGGCATACACTCGATCAAAACCCGGGCCGATAACCCATCGACCGTTTTTATCGATAAAGCCGTGTTCATCGCCTATCGACGCCTCGGCTAGTCCCATAACGAACTGCTCGCCGATACTGTCGAACTGGGCAGGCGCAACAATTTCCCAAGTTGCGACATTGATTAGACCGCTTTTTCCGCTCGATAGATCTCTAAATCGCGCGAGCAAGTCCTGACCGAAGAAACCGACACTAATATCTTCTGGCAGTACCTGAAGTACCTTTCCACCGGCGTCGATGAATGCATTTTCGCCGGATTCCAATGTGACGCGTGCTTGGCCGTCAGGGGCGAGAAATCCCTTGTTGTCGTCAGCATCAGTGAAGTTCGAAGCGTGTTTGAACTGCAACGGAATTACGAACTCACCCGCCTTATCGATGTAACCCCAAAGCGCATCCTTAGAGCCGTAACCTCCATCTAATGTTGCTGGCGCAAGGCCGTTCTTTGCAAAGGAACCAATAGAATTAAATTGCGCTGCGGTGATGAGGTTGCCTACGCGATCAATCAATCCCCATTTGAGGCCAGAACGGTAAACGGAAATCTCGGACTCGCCAAAAAGTCGTAGGCCCAAAAATTCCGGTTTCAACACCCATTTGCCGTCCTGATTGATAATGCCTTTACTGAAGTCGCTCTCGACGAGCGCATACCCAAATTTGTCGAACCGATCCGCGGAAGTGAATCGCGGTGCAATCACCATCGTGCCGGTCTTGTCGGCGTAGCCCCAAAGACGGCCAACCTTGACTGGTTCAGCACCATGGGCGAAGAGATCGAATTCGATATGATTGGGGTTGAGCTCGTCAAAGATCAAACCCGTTTTCTCTCCGGTTCTGAGATTGAGATAGCCCCATTTCCCAAACCGTGACACCGCAACCCAATCGCCACTAAAGACCTCCGATGCGACGTGCCACGTAGCAGGTTCGACAACTTCACCTGTCCTGTCGATAAATCCGATGACTGGAATGCGGTCTGTACGCTGTGCCGATGCGTTAGACGCAACCAAGAAAACACTAATGAGAAAAATTCTTAAAACTGTTTGGCCAAATTCGTCGATTGCATGCATCATTTTTACTGTCATATCAGCAGAGTATGACGCGCTGGCGCTTCTTTTCAAACGAATTTTCACGTCTAAAAGCTTCGCTGCGCAGCCTAGTCCAAAAAACTTACCGCAAATTCACCACATTATCTGCTTTTGGCACCACGCGGTCGCCGCGATAGAGGCTCGCCATCGGCTCGTCTGCCACATTGACCTGTGCGACCTCGCCAAAGCCGTTGAACCCGCTCGCCATGGCCGTGCCATATGCGCCAACCATCCCAATCTCGATAAAGTCGCCTGACTGGATATCTCCGGGCAGCGCAAAGGGGCCGGGCATATAATCGGCATCGTCACAGGTCGGCCCGTAGAAGGCGAAATCGACATCTTCCTCGCGCAGATCGTTTGCCAATGCGCGCACCGGAAAGCGCCAGTCGACATGCGCTGCGTCATAGAGCGAGCCAAACGCGCCATCATTGATGTAAAGCTCGTCCCCGCGGCGCTTTTCAACTTGCACCAGAAGCGAGGAATATTCCGCTGCCAGCGCCCTGCCCGGTTCGCACCAAAGCTCGGCATTGTAGGCGATGGGAAGCGCTTCAAAATGTTTGGCGATGATCGCGAAAAAATCTTCCATCGGCGGCGGGATGAGCGCTGGATAGTGGCTCGGGAAACCGCCGCCCACATCGATCATGTCGATCACTACGCTTGCCTGCGCAATCGCCGCGCGCACCCGGTCGAGCGCCTGAACAAAGGCAAACGGGCTCATCGCCTGACTGCCGACATGGAAACACACACCCAGCCAGTCCGAATGCTGGCGAGCAGCGCGCAGCAATGCAGGCGCCTCGGTCAGATCGCAGCCAAATTTGCTCGCGAGCGAAAGCTGCGCATGCTCGCTAGAGACACGCATCCGAACCAGCAGGCGCAAGTCTTTTGCTGGATTGCCCGCTGTATCGCTGCATGCCGCGACAATCTTGGCCAGCTCTTCCTCGCTATCCAAGGCGAAAGTGCGCACGCCGTGGATGTGATATGCCTCGGCAATCGCCTTTTTCGTCTTGATCGGGTGCATGAAGCACAGCGTTGCTTTGGGCAGCTCTTTCGCCACGAGGCGCACTTCATTGAGCGAGGCCACGTCGTAATGCGTGATCCCCTCTTTCCACAAGATGTGGAGCAGCGACGGCGAAGGGTTCGCCTTCACCGCATAGAGCGTTTCGCCGGGAAATTTGTCGAGAAAGAAGCGAGCGGCGCGGGCGGCGGCATGCGGACGGTTGAGCACCATCGGCACATCGGGCGAAAAATCGCGCGCTACTGCGTCTGCGTTGGCATAAATGTGCAAGGCAAGAGACCCCCTAAACGCCGATCAAAGCGATCCAGATTGTTCGTAAGCTGCCTTGCGAAGAGCGCCCTCGCCCACGAATTGGCCAAGGATCGGCAGCGCTGATCTGGCATATAGGGTCAAATTCGTTCTAATCAAGCGAATTTGACGCCCCGCAACACGCCTTAAAACTGTGATCTAACCCAGCCGTTCGCGGAAATGTTCATAGTCGAACCGCTTGATGCATTCGAGCTGGTCTGTTTCAGAATCCCACAACCAGATCGAGGGCAATTGCACACCATTAAACGTCGTCGTCTTGACCAATGAGTAATGCGCCTGATCGAGGAAGGCGAAACGCGCGCCGGGCTTAGCCGCAACCGGCAGGCGAAAGTCGCCAATTACATCACCTGCAAGGCAGGACGGCCCGCCCAGCCTGATCGGAACCTCCTCTTCATCGCTGCGCTCATGCAGCATAGCGGGGCGATATGGCGCTTCGAGAACATCGGGCATATGGCAGGTGGCAGAGATATCGGTGATGCCAATCGGCATGCCGTTAAAGCCGGTATCGAGCAAAGTGCCCACCAGAATACCGGCATCCAGCGCCACTGCCTCGCCCGGTTCGAGGATGACTTCGGCGCCGCTATCTTCTTTCACTTCGCGCAAAAATTCGACCAATTCTTCGCGCTGATAATCGGCTCGCGAGATATGATGCCCGCCGCCCAGATTGATCCATTTAAGCTGGCCAAACCACGGCTCGATATGGTCGAACAAATGCTCCCAAAGCTGCTTCAATGGCACAAAATCTTGCTCGCACAGCGTGTGGATATGGATGCCATCTACCCCATCGAAACTGTGTTCATCGAGCTGATCGATCGGGAAGCCCAGCCGTGAATGGGGCGCTGCCGGATCATATTTCTCGGTCTCGCCAAGGCTAAGCATGGGATTGAGCCTGAGGCCGATATCCACGTCCCCGCTGGTGATCTGCGCGTGTTCAAGGATCATTGCAGCGCGTGCGATCTGCTCTGGCGAGTTGAATATGACGTGGTCGGAAAGGCGGCAGATTTCCTCAAGCTGATCGGGCTTGTAGGCGGGCGAATATGTGGTGATCTCACCATCGAAATACTCGGCAGCCAATTGCGCTTCCCACAGTCCAGAGGCGCACACACCGTCAAGATAATCGCCTAGGATATGCGCGGTTGCAGGCAGCGCATAGGCTTTAAGCGCGGCGAGCATCGTGATCTCAGCCTCGTCGCGAATATCTGCAAGGATCTGGCAATTGGCACGCAATTTGGCCGCATCGATCACGAAAGCAGGGCTGTCCACCCGCACAAGATCAAATTGGGCAAAAGCGCCCGGATCACCAGCTTTGGTTTGCATGAGCCCGCCCATATGTCACGCGCGCATCATTGCCCAGCGATTATTCTAATCGACGAATGTCAACCGCATCCGCTTCTTGTCGCTATGTTCGGCATAGAGCTTGTGCATTTCAGACAGGCCGACAAACACTTCATTGGCCGGCATGACGTTGAAATTGTTCGGTTCGAACGAGCATTCCTCGAAGATCGGCAAAGTGACAAACATGTAGGCCTCACCCGGTTCTGCCACCTTGCCGGCGGCGTGAAGCTTGGCAATCAAGGCAGGGCCGAACCACAGGTCGACTTTCTTACCGCCCTCTTGGCAAACCGCATCAAACGCCGCGCGATTGGGAGCAATCCATTCGAGCACACCTTCGGAGCAGGACAACCAATAGACCTGCTGAGTAATATCAGTGCAAAACACATCGCCGATTTTGGAGCACAAAAATGGCTTGAGATCAGGCCTATCGGTCAACCACAGCCAAGACTGGGTGATGCCATCCGCGAAGGAGGCACCCGGCTCGAACGCCATATCTTTCCAGCCTATCTGCATGTCATCCCCAATGATCGAGGCGTGTTATAGCCGCCGAATTCCAAACAAACCAATATTCCAAACCACTGGCAATGTTAATTAATCTTTAGCCCGAAGTGGACCGTATGATTCAGCTAAGTCGATGCACGGGCGTTTAGAACGCTACCGGCCCATCCAGCTCTTTCACATTCCATGGCAAGCCATGCGCGTTGAGCATCTCCATGAAGGGGTCAGGGTCCATCTCTTCCATATTGACGACGCCGTCTGCCCTCCAAATGCCTTGGAGCATCAGTGCTGAACCGATCATGGCAGGAACGCCTGTGGTGTAGCTGACGCCTTGATTGCCGGTCTCTTCAAACGCTGCTTCATGGCTACAGATATTGTTGATGTAGAACGTTTTTTCTCCAGAGCCGTCCAGCGCCTCTCCGGTCGCGATACAGCCGATATTGGTGTTGCCTGTGGTGCTCTCACCCAAGGTCTCAGGCTTTGGCAAAACACTCGCCAAGAATTGGAGAGGAATGATGTCTTGGCCCTGATAGCGCACCGGCTCAATCGAGGTCATGCCGACATTCTGAAGGACCGTCAGATGCTTGATATACTCATCGCCAAAGGTCATCCAGAACCGTGCGCGCTCCAGCTCGGGCACGAATCTGGCAAGGCTTTCAAGCTCTTCGTGATACATGAGGTAAGCTTGCCGCGTGCCAACCTTTTCAAAATCGAACGGGGTTGAGACTTGCATCGCAGGTGTCTCCACCCACTCGCCATTCTCCCAATGCCGGGCTGGCGCAGTGACCTCACGAATGTTGATCTCAGGGTTAAAATTGGTCGCAAAGGCTTGCCCGTGCTCGCCGCCATTGCAATCCAAGATATCAAGCTGGCGGATCGTTTTAAGTTTATGCTTCTTCAGCCACATGGTGAAGACGCTGGTCACACCGGGGTCAAACCCGCTGCCCAGCAAAGCCATCAGCCCAGCCTGTTTGAAGCGGTCATGATAAGCCCATTGCCATTTGTATTCGAACTTCGCTTCGTCCTTGGGCTCGTAATTCGCCGTGTCGAGATAGGACACGCCCGCAGCTAAGCAGGCATCCATGATCGGCAAATCCTGATAAGGCAGCGCCAGATTGACGACGAGCGCAGGCTCGATTCTTTGGATCAGACGGGTGAGCGCGGGCACTTCTTCTGCGTCAATCTCGTACGTGCTGACAAGCGCGCCCTCGCGGCGCTTTACACTGGCCGCAATCGCATCGCATTTCGAAATCGTGCGGCTGGCCAAGTGGATGTCCGAAAACACATCGCTCAATTGCGCCATCTTATGAACGCAGACAGAGCTGACCCCGCCCGCTCCTATAATTAGAACTCGTGACATTGCATTTCACCTTCGCAAACAATTCTCGTTTGGCGCTTTAGTGGAATGCGCTAGGAGCGCAATATGAGCCGAATACCAACCCGACCCGGCGTGATCGAAGCCGCCCAAAAAGTGGCAGCGATCCTGCCGCAAACGCCGCTCTTGCCGGTCACGATTGGTGATACGGCGTGCCATGTGAAGGCGGAGAATTTGCAGCCTATCGGCGCGTTCAAAATACGCGGCGCATGGCACCGGCTCTCTTCTATGACTGAGGAAGAACGCGCGGGCGGCGTGGTCGCTGTCTCCTCAGGCAATCACGCGCAAGGGGTCGCTTGGGCAGCGCGGCGACTGGGTATCAAAGCCACCATCGTGATGCCGTATGATGCGCCGCAAGTGAAGCTGGATGCGACCAAAGCTCTTGGCGCAGATGTGGTGCTTTACCAAAGACCGGGCGAAGACCGTGATGACGTCGCCGCGCGCATTGTCGAGCGCAATGGCGGCACGCTCGTCCATGCCTTCGGCGATCCATGGGTGATCGAAGGGCAAGGCAGTGCTGGGATTGAAATCACTTCTCAACTTGGCCGCGAACCTTCGCAAATAATTACCTGCTGCGGCGGTGGCGGATTGGCCGCCGGACTGTCGCTCGCCTGCCCCGAAGCGGCCATCATTCCGGTCGAGCCGGAAGGCTGGGATATGGTCGGCCAAGCCTTGCGCGCGGGCGAACTCGTTGAGGTGGGCAAGAACCCGCCATCAACGATTTGTGACGCGCTCCAGCCGACCGTCACCAAACAGCTCAATCTCGATCTGCTTTCCGGGCGCAGCGAAGAGGGCGTAACGGTAAGCGATGAGGAAGTGCGCGCGGCGCAGCGTTTTGCCTTCTCTCATTTGCATCTGGTGGTTGAGCCGGGCGGCGCAGCGGCTCTTGCTGCTGCTCTGGCGGACAAGGTCGAACTCGATGAACATAGTGTCATTATGATCACTGGCGG
>CAZJAG010000098.1:0-1061 GCA_964543735.1 uncultured Porphyrobacter sp. | reverse complement strand
GATGTGCTCGCCGCTTGGATTTATGTTGGCCTTCGGATTGTGCATTCGCTTTGGCAAATCCTTGCCAACAAGCTACCAGTGCGCTTCGCGCTGTTTCTCGCGAGCACTTTCGCGCTAATCTATCTTGCATTTCGTGCTGTTTCGCTCACTCTCTTTGCTGATCCAGGGGAAATTCCATCATGAATGAAGGCATGCAAATTTTGGGGCCCGTGGTCGGCCTAGCGATCTGGACGATGATCATGTGGGCGTGGATGTACGCCACGCGCATTCCCGCGATGCAGAAATCGCCCGATGTTGATACATCCAATTTGACGGGAGCCACAGGTGCAAGCTTGCGCGCTGCCCTGCCCGATTCCGCCAATTGGAAGGCTGACAATTACAACCATCTGCACGAGCAACCGACATTGTTCTATGCGATTGCGATTACGCTGGCGCTGCTTGGCCTCGGGGATGGATTGAACGCACTATTGGGGTGGATTTACGTGGGCCTGCGGGTCGCGCACTCACTGGTGCAAGTAACCGCCAATAAGGTGATGGTGCGGTTTGTGCTGTTTGCCCTGTCAAGCATTGTGCTGATGGCGCTGATCTTCCACGCCGCGATGGCAGTGTTCCACTAAGGGCCGTATGCCACTAAGGGCAGATCACTCGGCGGCTTCTGTTTCAGGGGCTGCCGCATCTTCCTCGTCAAATTCCAAGCTAGCGAGGAATTTCTCCGCATCAAGCGCCGCCATGCAGCCAACGCCGGCTGCCGTCACAGCCTGGCGATAGGTGTGATCCATCACGTCTCCTGCAGCAAACACGCCGGGGATCGCGGTCTTGGGCGTGCCGGGTTCGGTGACGAGATAGCCGCCCTCCATCGCAAGCTTGCCCTTAAACAATTCGGTCGCAGGCGCATGGCCGATAGCAACAAAGGCCCCGTCGACTTCCAGCGTTGAAGTCTCGCCCGTCTGCGTGTCTTTCAAGACGAGGTGATGGAGCGTGCCATCCTCGCCCGCTTCAAAGCTTTCAACAGTCTTGTTCCACATTGGCGTGATCTTGTCAGAGGCCATCAGGCGGTTCTC
>CAZJAG010000097.1:1958-8729 GCA_964543735.1 uncultured Porphyrobacter sp. | reverse complement strand
ATCGAAGACGGCAATCATGGCGGCAAGGGCTCTGAAGCTCACAAAGCTGCTGTGACAGGCGACACTGTGGGCGATCCTTACAAGGATACCGCAGGCCCGGCTGTGAACCCGATGATCAAGATCACCAATATCGTGGCGCTTTTGCTGCTCGCGACATTGGCGGGAGGGCACTGATTTGTGATTGAGACGTTCCTGGCGGGACGTCTCTTGCTCGCGTTACTGCGATAAACAAAGCCTAACGAATAGCCCCGCTGAGCCTGTCGCTCGGCGGGGTTTTTCTATCTCGAAATATGCGTTTACCTTTCACGGCGTGCTGCGCCAGTTTGTGACACCGCCCCAGACTTGAGCCCGCTTTTCAGCATTCCTTGCTAGCGCCACCCTGCGCGCGAATCGCTCTCGCGCCCGAGTGGACAGCGAATAAGGAGGATGCTCGCTCAATAATGGCCAGCATTCCGATAGCCCAATTGCGCGACGCGGCGCCTGATACGTCCGGTTCCTCGGATGGAACGATGCGCCTGCTCAGCGCTCAAGACGCTGCACAAGAGCGATTTCGCGCCGAATGGGCTTCGCTGGTCGAGCGCGCGTCTGAAGCCAACCCTTTTTTCGAACCGTGGTTTTTGCTCCCCTCGTTGGAGGGTTTTGACAAGCACAAGGACGTTTCCATCGCCGCGCTCTATAATCGCGAGCAGTTGATCGGGCTTGTGCCGCTGCGGCGTACCAAACGATATTACCGCTATCCCATTCCCAATATTGCAGGCTGGCGGCACGACAATATGTTCTGCGGTAGCCCGCTGATCGCCAAGGGGTCTGAGCGCGAGTTCTGGCGCGCATTGTTGGCATTCTTTGACGAGCGCCCCGCCGCGGCCCTCTTTGCGCATTTCACCCAAATGCCAGCAAGCGGCCCTGTCACAGATGCCCTTCGCGAAGTGGCTGCTAAGCAGGGTCGCAAGGCCGCCATCGTGCACAAGGCAGAGCGCGCTATGCTGTCCTCTGCACTCAGTTCACAAGACTATTTCAACCAGTCGCTCTCGACCAAGAAGCGCAAGGAATTGCGCCGTCAGCAGCGCCGCCTTGGAGAAGAGGGCGAGTTGCTCTTCGAACGGCAAACTGGCGGCGATAATATCGCTCATTGGTGCGAGGAATTTCTCGCGCTCGAAAAAGCCGGGTGGAAGGGCGATCAGGGATCATCGCTCGCCGATAGCAGCGCGACCGAGGCGCTGTTCTCCCTTGCATTGGAAGGCGCTTGTGAAGCTGGTAAGCTCGAACGGCTGACCCTGCGGCTTGATGGAAAGCCGATTGCGATGCTTGCGAATTTTATCACAGCACCGGGCAGCTACAGTTTCAAAACTGCCTTTGACGAGGAATATGCCCGCTTTTCGCCCGGCGTCTTGCTCCAGCGCGAAAACCTTGCCTTGCTCGACAATGAGAGCATCGATTGGTGCGACAGCTGCGCTGCAGAAGGCCACCCGATGATCGAGCGGATCTGGCGCGAGAAGCGTGCGATGATCAGCGTCAGTCTTGCAATTGGGGGAAGGCTGCGCCGCTCGCTCTTTGCGGCTCTCTTGCGCGGCGAAGCCCATTCCAATCTTGCGGAGAATACCTGATGAACATTGCCACCAGCCCGCAAAGCGCCACTCTGGACAGAGCTCGCGATGTCTTTCCCCCGCAATCGCGCGCAGATTTTGCCGAATGCTATCCCGAAGAGCCGCACATTCTGCGTCACACGCTCAGCGATCATCCGCTGCTGGAGCTGGGCGCGCTGGCGGAACTTGCCGAGCAATTGCCCATCCCTTCGGTTGAATACAATCGCGGCAATGTGCCCATCGGTGTTGATGGCAAGCCCGGTGGCACAGGACTGTCGATTGGCGACACAATCCGCGCCATTCATGACGCAAACAGCTGGGCGGTGCTGAAAAATATCGAGCAGGTTCCCACCTATCGCGCGCTCTTGCTGGAATTGCTGGGCGAATTGCAGGGAGAAATCGAGAAAAAGACAGGTGCCATGCTGCGCCCGCAGGGCTTCATTTTTATTTCGAGCCCACAAGCGGTTACGCCCTACCACTTCGATCCCGAGCACAATATCCTGCTCCAGCTAACAGGCTCTAAAGTGATGACCCAGTTTGCCGCTGGCGATCCGCGCTTTGCCAGTGACAAGGCGCATGAAGCCTATCACACAGGGGGCGCTCGCGAGCTGAAATGGGATGAAAGCTATCTAGAGTGCGGATGCGAATTTCCGCTCGACCCGGGTGATGCTCTGTTCGTGCCAGTGATGGCGCCGCATTTCGTCAAGAACGGGCCGGAAAGCTCAATCTCGCTGTCGATCACATGGCGCAGCGACTGGAGCTTTGCCGAAAGCGATGCGCGCGCATTCAATGCGGCCTTGCGCAAAATGGGTATGACACCCACTGCTCCCAAGCGCTGGCCTGCAACCAATTCCGCCAAAGCGATTGCTTACCGCGCAATGCGTAAGCTGGGGCTAGCTGGTCAAGTCTGATGCGTTGACCTTGTGGCATGCGCTCGGCATTAGCGTTTGCGCATGTCTGACACACCCACCCCTCAGCAATTGGTCGCCAATCTGGTCGATTTGCTCACTGTCGAGCGCGATGATGCCAAGCACTTCACGGGCAAAGCGCAGAAAGATGGCTTTGGCCGGATGTTTGGAGGGCAAGTGCTGGCCCAAGCGTTGCAAGCGGCTCAACTGACGATCGAGGATGCTAAGCAAGCCCACTCGCTCCACGCCTATTTCCTTCGCGGCGGCAAAGAAGGCCCGCCCACACACTACCGCGTCGAAACCGATTTCGAAGGCCGAAGCTTTGCCAATCGCCGTGTCGTCGCCAGCCAGAAGGGCGATAATGGAGAGAATGTTCCGATCCTCAATCTTACAGCCAGTTTTCAGCGCGCTGAAGAGGGCATGGGCCATGATGATGCGGTCATGCCTGATGTGCCCGGGCCAGAGGAATTGCCTTCTGATATGGAACAGCGCCGCAAATATGCCGATAAAGTTGGTGTTGAAGGCGCGGTTCGCAAGATCATGCTGCGCCCGCGCCCGATCGAGATGCGCACAACGGACAAATTGCACTGGATGAATGCGGAGCCGCGCGCGCCGCGCGCACATAGCTGGTTTCGCGCCGGCGCTGCCCTGCCCGATGATCCTGCGCTCCACCGCGCGATCATCACCTATGCGAGCGACTATACCTTGCTGGGCACCTCTGCCCTGCCTCACGGCCTGTCTTGGATGCGCGGCGAGCTGGTTGGCGCGAGCCTTGACCACGCGATCTGGTTTCACCGTCCGATAGACGAGAAAACGCGCGCGGACGAATGGCTGCTTTATGCCACAGACAGCCCGTGGTCAGGATCGGGCCGTGGGTTCAACCGCGGCCGGATTTTCAACCGTTCCGGCGAGCTGATTGCCAGCGTCGCTCAGGAAGGGATGATGCGACGGCGTAAGGCTAAGAAGGGTTAAACGCTTATCCGCCGCGGCTGCGAAGGCTGGAACCCGAACTTTTCGATTTCGACGAGCCACCATTGCGATCTGCCAGTGCCCATGAACCGCTGCGCGAGCCAAACCCGCCTGCCTTCGCCATTTTCGACGCAGGCTTCACCTTTGGAACCGATTTCGCGCGCTCGAATGCGCGGCTTGAGGTGACATATTTGCCCGGCGCACCGCCATATCCAAGCCGCGCTCCATTGGCGGTCTGGTAGCCGCCATTCGGGCTTTTGAACAAGGGCGCATTGCCGTTTCTCGAGCTTGAGAACCACGCGACGATAAAGGGCGAGAAGTGGCTGCGCCGACGCGTCTGTTCTTCACCTGTGTCCGCCGCGTCAGAAACGCATTGGCCAGCGCCATATTCCGCTTCGCAATCTTCAAGCGAGGCAAAGCGCGGGGCTTCTTCAGCTGCCCGCTGGGCCGCCTCTTCGCGCATACTATCGCATTCCTCGCGCGTTTTGCCGGTCGCTTTGGCGCAGGCGAAGACGTTCTCGAACACTTCAACCTCGTGCTTGTCGCTTTCGGCAAGAGGGGGAGCTTCAGCCGCCGGTTCGCTGCCACATGCGGAAAGCATTGCGCCGCTGCCAAGGGCCACCATGGTCGTGAGCTGAACACGCTTGGAGCGTTTGCTGCGCGTTTGAGAACCAAATGTTGGCATCGTTATTCCCCCAAATTCTGCTTCGAAGGATTGGCCTAAAGGTAAATAGTTATCACAAGGTGCATATCCGCGTTTTACGGGAATAAGGAGGCACAATGCTGCGCAAATCAGTTCGCGAGCGTGACAATTGGCAAAGCATTGCTGAAGAAAACGGCTTCGTCTTCCACCATGTCGATGGTGAGATATACTGGGATGAGCGCGCTTGCTGGCAGTTTACCCTGCGCGAGGTTGAGGACGAGATCGAGGACCCCACGACCGAGCTTTATGCTATGTGCTTGCAATTGGTGGATGAGGCCTGCGCCACGCAAGAGACGATGGAGCAGCTCGCTATCCCGGAGGCTATGTGGGACCCGATTGCCGCCAGCTGGCGCGGTGGCGATGCCTCGCTTTATGGCCGCTTCGACTTTGCTTATGACGGGTCAGGGCCTGCCAAATTGCTCGAGTTTAATGCCGATACGCCCACCAGCGTTTACGAGACCGCCTTCTTCCAGTGGAATTGGCTGGAAGACATGATCACGGCGGGGGAACTGCCTCAAGAGACTGACCAGTTCAACCGTCTGCACGAAGCCTTGATTGAGCGTTTCGGGCAAATTCTTAGCAAGGGCAGCTTGTTGCACCTGTCAGCGGTTGAAGAGCATATCGAGGACCGCGCAACGGTCGCCTATTTTGAGGATGTGGCAAGCCAAGCTGGGCTTGAGACGCGCTTTGTCGATGTGAGCCAGATCGCCGCCAATGAAGAGGGACAATTCGTCGATCCTGACGGCTTTCAGATCGGGGCTATTTTCAAGCTCTATCCATGGGAAGACATGATGCGCGAGGAGTTTTCAAACTTTGTCGCCAAATCGGGCACAATGTTTCTTGAGCCTGCATGGAAAGCGATCCTTTCGAACAAGGCGATGCTCCCGTTGTTATGGGCACGGCACGAGGGGCATCGCAATCTGCTGCCCGCCTATTTCGCGGGTAGCGCAGAGGCTGCCCAGCTTTCGATGGGAGCCCATGTCACCAAACCGTTCTACAGCCGCGAAGGTGCAGATATCGAGCTGTTTGATGGCTCAGCCCGCCATGTTGGCCCCAGCCAAGGTTATGGCGAGGAAGGCGCGATTGTTCAGGCCTATGCGCCAATAGCGCGCCATGGAGATAATCATGCAGTGATCGGCAGCTGGGTGGTCGGCGATGATCCTGCCGGCATGTCCGTGCGAGAAGATGCAAGCCCGATAACCCGCGATTCTGCCCGCTTCTTGCCGCATATCATTCTCGGCTAGCCATTCTCTCGCGCTTGCCCTTCCTTGCGTTTGGTCTAATCTTTCTGGAAGAGAGGAATTGTGCATATGCCCACCATAACCCGCGAAGAGCCTGTTAAAACTTCGCTTGAGCCTTCGAACCACCCCTATCTCACCGGCCCTTGGACGCCGGTTCACGAGGAAGTGACGGTTGAGAGCCTCGAAGTGATAGAAGGCAAAATTCCTGCTGATATTGACGGGATTTACCTGCGCAACACCGAAAATCCCGTGCATCAACCGCTTGGCCGTCATCACCCTTTTGATGGCGACGGAATGGTGCATCAGGTGAGCATATCGGGCGGTAAGGCAAGCTATCGCAACCGCTTCATTCGCACGCATTGCTTTGATGCAGAGCAAACCGCAGGCGGCGCGTTGTGGGGCGGATTGATGGACCCGCCCGCGCTTTCGAAACGGCCGGGATTTGGTGCGCATGGCAGCCTTAAGGATACAGGCTCGACCGATATAATCGTCCATGCAGGAACCGCGCTCGCCACGCTCTATCAATGCGGGGAAGCGTGGCAGATGGACCCTGTGACGCTTGAGAATTTAGGCAAGGCATCGTGGGGGCCGATTGATGGCGTCTCCGCCCATCCCAAGGTGGATGAGGAAACCGGTGAACTGATGTTCTTCAACTATTCCAAACACGCGCCTTATATGCATTACGGGGTTGTCGACCGGATGGGCAAGCGCGTGCATTATGTGCCGATCCCCCTGCCCGGCCCGCGCCTGCCGCATGACATGGCGATCACCAAGAACTGGTCGATCCTCAACGATATGCCGCTTTTCTGGGACGAGGAGCTGTTGAAGCGCGACATTCACGCCGCCCGCATTCACGAGGGCGTGCCGACCCGCTTTGCGCTGATCCCGCGCTATGGCCAGCCAGAAGACATACGCTGGTTCGAAACCTCCCCCACCTATGTGCTGCATTGGACGAATGCGTGGGAGACCAAGAACGAAAAAGGCGAAGATGAGGTCGTTCTGGAGGGCTATTACCAAGACAAGCCCATGCCTGACCCCATCGAAGAAGCAGGCGAATACAGCCACATGATGGCCTATGTTGACGAGCATTCCTTCCAATCGCGCCTTCACCGCTGGCGCTTCAATTTGAAGACGGGCGAGACCACGGAAGAACGCCTCTCCGAACGGATCGTCGAGTTCGGCATGATCAATCCGGCCTATTTGATGAAGCCATCGCGCTACATCTGGTCGACCACTACGCGGCCCGGCTGGTTCCTTTTCAACGGATATGTCCGCCACGATACCGAAACAGGCGCAGAGCAGGTGTTCGAGCTGCCCGATGGCGTCTATGCGAGCGAGAGCCCTGTCGTCCCCAAGAAACCTTCGGC
>CAZJAG010000097.1:0-1858 GCA_964543735.1 uncultured Porphyrobacter sp. | reverse complement strand
CAGCGAAGCGGTAGGCGAACAAGACGCCTATCTCATCACCTTCCTGATCGACGAGAACACTGGCACTTCGCAGCTCGCAATCCTTGATGCATCTGACATCACCAAGGGCCCGATCTGCCGTGCCGCGCTACCGCACAAGATCTCCAGCGGCGTGCATTCTACATGGGTCGAGCATTCGCAGCTCGCCCAGGATGCTGAATTCAAGCGCAAGGCGCTCGTCGCCTAACATTATGCCTCTTTGCGAGCGCGCGCCATTGTGGTTATAGCGCGCAGCAACCTTGACCTTCGACCCAACCTAAAAGGACACTCCCCATGGCTTTTACCCTTATCGACCTGCCCTATGCCGACCTTGGCGATGCCGTTTCAGCCGAGACGCTCTCGTTCCACCATGGCAAGCACCACAAGACCTATATCGACAAGATGAATGCCGCGATTGAAGGCACTGCGCATGACAGCGCGGCTCTGGAAGATGTAGTCGCGGCTGCGCGCGGCAACGACCAAGGCCTGTTCAACAATTCAGCCCAAACATGGAATCACGGTTTTTACTGGCATTCGATGAGCAATGATGGCGGCGCGCCTTCAGCTGACCTTGCCGCCAAGATTGACGAGGCGTTCGGCTCGATGGACGAGCTTAAAGCGCAATTGAAAGCGCGCGGTGCAGGCCACTTCGCCAGCGGCTGGGTCTGGCTCGCTGAGAAAGACGGCAAGCTCTCGATCGAAGAAACGCATGATGGCGACACTTTGGCCGATAGCGGCTTCAACCCGCTGCTGGTGATCGATGTGTGGGAGCACGCCTATTACATCGACCATCGCAATGCGCGGCCCGCCTATTTGGAGGCGGTTGTCGAGGGCAAGCTCAACTGGGCGTTCGCTGACGAGAACCTCGCGCGCGGTTCGGCTTGGGTCTATCCCAGCTAAGCGACAACTTCCAAGCCAAACACGAAGGCCGGTCCGCATCGCGCGCGCCGGCCTTTTCTTGATTTACGATGCCTTGAGACCAATGGCTGCGCTCCATTCCGTTTGATGGGTGTGCATGGGAGGAAACTGTCTAAAGGCAAAAAACCCATTGCCCCCCAAAACGCGGATTTGAACGGTGCCAAGAGCGGTTGGCGCTGCTCACAAAGGCATGCGGTTTCTCGTCCATCACACGCTCGCCTAGCAAGCCATTGGTATGTAAGAAAATTCAATCCTTGCCAGCCACCCAATGCACCCTCCATAACAAATACGCAGGGAGAAGAATGTGCGCCTCAGCTGGTCAGAAATCCGACAACGCGCAAAAGCCTTTAGCGAGGAATGGGCCGATGCCCATTACGAGAAAGGCGAAACCCAAAGCTTCTACAACGATTTCTTCGACATCTTCGGGGTCAATCGCCGCCGCGTTGCTGTCTTCGAGAAAAAGATCGACCTCATCGAAAAGAACCGCCGCGGCTTCATCGACCTATTCTGGCCCTCGGTCCTGCTGGTCGAGCAAAAGAGCGCGGGCAAAGACCTGTTCAAAGCGCAGGGACAAGCGCTCGACTATGTGCTCGGCCTAAAAGATCGCGATCTGCCCAAATTCGTCCTCACCTGCGATTTCCAGCGGTTCCGCTTGCTGGAAATGGACAGCGGCAAGGAAATCACCTTCACCCTTGGCGAATTGCACAAGCATGTTGAAGCTTTCGGCTTTATCGTCGGCGTTCAGAGGCGCAATTACGGCAAGCAGGCCGAAGTCAGCATCAAAGCTGCCGAGCTGCTGGGCAAACTGCATGATGCGCTCGATGAAAAGAACTATCGCGGAATTGATCTGGAGCGGCTAATGACCCGCCTGCTCTTTTGCATGTTCGCCGATGACACCGGCATTTTCGAGGCGAAGGACGAT
>CAZJAG010000096.1:3081-8756 GCA_964543735.1 uncultured Porphyrobacter sp. | reverse complement strand
ATGCAAATCCCCCCCGAACGCCTTGAACAGATCGCGCAGCGCTTTGCCGAATTGGAAGCGCGCATGGCCTCCGGCACGCTTGAGGGAGAGGCATTTGTGCAAGCGAGCCGCGATTATGCCGAACTTGAACCGGTCGCCAAGGTCGCAGCCGAAGTGAAAGCCGCGCATGCTGAAATCGCAGGGCTTGAAGAGATGCTTCAAGACCCTGAGATGAAGGATATGGCGCAAGACGAGCTCGCTGAAATCAAAGCCTCTTTGCCCGCAAAAGAACGCGCGCTCGCCATTGCCATGCTGCCCAAGGATGCAGCGGACAGCAAGCCTGCCATGCTCGAAATTCGCGCTGGCACGGGCGGCGATGAGGCAGGGCTCTTCGCAGGCGATCTCTACCGGATGTATGAACGGTTTGCAGCAGACAACGGCTGGTCGGTCGAACCTGTCAGCATGAATGCAAGCGAGGTTGGCGGCTTTAAGGAAATCGTCGCCAATGTGAAGGGGCGCGGGGTCTTTGCGAAGCTGAAATTTGAAAGCGGCGTCCACCGTGTCCAGCGCGTTCCTGTTACCGAAAGCGGCGGGCGCATTCACACCTCAGCGGCAACCGTGGCGGTGCTGCCCGAACCTGACGAGGTTGATGTCGCGATTGATGACAATGACCTCAAGATCGACATCTATCGGGCGAGCGGGGCGGGCGGCCAGCATGTCAACACGACCGATTCGGCTGTCAGGATCACGCATTTGCCGACCGGGATCGTTGTCCAGCAGCAGGACGAGCGCAGCCAGCACAAGAACCGCGCCAAGGCGATGCAGGTCCTGCGCACGCGGCTCTACGACCATCTGCGCGCCGAGGCACATGGCGAGGAGGCCGAAGCGCGCAAGGCCATGGTCGGAAGCGGCGACCGTTCCGAACGCATCCGCACCTATAACTTTCCGCAAGGCCGCGTGACCGATCACCGCATTGGGCTGACCCTGCATAAGCTTGACGAGATCATCGCCGGGTCTGGGCTTGGCGAACTGGTCGACGCGCTGATTGCAGAGGATGAGGCGAAGCGGCTGGCGGCGCTTTCGGAGTGACCGTTTCCAACGCTTTGCGCGATGCGAGCGAGCTTCTCTCGAAGACTTGCGATACAGCGCGTTTGGATGCCGAACTGCTGATGGCGCATGCGCTGGAAATGGACCGCTCCGAAATGCTTTTGCGGCATATGGATGCGCCCAAGCCAGAAGCGTTCGACGCGTTGATTGACCGCCGCGCGGGCCATGAGCCGGTCGCCTACATCCTTGGATATGCCGAATTCTATGGCCGCAAGTTCGATGTTGGGCCGGGCGTCTTGATCCCTCGCGCAGATAGCGAAACTCTTATTGATGTCGCCCTTGAGCTGGCACCGCCCAATGCTCGCGTGCTTGATATAGGGACGGGGTCAGGAGCGCTATTGTTGACGTTTTTGGCTGAACGCCCGCAGGCGCAAGGTATTGGGATTGATGCGTCCGATGGGGCGGTGCGAATGGCGCAGACCAATGCGAAGGCGCTCGACCTGAAGCATCGTGCACTCATCGAAACTCGCGACTGGAATGAACATAGCTGGGCCGAGGGTCTAGGCCAATTTGACCTCATCCTATGCAATCCGCCCTATGTCGAAGCAGGTGCTGCGCTTGCGCCCAATGTCCGCGATTTTGAACCGCACCAAGCTTTGTTCGCCGGCGCAGAAGGGCTCGATGAGTATCGCGTGATCATTCCCAAGCTGGGAGAATTGATGGCGACGAATGGCGTCGCAATTCTCGAGATCGGAAACACTCAGGCGCAGGCGGTTGCGCGGATCGCACATAAGCACGGCTTTGCAACCGAGCTGCATCATGACCTCGGCGGCAGGCCGCGCGCATTGACGTTGCGCGAAGGAAATTAGCCGGAATCGCGATTCGGGCTTGGCAAAGCCCAATTGCAGGGCTAACCTTATACCCGTTCTCCAATCAGAAACTCTGTTTGCCGAACACAGCTCCACATTCGCTATTGACGTGACAGAGCCTTAACGCCTGTCAGTGTATGTGGATAAATGCGCGCCAGATGGCTGGCGCTGTTGCAAGCGGTGAAAGACGCGTCACACTCATCGCCAGCGGGGTCTAAGACCGTCTCCACCCTCACAAAAAGCGAAACGGTAACGGATGAGGAAACACTCTCCCTTGAACAATAATCGTAATAATCGCCGCCGGGGCCGTGGCAACCGCAATCAAGGCGGCCAGAATCACCAGAACCGGATTGACAGCCGCGCGCGCGGAAATGCGCCGCAGCTGCTCGACAAATATAAGAAGCTGGCGCAAGATGCGCAGCACAATGGTGACCGCGTGCAGGCCGAATATTACCTGCAATTTGCTGACCACTATTTCCGTGTGATTGCCGATAACAAAGCGCGTCAGGACGAAGCGCGTGCAAAACGCGCGGCCGAGCGTGAGGCGGCTGGCGAAGATCCCGAAGATGAGGGTGAAGAGCGCGGTGGTCGGCGTGGCCGCAATGATCGTGGTCGCCGCCCCCGCCGTGATGATAACCGAGATGATGGGCGTGATGACGCTGTCGAAGGTGAGCGCGTGAGCGAAGGCGAACCGGTTGATGCGGAAAGCGGTGAGGATGGCGATGATGAAGCGCCCAGCAAACCGCGCCAGCGCAAGGCTCGCACTCCGCGCCCGCGCAAACCGCGCCAAAGCAAACAGGCTGCAAGTGACGAGATTGATGCAGGCGTATTGCCCCCGGCAATCGCAGCCGGTGGTGATGACGACGCAGCCGAAGCGGCTGAGTAAGTAAGCGCCTTTAGGCTGAAAGGGGAGTAGAGGACGTGCAGCAACGCCTCGATCGCCTTCAGGCCCTGTTTGATAGATTTCCGCGCTTTATGGCGCTGCTATTGGGCGCGGTGGCTGCTTGCGGGTTCCCGCCCCTAGGGCTGTGGCCGCTCACCTTATTGGGTATCGCCGGATTGATCGCTCTCCTTATGCGAGCGCCCAATGCCAAGCGCGCCGCGATGATCGGCTATCTGTTTGGCTGGTCGCATCTGACAATTGCGAACAATTGGATCGCAACTGCCTTTACCTTTCAAGCTGAAATGCCGCCTGCGCTCGGCTGGCTCGCTGTGCCTTTGCTTTGCCTTTATCTGGCGGTCTATCCCGCACTGGCTGCGGGGGTCGCGCATAGTCTGGCGGGCAAGCTATCAGAGCAAGTGCACATTCGCCCACTCGCTTTTGGAGCACTGTTCGCCGCTGCATGGATTGTGACCGAATGGCTGCGCAGCTGGGTCTTTACCGGATATCCGTGGCCGCCCTTGGGGCTTGCTTTGCTAGGCGGTTGGGAGAGTGCGGGAATAGCGATGCTCCTGCCATGGCTTGGCACATATGCGCTTTCCGGTGTGGCTGTGTTGCTGGCAGCATTGCTGCTCGCACTTGTGTCGGGGAGGCGCTGGCTTGTCGCAGGCGGAGTGGCGGCAATCGCGGCTGTCATTATGCACTTCCCTTCTTTGCCCGTGACCTCGCCGGGCGAGGGCACGCGCTACACCGTTGTCCAACCCTATATCCCGCAAGAAGAGCGTGATGCGCGCGACAAATATGAAGAGCATTTCAGGCGGCTGGCCAAGAACACACTTGATCCTGCCGACCCCAAACGTCTGATTTTCTGGCCCGAAAGCGCGGTTCCTGACTATTTGCGCGATGGCTATCCGCAGCGCTATTACAATCAGCAGACCGCCGCAGCTGACCCGGCATTTGCGCGCGGGCGGATTGGATCGCTGGTCGGCTCAAACGGACTGCTGGTGGCGGGTGTGACTGATCTGGAGATTGGTCAGCGCTTGGGCCGCGCCGCTGCCATTGGCGCGCACAATTCTGTGACCACAATCGACAGCCAAGGCAATCTGGGGGAGCGCTATACCAAGGCGCATCTGGTTCCTTATGGCGAATATCTTGCCTTGCGCTGGCTGCTCGAACCGCTGGGGGCGACAAGGTTGGTGGCGGGCAATATCGACTTTATTGCAGGGCCGGGGCCGCGCACGATGACGCTTGAGGGCTTCGGCAAAATTGGCACGCAAATCTGCTATGAGATTGTCTTTTCCGGCCAAGTGGTTGACCGCGATAACCGCCCCGATTTCCTGTTCAATCCGTCGAATGATGGCTGGTTCGGTAGCTGGGGCCCGCCGCAACATTTGGGGCAGGCGAGATTGCGCGCGATTGAGGAAGGGCTGCCCGTAATTCGCTCGACCACCACAGGGATTAGCGCGGTGATCAACGCGCAGGGCATCGTCGAGCAGCACATTCCAAGCGGCGTCGATGGCAGCATTTCGGGCATCATCCCGCCCGCAAAACCCCCAACATTGTTCGCGCAGATGGGCAATCTCCTGCCGCTCATCTGGGCTGTATTGCTGGCGCTGGTTTCTTGTGTTGCCTTGCGCCGCCGCGACAGCTAAGGCTCATATCAACACATAAAGAAATCCTTATATCTGGGAATTTTGAATCTATGCGCAGCGAATATCTCTTCACATCCGAAAGCGTTTCCGAAGGCCATCCGGACAAGGTTTCTGACCAGATTTCGGATGCGATTGTCGATCTGTTTCTCTCCAAAGACCCAGAGGCGCGTGTTGCCTGCGAAACGTTGACGACGACTCAGCGCGTGGTTCTTGCCGGAGAGATCCGCTGCAAGGGCGTTTATGAAAACGGCGCATGGGCCGATGGCGCGCTTGACGAGATCGAGGCGACCGTTCGCAAGACCGTGAAAGAGATTGGCTATGAGCAGGACGGTTTTCACTGGGAAACGCTGACCTTTGAAAATCACCTTCACGGCCAGTCCTCAGAGATCGCGCAAGGGGTTGATGCCAGCGGCAACAAGGATGAAGGCGCGGGCGATCAGGGCATCATGTTCGGCTATGCCACTGATGAGACGCCCGATCTTATGCCGGCAACGCTGGATTTCAGCCACAAGATTTTGGAGCGGCTCGCTGCTGACCGACACTCGGGCGCTGCGCCGTTTCTTGAGCCGGACAGCAAGAGTCAGGTCACGCTGCGCTATAAGGATGGCAAGCCGGTTGCTTGCACTGCCGTTGTTGTCTCGACCCAGCATGCCAAAGGTTATGACAGCGGCGAGCAAGAGGCTGAGCTTAAGAGCTACGTCAGAGGCGCGGTTGCTGATGTGCTGCCCGACGGGATGCTTTCGGACGAAACCGAATGGCATATCAATCCCACAGGCGCGTTTGAAATTGGCGGGCCCGATGGTGATGCGGGGCTGACCGGGCGCAAGATTATCGTCGATACTTATGGCGGCGCATCCCCCCATGGCGGAGGCGCGTTCAGCGGCAAAGACCCGACGAAAGTGGATCGTTCAGCCGCTTACATCACGCGCTATCTAGCGAAGAATATTGTGGCAGCAGGCCTTGCGAAACGCTGCACGATCCAGCTTGCCTATGCGATTGGCGTATCCAAGCCATTGTCGCTCTATGTCGATACGCATGGCACGGGCACAGTTGCCGATGAAGCGCTGGAGCAAGCGCTCAATTCTATCGAGAAGCTGGGCGGCATGACCCCGCGGGCGATCCGCACGCATCTGGGCCTTAACAAGCCGATCTATCGCAAGAGCGCTGCTTACGGTCACTTTGGCCGCAAGGCGCAAGGTGACGACTTCCCATGGGAGCGCACCGATCTGGTCGATGATCTGAAAGCGG
>CAZJAG010000096.1:0-2981 GCA_964543735.1 uncultured Porphyrobacter sp. | reverse complement strand
GGCTCGCGATCACCCCGAATGGCAGAGCTGCCTGCAATCAATCCGCCGCCGACAACAGGCGCAGCCACAGCCGCAATGCAGCCGCTAAGCAGCGGGGTCATTGCAAGGCAAGCCAGTGATGTGAGCACTATGGGCCGCATGGGCGCGGGATATCCTTTCGGCTTTTCCCAATATGCGGTTGGAGCCGAAATGTCATCCGGCAGAGCCATTGTGTCCCGTCATGTTGCACTGCAAAAGCATGGCGCTTCGCAGGGTAGATCGGTTCCAGAAGAGCGGATGAGGCCCGTTACAAGGGAGCAGGTTGCACGAAGTCGACCACTTATGTTGCAAAAATCGCAAGGCACTATGATCTTTTCGCACTTGCACAATTGTGTGCAGTGCAGCATTCAGACCCTGCCTTTTAGGCATCCTCTCCCAAGACTTTCAAGCCCGGCCTTCTGGTCGGGCTTTTTTCTTGCGCCAACCTCTGCGCCCCCTACATAGCGATGCAACGCGGCGGGGCCGCGCCTGAGGAATTCTCCGCAGAGCGCTAGACACCGTGTCGCAAGCGCTTGATGGGAGAAATGCCGGATATGGCAAAAGCGAAATCTGACAGCGAGAATAAGGGCGTTAGGCTTCAAGTAGCCGCTGCGCGTCAGGAAGAGTCGGGCCAAGGCATTGCACGCCTACCGCGTTCGGCTCTGCAAAAGCTGGGCGTTACCGAAGGCGATATCGTCGAGATTGCAGGCAAGCGCGCAACCGCCGCTGTCGTCATGCCAGCTTACGAGGAAGACAATTCGCTCGAAGTGGTGCGGCTTGACGGGCTGCAACGCGGCAATGCCGAAGTTGGCTCGGGCGAACATGTCAATATCTCTGTCGCGCAATCGCGCCCTGCGACCCGCGTTGTGTTCGCACCTGCACAGCGCGAGATGCGGCTGCAAGGCCCGACACAGGCGTTGAAGCGCAATTTCTTTGGTCGTCCGGTCGTCGCGGGTGATCTGGTCGCCACCACTGGCCAGCAGCCGGTGCAGAATATGCCGGGCGATGTGCGCCGGATGCTGCCGACAGCTGCCTATGCGCTTACCCAGATCCGTCTCTCGGTTGTCAGCACGGTACCCAAGGGTATCGTCCATATCGACGAGAATACCGAGGTAGAGCTGCGCGCCGAATTCGAAGAACCGCGCGATGCGCGCGGCAGTGTGAATTACGATGATGTCGGCGGCATGGATGAGACGATCCGTGCTCTGCGCGAAATGGTCGAAATTCCACTGCGTTACCCTGAGCTGTTCACGCGGCTCGGCGTCGATCCGCCCAAGGGCGTGTTGCTGCATGGCCCGCCGGGCACTGGCAAGACGCGCCTTGCCCAAGCGGTGGCAAATGAAAGCGATGCCGAGTTTTTCACGATCAACGGGCCAGAAATCATGGGCTCGGGCTATGGCGAAAGTGAAAAGCGCCTGCGCGAAGTTTTCGAAGCGGCCACTAATGCCGCGCCTGCAATCGTCTTTATCGATGAAATCGATTCGATTGCGCCCAAGCGTGACAAGGTGCCGGGCGAAGCGGAAAAGCGGCTGGTCGCACAGCTCCTCACTTTGATGGATGGCCTCGAAGCGCGCAGCAATCTGGTCGTCATCGCAGCCACCAATCGTCCCGATGCGATTGACGAGGCTCTGCGCCGTCCAGGCCGCTTTGACCGCGAGATTGTCATCGGCGTTCCTGACGAGCGCGGGCGGCGCGAGATCCTTGCCATCCATACGCGCGGGATGCCGCTAGAGGTCAAGGTCGATCTGGCCGAACTGGCCCGCGTCACTCACGGATTTGTCGGTGCGGATCTGGCAGCGCTTGCACGCGAGGCCGCAATTGATGCCGTGCGCCAGATCATGCCGCAAATTGATCTGGACGAGCGCACCATTCCGCCCGAAGTGCTGGAGAAGCTTTGCGTCAGCCGCGAGGATTTCCTCTCCGCCCTCAAACGCATCCAGCCTTCCGCCATGCGCGAGGTCATGGTGCAAATGCCGCGCACGCGCTGGGCCGATATTGGCGGCGTGGATGATGCGATTGAAAAGCTGCAAGAGGGGATCGAGCTACCGCTCAAAAACCCCGATGCCTTCCGCCGTCTGGGTATCCGTCCGGCCAAGGGTTTCCTGCTTTATGGCCCTCCCGGTACCGGCAAGACCTTGCTCGCCAAAGCGGTTGCGAAAGAGGCCGAGGCCAATTTCATCTCGATGAAAAGCAGCGATCTCTTGTCCAAATGGTATGGCGAGAGCGAGCAGCAAATCGCTCGCATGTTCCGCCGTGCGCGCGCAGTTGCGCCTTGTGTGGTGTTTATCGACGAGATTGACAGCCTCGTGCCTGCGCGCGGATCAGGGCAGGGCGAACCCCAAGTCACAGGCCGCGTCGTCAACACTATCCTTGCCGAGATGGACGGTCTGGAAGAGCTGCAATCGGTGATCGTGATCGGTGCGACAAACCGGCCCACACTGGTTGACCCTGCGCTATTGCGTCCGGGCCGGTTTGACGAGCTGGTCTATGTCGGCACGCCTGATGCGAAGGGTCGCGAGCATATTCTCGGCATTCACACCAAGGACATGCCACTGGCGAAAGATGTCGATCTGGCAGCGGTCGCGAAGAAGACTGTGCGCTTTACCGGCGCTGATCTGGAAGATGTGGTGCGCCGTGCTGGCCTTAATGCGCTGCGCCGTGTGGGCGGCAAGGTGAAAGAGGTCGCCGCTGAAGACTTCACCGAAGCGCTCAAGGATTCGCGCGCGACCGTAACCGGCAAGATGGAAGCGGAATATAAGAAGATGCGCGGCGAGCTGAAGAAGCGCGCTGTGCAGGCCCAGCCCATCGGATTTGTCCATGACGGGATGATCGAGCCGACCCGCGACAAGAAGCACGGTGATACTGAGGGGTAGAGGATCGGGTCAGCAAAGCATGGGGCGCTTCTAAGGAAGCGACCCCGCACCCGCCCGGGCGGCTGCTTATTGATCAATCAATTCTGGGTG
>CAZJAG010000095.1:0-8935 GCA_964543735.1 uncultured Porphyrobacter sp. | reverse complement strand
TCGATGAATTTCTCAAGCTCGGCGTAATAGTCTTCGAGCGCCTTTGGTATGGTGAAATCCATTTATTCCTCTCCGTTGTCTTCGGCGATTGGCCATTTTTTGCGCGCGACCGCAAGCGCGGGGTATTTGGGCACGTCAATGCTTAGCTTCTGGAATGCCGCCAGCCTCAATTCCGCCAACAAACCTGAGGATTCCAGCGTTTCATCTCCCGCCAGTAAAGCAGCGGACAAGGCCCGGCCGCCCACCGTCTGTTCGCTCAAATTTTCGCGCGCAATCATGCCCAAAGCATTGCGAGCCACCGCCAATTGGAAGCGATTATGCCCCTCCATCTGATCCTTGATCGTGGCGAGCCACTCGGAAACTGCGGTGGCAATCTCGCCGATCGACGCTTCACCCAATTCCTCGCTCGTTTTCAAAGGCGCGATCTTGGCAGAGCGCTCCGCTTGTGGTGCATCCTCTTCAAGCAGCATCAAGAGGTCCAGCTCCTGCTCGCTCGTTCGCCGAGAGATCACAACCCGCTCCAGCATCCGGTCCTCGCCGCTGCGCCAGAATTTCGCCATCTTAAGACAGCCCAGCGCCCACCAGACCGTGCGATGGATCGTCCAATAGCGAAAGCGCTTGGGATCAACCTTTGCGCCGCCAGCCGCTTCATAAGCTGCGAAGTAATCCTCCAATGAGCCGAGCCCCAAAGCCGGGCGGTCATATCTGTGAAAGCGCCACACCGCCATGCAGCCAAAGGCCAAGTCTTCATGCGGGTCGCCAAAATGCGCGAGCTCCCAATCGAGCACGCCTGTGAGTTTAGGGGTCAGTCTGCCATCCTCAGCCAACAGATTGCCCATCCGGTAATCACCATGGTTGAGAACCGGCTCGCATTCTTCAGGGCAGTTATCCTCCAGCCATTTGATGCCGAGAGCGATGATCGGGCGGTCGCCGCCAGCCTCTTCAAACTGCTCGCAAAATTCTGAAATTGCCGCGCGATAGTCCATTTTCGGGATCACTTTGGGCACATTTTCGCGCGAAATGGAGTGAATTCGCGCCAAATCGCGGCCAATTTGCGCCAAAAGCGCGCTAGAATCGCCCATTTCGAGGATCAATTTGGGGTTGGGCGTGCCGGAAAGCGCCTGCATCACAAAGCCTGAACCGATGTCATCATCCGGTTCCAATTCTGCCACAACTTCGGGTGCGGTCACACCGGCCTTGTGAGCGGCGCGGATCACTGCTGCTTCGACATCATGGCCGTAAGGGCGATCCTCCATAAATTCCAAGCTTGGCGCGCGGCGAAGAACGAAAGCCTCCTCTCCAACACTGAAGCGCCAGCTCTCCATCGTCGCGCCGCCCGTCAGCCGCTCCAAGCCTGTGGGCGCGTCATAGCCAGCGCGCTCCATCGCACTGGTTAGCCCGGGCAAAAGTTCTTCGGCAGACATCATGATTTGAGCCTGTACCGCTCGCCATCTTCCACGATATGCCCCGCAGATGGCTCGGCGAAATGCGTGCCCAGCATGAGCGTTTCAGTGCCAGCAAGCTCGCGCAAAACGCGCTCCCTCGTCGCGGTTGATCCATCGCGGTCATGATCCGCAACGGTTGCCCATTCGGCCCGCGCGATCTGGCACGGATGGTGGAAGCTGTCGCCTGTAATGAGCGCCTTGGCCCCGCCGGACGACACTTCAACGCTGACATGGCCGGGCGTATGCCCTTCGGTTGGAACCAGCTTGATCCCTTCCAAAGGCTCGCAAGGCGCCTCAACCAGATCTGCCAGACCCGCCGCCATTACCGGCTCGACCGATTGCTCATGGACAAGGCGCTGCGTCGCCTGAAAGCCTGCACGATAACGGTCAAACGGCTTTTCAAGCGTCTCAGGATCGACCGGCGCCTGCTGGGCCTCTGCCTTCCAATATTCGTATTCCTTGCGAGCAAACAGATAGCGCGCATTGGGGAATGTGACCCGCCATTCGCCATCCACAAGGTGCGTGTTGATCCCGACATGATCGAGATGCAAATGGGTGCACAGCACCAGATCAACCGCGTCAGGATCAAAGCCCGCACCCTTGAATTTATCGAGCAATCCGAAAGCCTTGCGGTTCCAATTGGGATCGCTCGGCAAATCCTTATTATCGCCCACACAGGTGTCGACCACGATCAGCTTGCCGCCCAGTTCAATCACAAAGCATTGGACAAGGCCCAGCATCGTGCCGTCTTGCGAAACATAATGCGGGGTGAGCCATGCGATTTCTGCCAGTGCCTCTGGCTTGGCCTTGTAGATCAGCCCGTCCATGGCGAGCGATTGCTCGACCACCGATGTGATCTTTGCATCGCCAATCTGCCATTGCTGCATTGCCCGCTCCCCCCTCAAAACGCAAACGGCCGCCTGAAAGCGTTGTTGCTTCAAGCGGCCGAGTGACTGTCCAACGCTAGTGCATGAGTTTACGCTGGCGTGTTTTCCTTATTGACCATGATCACCTGCGGATAGGTGAATTCCTTGAGACCCTCGAGGCCATATTCCGCGCCAAAGCCGGATTGCTTGTGTCCGGCAAAGGGCGTGTGCGGGGTGAGCTTGAGGAACTGGTTGACCCACACGGTTCCGGTTTCAAGCTGCTCGGCAATCTCGACGCCTTTGTCCTCGTCAGCCGTCCAGACCGCGCCAGCAAGACCGTATTCGGAATTGTTCGCCCGCTCGATCACTTCATCCTCGCTTGAGAATTTCATCAAGGGCATGACAGGGCCAAATTGTTCCTCTGCCACAATCCGCGCGTCTTCTGGCGGATTGTCGAGAATGGTCAGCGGCACGAAATAGCCTGTGCCCGATGGATCAGTCTCACCGCCGGTGAGGAATTTGTATCCCTTATCCTTCGCATCCTCGATCAGTTCAAGCACGCGCTCATACTGCTTCTTGTTCTGAATGGGGCCAACACCTGTGCCTTGTTCAGAGCCATCGCCCACTTTCACTTGCGCGGCGTAATCTGCGATAGCTTGCGAAAGCTCGTCATAAATATCCTCATGGATATAGACGCGCTTGGCCGCGATGCAGATTTGTCCGGCATTCATAAAGCTTGACCAGAAGAGCTGCTCGGCAACCTTTTTAGGGTCAGCATCGGGCAGCACGATCGAGGCATCATTGCCGCCCAGCTCCAGCGTGATGCGCTTGAGGTCAGCGCTCGCGCCTTCCATGATTTTCTTGCCCGTCGCGGTCGAGCCGGTGAAGGTGATCTTGTCGATATCGGGATGCGCTGTAATCAGCGGCCCGAGCGAATCCTCACCTGTAATGATGTTGACAACGCCTGCTGGCACTACGTCCGCAATCAGCTCTGCAATGCGCAGCGTAGTGAGCGGGGTGAAGGGCGAAGGCTTCAAGATGATCGTGCATCCAGATAGCATCGCCGGGACGATTTTCTGCACCGCCATCGAAACCGGGAAGTTCCACGGCACAATGCCGCCCACAACACCCACAGGGACGCGGCGGGTGCGGATAGATTCTTTCTCGTCATCCTTGAACATTTCATCTTCAAGCTCGAGCTCGGCCTGTGTCGCCGTCATAAAGGCAGCGCCCATAATCTCTTGCTGGGCCTGCGCATGGGGCTTGCCCTGTTCCGATGTCAGCAAGCGGAACAGCTCTTCCGAATTGTCCGAGATGGCTTTGGAAATCGCGCGGATCGCCTCGCGCCGCTCGTCAAAAGAGGTCTTTTTCCAGGTTTTGAAAGCGGCGCGTGCTGCGGACACGGCTTCGTTCAGTTCCGTCTCGCCGCAAGCGACAACTTGCCCGATAACTTCCTCGGTGGCGGGATTGACCACGTCCATCCATTCGCCATTGTCGACCATCTTGCCGTTGATCAGGTTTTTATACTGCGTTGCCATGGGAACCTCTCATTATCCTAAGCGTGTGTGTGAATTGCTCTTATTGCCACATGGGGTGAACCGAACGCGGATTAAAGGCAATTGGAATCTGCATCGAAAAATATAACGAATTTCAGCTAGAGATGCGCCTATCGAATGCGCTATGGAAAGCGCGGGGTAGCAAGGGGATGCGGATATGGGCCAAAGTCCATGGACAATCGGAATTATCGGCGGGTCCGGTCTCTATGCTCTTGACGGGCTGGAGGACGCGCAATGGATCGCTGTGAACTCACCCTTTGGGGAGCCTTCAGACGCGCTCTTATGCGGGCGGATTGGCGATGTGCGGGTGCGGTTCCTGCCGCGTCATGGCCGCGGGCATGTGATCTCCCCGTCCAAGCTCAATGCGCGCGCAAATATCGACATATTGAAGCGCGCTGGATGCACTGACATTCTGGCCGTGAGCGCGGTGGGTTCCTTGCGCGAAGAGATCGCGCCCGGCCACTTTGCTATCATCGATCAATATATCGACAACACCAAGGGGCGCGAGAGCAGCTTCTTCACCAGCGGCATGGTCGCGCATGTCTCTATGGCTGATCCGGTCTGCCCGCGCCTTTCCAAGATGGCTGCCAAGGCGCTCAAATCAGCGGGCGGAACCTTCGCCAAACGCGCGACTTATCTGGCGATGGAAGGCCCGCAATTCTCGACCCGTGCGGAAAGCGCAATGTACCGCGAATGGGGCGCGGATGTGATCGGGATGACCGGCATGCCGGAGGCCAAGCTCGCCCGCGAGGCAGAGCTGCCCTATGCGCTGGTGACGATGGCGACCGATTATGATTGCTGGCGCGCCAATGAACATGGGGGTGAAGAGGTGGATGTCGCACAAGTGCTGGATCAAATGAAACAGAACGGCCAATTGGCGCGCGATATGGTGGCAAGTTTCATTGCTGGCCTACCGGCAAAGCGTGACAAGTCACCGATTGACTGCGTGCTCGATAATGCCATCATCACCGCGCCGGACAAGCGCGACCCGGCCTTGCTTGCCAAACTTGATGCTGTTGCCGGAAGATTGCTTAAGTGAGCCCTGACATGAGTGAAGAACTGGATCGCAATGCGCTGCGCGAAGCTTACCGGATGGATGAGGATGCGTGCTCGGCTGCGCGCATTTCTCAAGCCGGCAGCGCGTCCGAGGCGCATGAAACCTCGGCCAAGCTTGCAGCACGGCTGATTGCCGATGCCCGCCAGCGCAAGGCCAGCGGGATTGACGCATTCTTGCAGCAGTTCGGACTCGACACGGAAGAAGGCATTGCTCTGATGTGCCTTGCCGAAGCCTTGCTGCGCGTGCCTGATGCTGAAACCGCTGACCTGCTGATCAAGGACAAATTGGGCGAGATCGACTGGTCAGAGCATTTGGGCGACAGCTCCTCAACCTTTGTCAATGCCGCGACATTCTCGCTCATGCTGACGGGCGAAGTGCTCGACCCGCCAGAACAGCATCAGCGCGGCATGGGCGCTACGCTCAAGCGGACAATGAACCGTCTGGGCGAGCCGGTGATCCGCAATGCGACCTTGCAGGCCATGAAAATCCTTGGCGGGCAATTTGTCTTTGGCCGCACCATTGACGAGGCGCTGGAACGCGCGGCGCCTGAACGCAAGGAAGGTCTCACCCACAGCTTCGATATGCTGGGCGAGGCAGCCATGACCTATGACGATGCCGCCAAATATGCGCACAGCTATCGCGCTGCACTGGAACGATTGGCGCAAGATGTCGCGAATAGCGATCCTCAAGACCGCGTCGCTCGTGCGCCCGGCATTTCCGTAAAGCTTTCCGCGCTGCATCCCAAATATGACGAGCTGCATGGCGAACAAACGATTGCCGATCTGCTCCCCGTGCTGCGCGATATGATGATAATTGCACGCGATGCCGACATTCATTTCACGATCGATGCGGAAGAGGCAGAGCGGCTGGAACTGTCGCTCGACATTATCGAGGCGCTGGTCGCTGACCATTCGCTTTTCGCCCGTGCAGATGGCACCTTGTGGCAGGGCTTTGGCCTCGCATTGCAAGCCTATCAGAAACGCGCTGTGCCCTTGTGCGAATGGGTCGGCGAGCTGGCGCGCAAGCACGGGCGGCGGCTGTTCGTGCGGCTGGTTAAAGGCGCTTATTGGGATAGCGAGATCAAGCTGAGCCAAGTGGGCGGATATGCCGATTATCCGGTCTTCACCCGCAAGATTGCCACCGATGTATCCTATCTCGCCTGCGCAGCCCGTCTGTTCGAATATGCCGACGTGATCCGCCCGGCCTTTGCCACGCATAACGCCTATACAATCGCGGCGATCAAGACGATGGCGAAGGGGTTTTGGTCGAAGAGCCTTGGCGGTTTTGGCCCGCCGTTCGAATTTCAAAGGCTGCACGGCATGGGCGAGGAAGTCTATGCTGCGCTCTCCTCACTTGAGGGCAAGAACCGCACGCCGGTGCGGATTTACGCGCCGGTTGGCGGGCATAAGGAATTGCTCGCCTATCTGGTGCGCCGCCTGCTTGAAAACGGAGCGAACACCAGCTTCGTCAACCGGATGGCCGATAGCGAGGTCGCGCTTGATGACCTCACTGCCAATCCGGTCGAGCAATTGCGCGAGCTTCGCCCCTTGCGCAATCCGGCTATCCCCTTGCCCAAGGATATTTTTGGCGATCGTGTGAACAGTGCGGGAATTGACTTAAGCGACCGCAAGGCGAGAGCCAAGCTTCAACGCCTGCTGGGCGAGATTGACGATCACGAATGGGAAGCATGGCCCGATCTGGGCAGCGATAAGGCCGGTCGGCCGGTCATCATCAAAGCTCCCTACAATGCGAAAGAGCGGGTCGGGAAGGCTGCCTATTCCAGCCAGATCGTGCTGGATTTCGCGGCCAAGGCGGCGACCAGAGCGCAACCGGAATGGGAGGCAATTGGCGCTGACCAGCGCGCGCTCCTGCTTGAGGAGACCGCCAATCTTTTCGAAAAGCACTCGGCGGAGTTCTTCTCGCTTTGCCAGCGCGAGGCGGGCAAGACTTTGCCCGATGCCATTCTAGAGCTGCGCGAGGCGGTCGACTTTCTGCGCTATTATGCCGCAGAAGCGCGGCGGCTGTTTGACACCAAAACACTATTGCCCGGCCCCACGGGCGAGGAAAACACATTGCGCCTGCATGCGCGCGGTGTCTTTGCCACCATTTCGCCGTGGAATTTCCCGCTGGCGATTTTTGTCGGCCCCGCCGCGGCAGCTCTTGCAGCGGGCAATTGTGTGCTGGCCAAACCAGCCGAGCAGACCCCGCTCATCGCAGCCTTGGCAATCCAATTGTTCCATGAAGCAGGCATTCCGCGCGAAGTCATCCAGCTGGTTCCCGGTGACGGGACAGTGGGCGCAGCGCTGACCTCGCATCCGCTTGTCTCGGGCGTGGCCTTTACCGGTTCGACCGATACAGCGCGGGCGATCAACCGCTCGCTCGCCGAACGCGAAGGGCCAATCGCGCCGCTGATAGCGGAAACCGGCGGCCTCAATGCCATGATCGTCGACAGCTCTGCTCTGCCTGAGCAAGTGGTGCGCGATGTTATAGCCAGCGCTTTCCAGAGCGCAGGGCAGCGTTGCAGCGCATTGCGAGTGCTCTATCTGCAATCGGATATTGCGCAGGATATGCTCGACATGATTGCCGGCGGGTTTGCCGCGCTCAATATCGGAGATCCGCGCGATCTGGCCTGCGATGTTGGCCCCGTAATCGACAGCGCAGCCAAGCAATCGCTCGATGATCATATCGCAGCCATGCGCACAGCCGGTCACAAGATTGCCCAGCTTGATCTGCCCCGGGGCGCACCTCATGGCAGCTTTGTCGCACCAACCATCATCAAGATCGATTCGATTGCCGATCTTGATCAGGAACCGTTTGGCCCGATCCTTCATGTCGCGACCTTCAAAGCGGGCGAGATCGACAAGGTTGTGAATGATATCAACGAGCGCGGATACGGTCTGACGCTCGGCCTGCACAGCCGGATTGCGGCAACCCGCGAGCTGGTTGAGGCCAAGGCGCGCGTTGGCAATTTCTATGTCAATCGCAACCAGATTGGCGCGGTCGTGGAAAGCCAGCCCTTTGGCGGAGAGGGCCTCTCTGGCACTGGCCCCAAGGCTGGCGGCCCGCATTATGTTGCGCGGTTTGCGACCGAGCGGGTGACCTGTGTCGACACTACCGCAGCGGGCGGTAATGCTTCGCTGCTGGCGGGGGACAGTTCGGCTCCGTTAGGGGATTAAACCGGCAGCCCCACTTGCGCCGCGCGCGCGGCTCGGGAATCGTGCGTCAATGGCGATTCTTTCAGACAAGTGGATTCGGGAACAGGCCCAGCAATCGGGCATGATCGAGCCTTTCGTGGAAGCTCAGCGGCGCGATGGCTGCATCTCTTACGGGCTTAGCTCATATGGCTATGATGCGCGGGTTGCACCCGAGTTCAAGATCTTCACCAATGTGGATTCCTCAACGGTTGATCCCAAGCAGTTTGATCCCAAGAACTTCGTCGACCGCGAAACCGATGTGTGCATCATCCCGCCCAATTCCTTCGCATTGGCGCGGACGGTGGAATATTTCCGCGTGCCTGAGGATGTGTTGGTGATCTGCCTTGGCAAATCGACCTATGCGCGCTGCGGCATTATCGTGAATGTCACCCCGCTTGAGCCGGGCTGGGAAGGCCATGTGACGCTGGAATTTTCCAACACCACGCCCTTGCCAGCGAAAATCTACGCCAATGAAGGCGCCTGCCAGTTCCTGTTCCTCAAAGGCAACGAGCCATGCGAGACGAGCTATGCGGACCGCGCGGGCAAATATATGGGGCAGCGCGGCGTGACGCTTCCTAAGTTGTAGGGCCAAAGCTGTGATTGGTTATCCTTTGCCCCAGCGAAAATCCCAGTTTCACTAATTGGCATGGTTCGCCAGAAACATGCCCGCGCCCGCCCGCCCCACGGCGGGTGCGTTCCGCCCCCACCCGGGCGGTCGCTACTTAGGGGACGATTGGGGAAGCCTATATCATGACCATCGCAAACTATCCCTTCTGGCGCGTTGTTCCTGCCGAGGGCTATGCACCCGATGGCGGAC
>CAZJAG010000094.1:0-9227 GCA_964543735.1 uncultured Porphyrobacter sp. | reverse complement strand
GCTTCGGCCAATACCCGCCGCTCAATATCACGGCCCTTGCGCACCAGTTCCTCAGGCGTGTCAGCATGGCTGATCGCTTCGACATCCTGATAGATGATCGGCCCCTCATCCAAGTCGCTGGTGACGAAATGCGCGGTCGCGCCAATCATCTTGACCCCGCGCGCATGGGCCTGATGATAGGGCTTTGCGCCCTTAAAGCCGGGCAGAAAGCTGTGATGGATGTTGATGCATTGCCCGGCGAAATGCGCGGCCTGTTCGTCCGAGAGGATTTGCATATAGCGAGCGAGCACAACGAGCTCGGCATCGCTATCTTCAGCGATCTGGCGCAATTGCGCTTCGGCGTAGGGCTTGGTCGCTTTCGTTACCGGAACATGGTGGAAAGGAATATCGCCAATATCGGTTTGGATCGCCGCCTCTCGCGGATGGTTGGAAACAATCGCCACCGGATCGATATTGAGCTCACCCATGCGCCAACGATAGAGCAGATCGACAAGGCAATGATCAAACTTGCTGACCATGATCAGCACGCGGCGCGGCCTTGCCTGCAGCGCAATCTTCCACTGCATGGCATATTCGCGGGCGAGCGTTTCAAACTCGCCGCGAAGCGTTTCGCGCGACGTGTCCCCTGCATCAAACGCCACGCGCATGAAAAAGCGATTGGTGCTCAGATCATTGAACTGCTGCGCTTCCAAAACATTACAGCCGCGCTCGAACAGAAAGCCGGTGACCTTGGCCGTAATGCCCGGCCTGTCTTCGCAATTGAGGGTTAGGATTAGGGGTTCGCTCATATTATCGGCGCGAGAGCGCATCCTCGCTTTCGGCCATGAGCGATGCGATAATCTCGGCGACGGGCTCTTCTGATTTCACCATGCCAACAGACTGCCCCGCCATCATTGAGCCGCCTTCCACATCGCCATCCACCACTGCGCGGCGCAAAGCTCCGGCCCAGAATTGTTCGATTTCGAGCTGGGCTTGCTCCATATCAACCGCGCCCTCATCCAGCTGTTTGGCGACTTCGATCTGTTTGGCGGTGAAGGCGGCTGTCCCCTCGTTCTTGAGCGCGCGAACGGGGATCACAGGCAAACGCGGATCGACTTGAACGCTGGCGACCGCATCGCGGGCAGAGGCGTGAAAGAAGGCTTTCTTGAAGGCGGGATGGGCAATGCTTTCCTCTGCGCAGGCAAAGCGTGTGCCGAGCTGAACGCCCGCAGCGCCCATTTCCAGATAGCCTGCCATCGCCTCACCGCGCCCGATTCCGCCAGCGACAAAGATCAGATGCTCGTCGGCCAGAACGGGGAGAATTTCCTGCGCGAGGATCGTGGTGGAAACGGGGCCGATATGGCCGCCTGCTTCCATTCCTTCGATGATGATCGCATCTGCCCCGCGCCGCAAAAGATTGCGCGCAAGCGCCAAGGTTGGCGCGAAGCACATGGTCTTTGCGCCCTCACCGTCTGCGCCCCTGATAGCTTCTAGAGTACCCTTGGGCGGAATGCCGCCTGCGAGCACAACATGGCCCACCTGATGCTTGCGGCACACCGCGATCAGGTCGAACAGCAGCGGGTGCATCGTGATCAAATTCACACCAAAGGGCTTGTCGGTCAGCGTTTTGGTCGCGGCGATTTCAGCATCGAGCAGATCGGGCGTCATTGCCCCGCAAGCGATCACACCGAACCCGCCCGCATTGGATATGGCCGATACAAGAGTGCGCTCGGACACCCAGCTCATCGCGCCGCAAAGGATTGCGTGCCTTGTGCCGAGAAAGGCACAGCCGCGCTCCATCAGATACGAAGTTTTGGGGTGCGAGCTCATTGCAGATGAGCGTTAGGCGCAAGAGGCCGTAGCGGCAAGCGCTTCAATCCTTGTAAGTGATTGTGACTTTGGCGGCCGCCGTGCTGGCAAGCGCGCGCGCTTCATCCGTGTCTGCTCCGCGCGCCAAGGCGACGCCCATCCGGCGATAGGGACGCGTTGTCGGCTTGGCAAAGATGCGAATGTCGCAGTCTTGAAGATGCATCTCAAGCGCTTCGCCTACGCCCTCGAAAGTGAAGCTCTCGCTATCGCGATCTGCCAGAATCACTGCCGAGGCTGCTGGGTGCACGTCCAGCATGCCTGGAACCGGCAAGCCCATGATGGCGCGGGCGTGCAGATCAAACTGGCTAAGGCGCTGGCTGGCCATCGTCACCATGCCTGTATCATGCGGACGCGGAGACAATTCGGAGAAGATCACCTCATCACCTTTCACGAAGAACTCCACGCCGAACAGACCCCAGCCGCGCCCCTCGCCTTGCAAAGCCATAACAACCTTAGCCGCCATAGCGCGCGCGTCATCAAGCGCTGCTGTGGACATTGCCGCCGGTTGCCAGCTTTCCTGATAATCGCCGCGCTCCTGCCTATGACCAATCGGCGCACAAAAGCTCATGCCGCCCTTGTGCCGAACGGTGAGCAAAGTGATCTCATAGTCGAAATCGACAAACTGCTCGACAATCACCCGCGCCCTGTCTCCGCGCATATTCGCCACGGCATAATCCCATGCCGCCTCCAGCTCATCTGCGCTATCAACCTTGCTTTGCCCTTTGCCCGATGACGACATGACCGGCTTTATGATGCAGGGAAAGCCCGTTACCCCTGCGCCTGCAACCACTTCATCCAAGCTTTCAGCATAGCGATAGGTGGAGGTTGCAAGGCCCAGCTCATCCGCAGCCAAATCGCGGATCTTGTCACGGTTCATCGTCATTTGCGTGGCGAAGGCAGAGGGGACGACATTGGACCCTCGCGCTTCCGCCTCGATCAGGGCCTCGGTGCGGATGGCTTCGATCTCGGGCACGATGACGTCGGGCTGATGCTTTGCAATGACAGCTGCAAGCGCGCCCGCGTCCAGCATGGAGAACACTTCGCGCCCATCTGCCAATTGCATGGCAGGTGCATTGTCATAGGCATCGCAGGCAATGACATAAGCGCCCAGACGCTTAGCGCTAATGACGAATTCGCGGCCCAGCTCTCCCGAGCCCAGCATCAGTATTTTAACGGTGTGAGACATGACACCGCCTCTAGCCGCTTAGCGCGCTGCGACCAAATCTTGTTGCAAGCGTATCCGCTCGGGATTGTCGCGGCCATGCAGCCAGTCACCGCATTCGGTGCGCTTGCCGCCCGCTGTCTTGGCCACTGAAACACCCAGTTCAGCACGGTGCATTACTGTGCTGCAATCGGGCTGCAATCGAGCGACACCGGCGCTGACCGTCAGCTTGGTATCGGCTGAGTGCAGCTCGCCAGAAATCGCCGCGAAAGTCGTCACCAAATCCTGAGCCCATGCGAGCGCTTCCACCAGTTCGCATTCGGGCAGCAGCACGGCGAAGCGCTCTCCCTCCATCCGCGCCACGGTTATGTCCACTTCGCAAACCGAGCGCAGGAAGCGAGCGAACGCCGTGATGACGCTGTCACCCATCTCCTGTCCGAAACGCAGTGTAATCGCGCGGAAGCCGTCAATCTCCAGCATGATCACTGCGCCGCGGGCGCGTTCCTGACACACAAGACTCAAACGCTTGGTGAAGGCTGCGCGATTGGGCAGAGCGGTCAATGGATCGCGCGAGCCGTGATCCACCTCTAGCGTTTTCACAATACCAATCGCGCCTTGTCCTGACGGCAGAACCTGCAAGCTCAATCGGTACCACCCGCCATCCAGCATCTCGCTTGGAAATTCGATATGATCAGGCGCCGATGCCCCTGTCACAACTGCATCATGATAGCGCCGCACACGTTTGGCAAAGGTTCCGCATGCATAATCAGCCAAGTGCGGAGCAATGAGGACCGCATCCTCCACCATCGCACCAAAGGCACCGCTGGCATATTGAACATAGCCTTCAGCGTCGGTCTTCACGACCAGGTCCTCGACCATTGCGGCCAGCATGCTGAACAGCTGGGTATCCCTATCGCGGTTACTTAGGCCCCCTAGGAATGAGTCGCATTGGCATAGGTCACCTGTCATCTGCATACCCCGGCAATGGCGACACACCCCAATTCGAGCCGCAGTTTCACGCAATAATCCCGTCACACGAATCGCATCGCGGTGACAGAGCAAATGTCTAACGATTGGCCTTCTTTGACCATTCTGGATTGCCCCCTAGGGGGAATTGCTCCCTCCAATTCGGAGCAATCGCTAGGCGTTAAGCCGCGTCCTCTTTCGCATCGAGACCATAAGCAGTGTGCAAGACCCGCACAGCCAGTTCGGTCTCGTCCTCGTCGATCATCACGCTGACCTTGATCTCGGAAGTCGAGATAGCCTGAATGTTGATCCCGCGATCCGAAAGAGAGCGGAACATGGTGCTGGCAACGCCGGCATGGCTTTTCATCCCCACACCCACAACGCTGATCTTCGCAATATGATCGTCTGTAATGATGCGGTTGAAACCAATTTCCTCGGCTCTGTCTTCCAGCAGTGCCTGCGCGCGCGCCAGATCGGCAGCTGGCACAGTGAAGGTCACATCGGTCTCGCCCTTGTCACGGCCCACGTTCTGAATGATCATATCAACATTGATCGAGGCATCAGCCAGCGGCGTGAAAATATCCGCCACAGCGCCCGGCTTATCCGGCACACGGGTGAGGATCACTTTTGCCTCGTTCTTGTCATGCGCAATTCCGGTGACGAGTTGGCGTTCCATATCGCCCTGCTCCACTAATTGATCCATTTCTTCATCCGACACGATCAGCGTGCCGGGCAGTTCATCGGCGGGGATAGTGTCCTCATCGCCGAAGCTTGAGAGCACTTGTAGTCGCACGCCCTCTTTCATCGCGAGGCCCACGCTGCGGGTCTGCAAGACCTTTGCGCCGACAGAGGCCAGCTCCAGCATTTCCTCGTAAGTGACCGCCTTTTGCTTGCGCGCTTTGGCCACAATGCGCGGGTCGGTCGTATAGACCCCATCCACATCGGTGTAGATATCGCAGCGATCCGCTTTGACCGCCGCTGCAACGGCCACCGCAGACGTATCCGAGCCGCCGCGGCCCATAGTGGTGATGCGCTTGTCTTCAGAAACGCCTTGAAAACCGGGGATGACAGCGATCTCGCCGCGCTTCATACTGGCGATCATTTCCGGCGCGTCGATCGTCTCGACACGCGCCTTGGAATGGGCTTCGATCGTCTTCACCGGCATTTGCCAGCCAAGCCAGCTGCGCGCTTTGCAGCCAAGCCCTTGCAAGGTCATGGCGAGCAGGCCGGATGTGACTTGCTCCCCGCTTGCCACCACAACGTCATATTCAGCCGGATCATAGAGCGCATTGGCTTCACGGCAGAAATTGATCAGGCGGTCAGTCTCGCCTGCCATCGCGCTGACAACAACCGCGACCTCATGGCCAGCTGCCTGCTGTTTGCGCACGATATTGGCAACGCGCCTGATGCGCTCTGTCCCCGCCATGGAGGTGCCGCCAAATTTCATCACTATTCGCGCCAACTGCCCGCTTCCTTCATGCGCTTACGAATGCTTGCGCTGCTCGGTAAGCGGGTGCGCGCATAATGACAAGAAGACTTGCCCTTTGCCCGGCAAAAGCGTTTATTTCACGAAAGAGCGCGCGAAGGGAAGAATCATGCCTCAATTGCAGCATATCGACGCTGGAAGCGATCCTGAGGTGATTGCCCAATGCCTCAGGGATGATGGCGCATGCGTGATCGACAATGTGATGAGTGCAGGCGATCTGGATGCGCTCAAGGCAGAGATCATGCCCTATGTCGAGGCAACAAGCATGGGCCTTGATGATTTCACAGGCCGCCAGACCAGCCGCACAGGCGCGCTTATCGCCCGCTCTGCACAATGCCGCGATCTGGTAATGGATAAGCGGATTCTTGGAGCGGCTGAAACCTTCCTCAAACCCTATTGCGAGACAATACAGCTGCATCTCACCCAACTCATCCGCATTTTCCCGGGCCAAGGCGAGCAGCCCTTGCACCGCGACCGTTTAGCGTGGGGCGGCTTTCTGCCCGAAAAGCTCGAGCCGCAATTGAACACGATCTGGGCCGTGACTGACTTCACGCAAGCGAATGGCGCGACCCGCGTTGTTCCCGGTTCAAACCATTGGGAACCGGGCCGCACTGCCGAAGATCACGAGATCGCTTATGCGGAGATGAGCGCGGGCAGCGTGCTTGTCTATTCCGGCTCTGTCATCCATTCGGGTGGTCGCAATGACAGCGAGACAGACCGGATGGGCCTCAACATAACCTATTGCCTTGGGTGGCTACGGCAGGAGGAGAACCAGTACCTTTCCTGCCCGCCCGAAATCGCAAAAGACTTCGCGCCCGAACTGCGCGCGCTTCTGGGCTATGCCATGGGCAGCTATGCGCTCGGCTATTTCACACCGCCGCTCCCCGCCGGAGAGGGTCCGGAAATCACCCCGCCTGACTGGCTGTTTGGAGAGAATGCGAAAGGTTGGGGCGATACGCTTTACGAGAGTGTCTCCGACCGAGCAGCAAAGGGCGGATTATGAGCGCTGATACCACCACCATCCGCCCTGAAGAGACCGCGCATTTCGGCACGCTGGCGCGCGAATGGTGGGACCCCAAGGGACCAATGGCAAGCCTGCATCAGGTCAACCCTGTGCGGCTGCGCTACATCCGAGAGGCTCTCGACATGCATTGGGGCGGCGACATTCGCGAAGCAAGCCCGCTCACCGGCAAGCTCGCGCTCGATATTGGCTGCGGCGCGGGTCTTGTGTGCGAGCCGCTCGCTCGGCTTGGCGCAGAAGTCACCGGCGTTGATGCAACGCCCGAAAATGTCGCGGTTGCGGCCACTCATGCCGAGGCCGTTGGGCTCGATATCCGTTATATGGCGGGCGAGCTGGGCGCACTCAACATCGGCCAGTTCGATCTTTTGACTTGCCTTGAGGTGATCGAGCATGTCGCTGATAAATCTGCTTTCCTCGCTCAAGTCGCAGCTGCATTGAAGCCCGGCGGGCTGCTGGTGATGTCGACCCCCAATCGCACCGCTGCATCGCGCGTGCTACTGGTCGGTGCGGCAGAGGCGGTTGGCTATGTTCCGCGCGGCACGCATGACTGGAACGACTTCGTCACGCCTGAAGAGCTTTCCGATCTGCTCGGCGCGGCGGGCCTCCAAATGTCAGACCCCACCGGCATTGCGTGGCGGCCTGACAAGAGCTTGCATTTGGGCGAGGACACTTCGCTCAATTACATTGTGACCGCCAGAAAAGCCTGAGCGCGCAGACCTTCCTTTGCCTATTTTTGGGCCTTCACCGAGCTCGCCGGATCATCGCTAAAGACGCCGCTCACACCGGCCTTCGCCAGCATCGCCTGCAAGGCTTCCATCTTGCCGCGTGCCGCATCACCGCCCTCGCCCTTTAGAAGAGCTGGGAGGAAGGCGTTTTCGGGGCGCAAAGTCCATGCATGAACCTCCAGCCCATGCGCCTTGGCATCGGCGACAAGCGATTTCGCAGAGCCATCCTCGTTCAAGATCATGCCGGTATAGACGCCCACAGCATCGGCATATTTCGCCACATCAGCGAGGCCCGTAGGCGTCAGCATTTCCTCATAAGTCATATCCGGCTCATCAGCTGGCCCAGCGCCCGGCTTCGCCAATTGCACCAGCGGGTTGTCGACCATCTGGTTGAGCCGCTGCAAAGTGCCCACTTCAAAGCATTGCAGGAAGATCTTCGCATCCTCCCCGTCCAGCCCTTCATTGCGCAATTGCGTGACCAGCAGATCGACCACATCAATCCCCGCTTCTTGCAGCAGGAATGTGGGGTGCTTGAGCTCGGGGTAAATGCCGATGCGCCGACCTGTCTCGGCCTCTTTCGCGCGCACCAGCTGGATAATCTCGGCAAAGGTCGGGATCTGGTAAAGCCCGTCATAACGCGTGTTCGCCGGACGGATGGAGGGGATGCGCTCTTTCGCGCGCAAAGTGCGCAATTCGGCCAGAGTGAAGTCCTCAGCAAACCATCCCGCCACCAATTGCCCGTCAATCATCTTGTCGCGGCGGCGATATTCGAACTCCTCGCGGCTCGCCACATCGGTGGTTTCGGAAAGGTCATTCTCGTGCCGGGCGACCAGCACCAGATCCTTCGTCGCCACCAGATCCGGCTCGACATAATCCGCGCCTGCGATGATCGCACGCTCATAGGCGGCCAAAGTATGCTCGGGCCGTTCTGCGCTGGCACCGCGATGGGCAATGATTAGCATGTCATCCTCCGCAACAGCAGGAGCCGCAGTGGTCACTGAAGCCAATACCGCAAAAGCGCTTATCCAAAAATTGCGTCCCATTCCTCTTCCTTAAATCCGACCAGAATGCTTCCCGAATGTTCGACCACGGGTCGCTTAATCATAGACGGGTTTTCTGCAAGCAATGTGACAGCTTTTGCGGCATCAATATCGGCCTTGTCTTCATCGGTCAGCTTGCGAAAAGTGGTGCCGCGGCGGTTGAGGATAATGTCAACACCCTTATCCTCGATCCATGCAGCGAGCTTAGCGGGATCAGCTCCTTCTTTTTTATAGTCATGGAAGGAGTAATCCGCGCCCTTCGCGTCGAGAAATTTGCGCGCTTTCTTGACTGTGTCGCAATTGGGTATGCCGTAAAGGTGGATGGTCATTTTTGACTAATCTTCTCGCTTTTGGGCAGCCGCGCTTGTGATATCGCGCTGCGCCTTTTGCTGGGTTTGTAGGGGACACATGGGTCACTGTCCTAATGCAAAAAATCTGCCCCGCTCTTTGCTGCATGCTTTTAGGCGTATGGAGGGGTGTCGATGAACACATGATGGCCCGCGCCTTAGCGAGCCAGCGGCGTGTAGGACAGATGCGCATCGGCAATCGCAACCGCTAGCGCATCGGCAGCATCTGCGCCTGCGACCTGCGCTGAGGGCAGTAGCACTTTGAGCATCGCCTGAACTTGTCTTTTGTCAGCGCCGCCGGTGCCGACGACAGCTTTCTTCACCCCGCGCGCGCTGTGTTCGTTCACCGGCACGCCCTGCCCGCCGCATGCCGCCAGCACTGCCCCGCGTGCTTGGGCAAGTTTGAGCGTGGATTGCGGGTTCTTGTTGACGAAGACCTCCTCGCAAGCGGCTCGTGCTGGCTGATGCTCTGCAATGACGGCCTCAACTGCAGTGACCAGATGCGAGAGGCGGTTTGCAATCGGCGCCTTGGCATCGGTTTTGATCTGGCCATTGGCGATATGCGTGATGCGCGAGCCCTCTGACCGGATCACGCCCCAACCGGTGCAGGAAAGCGAAGGATCAAGGCCGAG
>CAZJAG010000093.1:0-9459 GCA_964543735.1 uncultured Porphyrobacter sp. | reverse complement strand
GCGGTCAGGCTGGGGTTGGACGAGACATAATGCGTCTCGACATTGGCCAGTCTGCGATCAATATCGCGGAAACGGGCGCGGATTTCGCGCGCAGTGCGCTGCGGGTTCTGGCGCACGCCCTGCCAATATTTCTGCTCTTCCTTGTCAACATAAAGCTCGGTTGGCTTCTTGTTGAGGATCAGCCCGGCGATCAGATAGGCGGGTATCGTGATCCCCTGAAAGATGAAGATCGAGAGGAACGCCATGATCCTGACCCAGCGCACATTCACGCCGGTATAGTCAGCAATCCCTGCACAAACGCCCATCAATTTGGCATTGATCTTGTCGCGATAAAGTGTGGTGCGCGGCGTGTTCATGCGCGGGTTCCTTTCTTCTCGGCGAGCAGGCGGTCCAGCTCGCGCAATTGCTGATTGTCAGCCTCTTGGTCAGCCAAAAGACGTGGTTTCTTGAAATCGGGATCATCGCTGGCGACGAGACGCTCTACCGTGTCCATCCGGTCATCAAGGCGCTTGGCGAGCGCATAAAGCTCTTCCAGCAATTCCTCGTCATCATTGGTAATCGTGCCTGCGGTCTTCCACTTCGTCATGTAGTGGAGCACCAGCCAAGGCAGGCCGATAAAAAGAATTGCAATGGCCATAACTGCTTCAAACGGCATGGATTAGCCTCCCTTCTTGCCGGATTTGCCCAGCGCTTTTTTCATCTGTTCCAATTCGTCATCAATCGCGTCTGCCCCTTCGAGAGCGGCGATTTCGTCGGCTAGCGATGGCGTGGCAGCGCCGTCGATATTCATTGCGTCCGCACGCCCTTCCGCAAAATCGACGCGGCGTTCCATCTGGTCAAAACGCGAGAGCGCCTCGTCCGTGCGTTCGGTGCTCATCAATGTGCGCAGCTTGACGCGGTTTTCCGCGCTTTCGAGGCGCGCAGCGATTTGCGTCTGGCGGCTGCGCGCTTCACGCAGGCGATGCTGCAGCTTTTGAATATCTTCCTCATAAGCGCGCAAGGCATCATCCAGCACGGCAATCTCGGCCTTGAGCTGGTCAGCCATATCGGCCGCCTTCTTTCGCTCGACCAGAGCCGCGCGGGCCAGATCTTCGCGATCCTTGGAAAGCGCGAGCTGTGCCTTCTCGCCCCAATCAGCCTGAAGCTTATCGAGCTTGATCGTGTGGCGATGCATTTCCTTCTGGTCCGCAATCGTGCGGGCTGCACTGGCGCGCACTTCTACCAATGTCTCTTCCATCTCGAGGATGATCATCCGGATCATCTTGGCCGGATCATCAGCCCCGTCGAGCATGTCATTGAAATTGGCAGCGATGATGTCGCGCGTGCGGCTGAAAATGCCCATGAAGGCTACTCCGTAATTGTTGGCGGTGCTGGCTGGGCGCGCCGCCTGTGCGTTTTGCGTGGGCGTAGGGCTGCGGCGCAAGCGGTCAATCTCCTGATCGAGCCGCGACAAAGCGCGGCTGTTATCAGAAGTGTGTTGGGTATCTGAAGCGGGGTGGGCCGGAGCATCGGTGCGGGGACTGGAACCTGCACCGTCAGGGTTGCTCTTGGGGGGAGAGGAGCGCTCCGGCCCGAGGTCAGAAGGCCCAAGATCAGAAGGTTTAGTCGGCTTGCTCATGCGATCTCGACAGTCTCGGTATCGCTGACCGCATACATTGCCGGTTCGATCTGCATCTGGGTCGATACAGCAACGAACATCACCATTGCAGCGACGCTGGCGATCGAGGCCTGGCCAAGCTTGGTCTGGAAGAAGTTGCTGTCATACATTGTCTTTTCTCCTTGCGGGTTGTTCACCATTCAGCAAGCAGTGTGCCAAACTTGAAAAATCGCGTAAAATCAGTGGTTAAGCGATTTTTGCCCGAAAGGCGGTTGGTTTCTATTGCCAACCATTGGGATTTTTCACTATAGGTTGGGAAATGGAGCGTGAAAACCAGTTTATCGGCCAGTCCGGCGCCTTTCTCGATGCGGTCGAGCGCGCTTCCAGAGCGGCGCCGATGAGCCGTCCGGTTCTGGTGATTGGCGAGCGCGGGACGGGTAAGGAACTGATCGCAGAACGTCTTCACCGTCTCTCCACTCGCTGGGACGAACCGCTCGTCACCATGAATTGCGCCGCATTGCCCGAAACCTTGATCGAGTCCGAATTGTTCGGGCACGAGGCGGGCGCTTTTACAGGAGCTACCACAGCGCGCGCGGGCAGGTTTGAGGAAGCCGACAAAGGCACGCTATTTCTCGACGAACTGGGCACATTGTCGATGGGCGCGCAAGAGCGGCTGCTGCGTGCGGTCGAATATGGCGAGGTGACGCGGATCGGTTCCTCGCGTCCCATACGCGTGGACGTGCGGATTGTAGCGGCAACCAATGATGATTTGCCCGCTCTTGCCAAATCGGGCGAGTTTCGAGCCGATTTGCTCGACCGGCTCAGCTTCGAAGTCATTACCTTGCCCCCCTTGCGGGTGCGCGATGGGGATATTGGCGTGCTGGCCGAATATTTCGGGCGGCGTATGGGAAGCGAGCTGGAGTGGGAGACGTGGCCCGGCTTTGCCCCGCATGTGAGCGAGCAACTCGACAAATATGGCTGGCCCGGCAATGTCCGTGAGCTACGCAATGTGGTCGAGCGCGCAGTCTATCGCTGGGACAATTGGAATGAGCCGATCTCGCACGTCCAGTTCGATCCGTTCGACAGCCCGTGGAAACCTTTCGCGCCTGAACATCGCAAAGCCGCTGCGGAACCTGAGCAAAGCGCCCGCCAGCCTGCAACCGCCGATCCAGCGCCTGCGCTCGACAATGTGGATGATTTGCGCGGCGCGGTGGATGCGTATGAGAAGGCGATTGTCGAGCATGCTTTGGGCAAGCATCGCTGGAACCAGCGGCAAACGGCCAAGGCGCTTGGCCTGAGCTATGATCAGTTGCGTCATTGTATCAAGAAGCACGGCCTCTCCAACGAAAGCCAATAGGTAGGCTTGCGGAGGAGACGCGCAGGCAATTGTTTGCAAGATATTCGCATCTTGGAAACGATGGAAAACTTGCCGATCAGCAAAGGCCGCAGAGAAGGCTCGCGATTGCGCCTAGGCGTGCCAGCGCGGCTTGAACTGCTTGGCCGCAATGAAAAATGCGAATTGGTCGATATTTCCAAATCCGGTGCGCGTTTGCTGCTGGATGCACCGCCGCGTCCCGGAGTGCGCGCTGTCGTTTCGCTAGACGGGTTCGAAGCGTTTGGTGTCGTAGTCTGGTCAAATCATTGCATGTGCGGATTGCGCTTCGAGGACGAGGTTCGCGACACGGAACTGTTTGCGCTTCGCCAGCGAACGGGCGCCATTCTTCAGCGTGAGAATGAAAAACGGGTGGAGTTTGCCCGCCGCTGGGCAACTGGCACCGTGTGAACTGACACCGTGTGAACACGACCCCCGATGGCCATCTAAGAGCCATAAGTGAGCCATGCACAATTGCGGTGAAAGTCCGCTTGCATTTGCGGCTAAGCAGGCCTAGATCACTCGCATCCCAACATTGTTGAGACATTGGAGGGGCTGGCGCCGCAAGGGGCTGGCACCAAACCCTATTGTTTTGGCCATGTGCCCATGATGATGCGAGTTGATGGCCGATATTGCGCGCCTAGAAAAGATTATCGAGCCGGAGGCGAAAGCGCTCGGCTTTGATCTTGTGCGCGTGAAGATGATGCCTTCTGAAGCCGGAGACGGCGGCGAAGCTTTGCAAATCATGGCGGAAGACCCTGCGACCGGGCAATTGGTGATCGATCAATGCGCTGCGCTGTCGCGTGCCGTTTCTGAAAAGATCGATGCTTTGGAAGAGAAGGGGCAGGTGCTTATCCCGGGCTCCTATCATCTCGAAGTGTCCTCGCCCGGAATTGACCGCCCGCTGACGCGAGAGAAAGATTTCAGCGCATGGGCGGGGCATGAGGCGCGCATTGTGATGGTCAAAGACTATGACGGCCCGCGCGTTACAAAGGGCAAGCTCCACGGCATCGCATCGGGCGAGGTAGAGATTTACGACATCAAATCGGCTGAGGAGCGCAAGCTGCCTTTTGCCCAGATCCATTCGGCAAAGCTTGTCTTGACCGACGCGCTGATTGCCGCCACCCAGCCGCTCGACACATCGGGCGCAGACGAAATCGAAGAAGAAGAGAAGGCTTAGGTTCCAATGGCCAGTGCTATTTCCGCCAATAAGGCAGAGCTGCTTGCAATCGCAAATGCCGTCGCATCGGAAAAGATGATCGACAAGGGCATCGTCATCGAAGCGATGGAAGAGGCGATCCAAAAGTCAGCGCGTAACCGCTATGGCGCAGAAAACGACATTCGCGCCAAGCTTGACCCGCAAACCGGCGATCTGCGCTTGTGGCGTGTTGTTGAAGTGGTCGAAGAGGTTGAGGATTACTTCAAGCAGGTTGATCTGAAAGCCGCTGCCAAGCTTCAGGATGATGCGAAGCTGGGCGATTTTATCGTCGATCCGCTTCCCCCTGTTGATCTGGGCCGGATTGATGCGCAATCGGCCAAGCAGGTGATCTTCCAGAAAGTCCGCGATGCCGAGCGTGAGCGCCAGTTTGACGAGTTCAAGGACCGCGCCGATGAAGTGATCACCGGCGTGATCAAATCGGTCGAGTTTGGCCATGTGATTGTGAACCTTGGCCGCGCCGAGGGTGTAATCCGCCGTGACCAGCAAATCCCGCGCGAAGCTGCCCGTGTGGGCGAGCGTGTGCGCGCGCTCATCAGCAAGGTTGAGCGCAACAATCGCGGGCCGCAGATTTTCCTAACCCGCGCGCATCCCGATTTCATGCGCAAATTGTTCGCGCAGGAAGTGCCCGAGATTTATGACGGCATTATCGAGATCAAGGCCGCAGCCCGCGATCCGGGCAGCCGTGCGAAGATCGGCGTGATCAGCCACGATAGCTCGATCGATCCGGTTGGCGCTTGCGTCGGCATGAAGGGTAGCCGCGTTCAGGCCGTCGTGCAGGAATTGCAGGGCGAGAAGATCGACATCATTCCATGGTCGGAAGACACCGCCACTTTTGTTGTCAACGCACTCCAGCCCGCCACTGTGGCTCGCGTTGTGCTTGATGAGGAAGAGGGCCGGATCGAAGTTGTCGTTCCTGACGATCAGCTTAGCCTTGCGATTGGTCGGCGCGGACAGAATGTGCGCCTCGCCAGCCAGCTGACCGGTCACCAGATCGACATTATGACCGAGGAAGAAGCTTCGGAAAAACGCTCGAAAGAATTCGCCGAGCGTTCGAAAATGTTCGAAGAAGAGCTCGACGTGGACGAAACCCTCTCGCAGCTGCTTGTGGCAGAAGGCTTTGCCGAGCTGGAAGAGGTCGCTTATGTCGAAATGGCCGAGCTTGCCGCTATCGAAGGCTTTGACGAGGAGCTTGCTGAAGAGCTGCAAAGCCGCGCGACCGAAGCGCTTGACCGTCAGGAAGAAACCTTCCGCACGGCCCGCAAGGAACTGGGCGTTGAAGATGCGATTGCCGATATGCCGCATCTGTCCGAACGGATGCTGGTGACCCTGGGTAAGGCAGGGATCAAGACGCTCGATGATCTGGCTGATCTTGCCACTGACGAGCTGATCGCGAAGAAGCGCGAAGCACCGCGCCGCCGCCAGAATGCGGATGGCCCGCCTATGCGCAAGCCCCCTCAGCGTGAGCAGGACAAGGGCGGCGTTCTGGGCGAATTCGGCCTTTCTGAAGAGCAGGGCAACGAAATCATCATGGCCGCTCGGGCGCATTGGTTCGAAGACGAGGAGCCTGCAACGGCTTCCACCGAGGAGGCCGCCGATGCGGACTCCACCCAATGAGAGCGTAACCGCCGACAGTGCTAAGGCGTCGGAGCCCAAGAAAAGGGCAAACGAGCGCACTTGCATCCTCACCGGGGAGGCTGGCGCGCGTGATGCGTTGATCCGGCTGGCTGTCTCGCCGGAAGGTTTGGTGCTGCCCGATCCTCATGCGAAAGCGCCCGGGCGCGGGGCATGGATTGCGGTGGATCGTCGCTCGCTTGAAAAGGTGCTGGCGAAGGGCAAGTTAAAAGGTGCGCTGGCACGCGCGTTCAAAGGTGCACCTTTGAGCATCCCCGATGATCTCCCCGAACGAATCGAGGCCGGTTTGATACGGTCTTTGACCGCGCGGCTGGGGTTGGAACTGCGCGCAGGTCATGCCGTTTTGGGCAGTGCCAAGATCGAAGCGGGCGCGCGTAGCGGCACGATTGAGCTGCTGCTCCATGCATCAGACGCAAGCGAAGACGGGCGCAAAAAGCTCGATCAGGCTTGGCGTGTGGGCCGCGAGATGGAAGGAACAGGGGCACGCGGAACCGTGTTGCCCCTAGACCGCGAGGCGCTGTCTGTGGCATTGGGCCGCGAGAACACTGTCCATTTGGCGCTGGCTGATTGTGGGGCGGCCGCCCGTGTTCGCATGGCACTGGGGCGTTTGCTGCACTTTTCAGGGGCTGATGAGGCCAAAGAACTTTTCGCTGCGGGGGACGCACAAGCGCCGCAGTTGGACGATGAAGTGAATTTTTGAAGGATTACCGAGCTAGATGAGCGACGAAGAGAAAAAACCAGCCCGTAAACCGCTTGGCCTTAAGCGAGCGGTGGATGCTGGCGAGGTCAAGCAGACCTTTAGCCATGGCCGCACCAATAAGGTTGCGGTCGAGGTGAAACGCCGCCGCAAGCTCGTGAAACCGGGCGAAGCGCCTGCGCCTGAACCAGCGCCCGCGCCTGCGCCTGCTCCTGCTGCGAAGGAGGAGGCTCCGAAAGAGGCTGCTCCCACCAAACCGGCCGCGCCCAAGGAAACGCCGCAGGAACTGGCAGCACGTCTCGCTCGCGAGGCAGAGGAAGCGCGTCTTGCCGCCGCTGAAGAAGCGCGCAAGCGCGATGATAGCGCTGCTAAACAGGCAGCAGCTGACGAGAAGAAGCGCGCTGAAGACAATCGGAAAGCTGAAGAAGAAACCGCCAAGCAGGCAGAGGCAGACGCTAAGACTGCCGCTGAAGCCGAAGCTGCTGCGGCCGCTGCACCTGCTCAGGGTGAGGATACGGCCAAGAGCACTCCTACGCCCACGCCAACTGCGCGCAAGTTCACACCCGTTGCTCGGCCCGAACCCAAGCGGCCCGAGAAGAAAAAGAAGGAAGAGAAGCGCGGCGGTGGCGGCTCGCGCGCTGACAAGCGCCGTTCGGGCAAGCTGACCGTTACCAAAGCGCTCAACGAGGATGAAGGACGCCGTGCGCGTTCACTCGCTGCGCTTAAGCGTGCGCGTGAGAAAGAACGCCGTGCGCAAGGCGGCCCGTCGGCCCCGCGCGAGAAGCAGGTGCGCGATGTGATCGTGCCCGAAGCCATCACCGTTGGCGAGCTTGCCAAACGGATGGGCGAGAAGGGCGCGGACCTCGTCAAAGAGCTGTTCAATCTCGATATGATGGTCACCGTCAACCAGACCATCGATCAGGACACAGCTGAATTGCTGGTCGAACAGTTCGGCCACAATATCGAGAAGGTTTCCGAAGCCGATATCGACATCGACACAGAAGAGGATGTTGATCCCGAAGAGACACTGAAGACGCGTCCGCCGGTTGTCACCATCATGGGCCATGTCGATCACGGCAAGACATCTTTGCTCGACGCGCTTCGCGGCACCAATGTGACCAAGGGCGAGGCTGGCGGGATCACCCAGCATATCGGCAGCTATCAGATCACCACGAAGGACAAGAGCAAGGTCACCTTCCTCGATACGCCCGGCCACGCAGCCTTTACCGAGATGCGCCAGCGCGGCGCGAATGTGACCGATATTGTCGTGCTGGTTGTCGCGGCGGACGATGGCATCATGCCGCAGACGATCGAGGCGATTAATCACACCAAAGCGTCAGGCGTTCCGATGATCGTGGCGATCAACAAGATGGATAAGCCGGAGGCCAATCCGGACAATATCCGCAATCGCCTGCTTGAGCATGAAGTGATTGTCGAGAGCCTGTCTGGTGAAGTGCAGGACGTGGAGATATCTGCGCTCAAGGGTGACGGGCTTGACGAATTGCTCGAGAAAATCGCTCTTCAGGCAGAATTGCTTGAATTGAAAGCCCGCCCAGACCGCGATGCGGATGCGACCGTGATCGAAGCTCAACTCGACAAGGGCCGCGGCCCTGTGGCGACTGTGCTGGTGACGCGCGGCACTCTGAAACGTGGTGATACCTTTGTAGTCGGCACGGAAAGCGGCAAGGTTCGCGCGATCGTGAATGACCAGGGTAAGCAGATCAAGGAAGCGGGCCCCTCCATGCCGGTCGAAGTTCTCGGCCTTGGCGGTGTGCCGTCCGCTGGCGATCAGCTGACTGTGGTCGAAAATGAACAGCGCGCGCGCGAAGTTGCGCAATACCGTCAGGAGAAAGCGACCGAGAAGCGCACCGCGCTCGCCCCGACCAGCTTTGATACCATGTTCAACAATATGAAGTCGGATGTGATCGAGTTTCCGGTTCTGGTGAAGGCGGACGTGCAAGGCAGCGCCGAAGCGATCAACACTGCGCTCCACAATCTGTCTAATGACGAGATCAAGGTCCGGGTTCTTCACGCTGGCGTTGGTGCGATCACTGAAAGCGATGTGACTTTGGCGGCAGCGTCCAAAGCGCCGATCATCGGCTTTAACGTGCGGCCCAATGCCAAGGCGCGCGAGCTGGTCAAGCGCGATAATGTGCGGATGATGTATTACGATGTCATCTACCATCTGACCGAAGAAATCGCGAAGGAAATGGCCGGCGAGCTTGGCCCCGAGCGGATCGAGAATGTTGTTGGCCGCGCCGAAGTCAAAGAGGTCTTCAAATCGGGCAAGAAAGACAAGGCGGCTGGCTTGCTGGTCCTCGATGGCGTTATCCGCAAGGGTCTGCATGCACGTTTGACGCGCGAGGATGTGATCGTCTCTGCGACCACAATTGCTTCGCTCAGGCGGTTCAAGGACGATGTCGACGAAGTGCGCTCGGGCCTTGAATGCGGTGTGGTTCTGGCCGATACGAACGACATTGCGCCGGGCGACAATCTGGAAGTCTTCGAGGTTGAGGAACGCGAGCGGACGATTGAGGTTAGCTAGAACGCTGATTGGCCAAGCGCATGACGGCAAAGGGGAAATGTTATGTCGATGATCTTTGCGTATGTCATTGCGGCATTGTATTTTGTAGCCATAGTTTATGCTTTCTTCCTGCTCGTGAGGATTGACAGAAATCTTACAATTCAGACCGAATTGCTGAGCAAGATCGGAAGGCAGCTCGAAAATAACAATCGTCAAGATTGATGCGATGGCGCTTCTCGCGTTGGCCTTATATTCTGAGCCGAAGCGATCGCCCAGGTGGGTGCGGAACGCGCCCACCATGGGGTGGGCGGGCGCGTGTATGTTTCTGGCGAAACATTCGGTGCCAGCTAGGGGTACATTAGCATGACCAAGATCTGGGAGGGGCAGCGCTCACCATCGGCGATCCTTATGAACAGCG
>CAZJAG010000092.1:0-9618 GCA_964543735.1 uncultured Porphyrobacter sp. | reverse complement strand
TGCTCACCAGCACGTCGGCTTTCCGGTTGAGGGCAGAATTGTCCGAGGCCGCAGCCGGCTCCTTTGGCTGCTCGACACGCACTTGCAATCCGCCGCGCTGGACACTGTGCAATGGGCGGAACTTGTCGAAGTGGCCCAAGCCAGCGGCCTTCATCGCGTCATACTCGCCAGTCTTTCGGGCGCATCCGGCAATTTTGGCAGCGATGTTCCAGACATCGTTCTTGAAGCGCTTGACCAACATCCGGAAAGCGACCGCGCTCAGCTCTATTACGCGACCCATTCGAAAGACGCGCCGCCGCTCTCGACGCTGAAGCTGGATATGGCCGCAGCAAATGGATGGCGCGCCAAAGCGAGCGTATTGCAAGCGCATGTCTTGCCCGACCTCGCCGGTCAGCAAACCACAGATGCCGCAGCAAATGGCTCCGCGCTGTGGCAATTGCATCTGAACCGTATCCTGCGCGCGGGACGACGATTAGCCGGAGCAAGCCAGTAATGACCCGGTTGGGGTTTTTGTTGGCGAGAGCGCGACCCTTTGCGGGGCCCATTGCCTTGATCAGCGCGCTGACGCTGGCAAGCTCTGCGGCGACGCTCGCCGTGCCATGGCTCGCTGCGCAATTGTTGGGCGATATTCTTCAGCCGAACTCCGAAGCGATCACCGGCATAGCCTTCTTGCTCGCCCTAGCGCTGATTGGAATGACAACGTTCAACATCGCGTCTTCGCTCATCTCTTCACGAACAGCCTTGTCGATATTGAGCCAATTGCGCGCCGACACCCATTTCCACATTGCCAGCCTGCCGCTCGCTTTTCACGACCGCGCGCGCAAAGGCGATCTGATTGCGCTGATGACCTATGAAGTCACACGGCTGAGCGCGTTTTTCTCAGGCACTCTCGCCCGTCTTCCTGCCCAACTTTTCACTGCTGCAGGCGCGACCGCAATGCTGCTGTGGATCGAACCAGTTGCCGCGTTGTTTGTGCCCTTGCTGATCCCGGTTTTTCTGGTCGTCCAAAAGCTGATGGGGCGGCGAATTCGCAAGCTGGCAAGCGAGACAAGGCAGGCCGAAGCGGACCTATACTGGCTGGGCGAACGCAACCTTGCGCTACTTCCCGCGATCAAATCTCATGGAGAGGAAAGCGCATTCCAGTCCGAATTCGCAAGCGCCACGCGCAAAGCGCAAGATCTATCCTATCGCGAAGACCGCATCCGCGCTGTCATCGGCCCGCTGATCGGTCTCGTCGCAGCCTTGACCGTGATCGGCCTCGTGATCGGATTTGGCAAAGCGCCTGAAATGCAAGGGCAAGGGCAAGGCCAAGACCCCAAGCAATTGTTCGCCTTCATTCTCTACGCCGCCTTGCTGACCCGACCTTTGGGGGCGCTGGTCAACCTCTATGGCGAATACAAGCTCGCCCAAGGCACGATGGAACGGCTGGACAATGTGCTGAAGCAACCGGTTGAAGCGGGGTATTCTGGGACGCAGCGGGTTGATCTCGCCAATGCAGATATTGCGTTTGAGAATGTCGGCTTTGCTTATGATGAGCGCGAGGACGTGCTGCGCAATTGCAATCTCTCTATCGCTGGCGGCGAAATCGTTGCTCTGACCGGAGAGAATGGCGCAGGCAAGTCGACGCTCGTGCGTTTACTGCTCGGCTTCTATCGCCCGCAGTCAGGGCGCATAGTGATCGGCGGATCCGACCTATGCGATTTCGATATTCGCGCGCATCGCCGCCAGATCGGATATGTGCCCCAGCGCGCGCTGCTGTTTGACGGCACATTACGCCAGAACATTACGCTCAATGCAGCGCAAACTGACACGGCGGCCCTCGACCAAGCGGTCAAGCTTGCGCAGGCAGCTCCCTTCATCGAGAGCTTGAGCGATGGGCTGGACACCAAAATCGGCGATGAAGGCGTGCGTTTGTCTGGCGGTCAGCGACAGCGTATCGCTCTCGCCCGCGCGCTTTACACAGACCCGCCAGTGCTTGTGCTGGATGAGGCGACTGCGATGTATGATGCGGAAAGCGAGGCCGATTTTGTAGCCGAATGCAAAGAGGCTCTGGTGGGGAAAACTGTGATCCTCATCACCCACAGACCCGCCAGCCTTGCGCTTGCTAACCGTGTGATTGAAATGCGCGACGGACGCGTGGTCGAAACACATCAAGCAGCGCCAACCGCGCTATTGCTTCGTAATTAAGCCCTGCTCGAGCAGATCTTTGGCGAGCTCAGCCACATCACGTTCGATCACATCACGCGGCGCATCAAATTCCGCTTCAACAATGTCGCATAAGGCGGCCAATGAGGATGGCGCTTCCTCAACCGCTTTCCAGATGCGGCTGCCAACCTGATTGAGCCCGAAATAGGTTCCGCTTTCCAGATCCATCAGCACAAATTCGCCGCTCACCTCGCGCGCGACAACATCTTCAGACGGGGCAATCGCAATTGTAAGTTCCATAGCGACTATAGCTCTTCTAGCCGATTTTCGACGGCGGTGATGACTTCAGGCAATCTTGAGTATTCGCGCGGATAGTCAAGCGAGAAGCAAGGGATTTCCTCGCACAGCGCCCCGAGCCGTGCAAAATGCTGTTTCAGCCGAGACTTGTCTTCGACATCGAGAATGAAAGAATGCTGCAAAATTTCGCTCAGCGCGCGCGATGGCGCTAGCTTTTCGATCGCAATTTCACTCGCATTTGCATTGGCCAATAAGAATATCGCCCGCAAGGGAGATGGCTCTTTTGATACGGGCAGCGCATCACCCAAGGAAATGGCGCGTTTGCGATCACCATCCACTTCGCCTGCAAGCTCCAGATATTCAGCGCTATCGGCAAAGACCCGCAGATGCGGTGTTTTTTCGATGATCTGATAAGCGGCTGCTTCGTGTTGCACATCGACCACGTCTTCGGTGAGAAAGGCGTGGCCAGCTTTGGCAAATGCGCCCGCCAAGGTCGTCTTGCCGCTTCTCGACAATCCGAGAAATGCCGCTGCACCGCCACCAATAGTCACAGCGCTGCCATGCAAGTTCAACCCGCCTTGGTGATTGCCAATCAAGGGCAAGACTGCATTGGCATAGAGCGATTGCACGGTGTCATAATCGCATGCCAAAGTCGGCCAGCACTTCACACCATACAATTCGGCATCGATCTGGAAATCGGCATCACCATGAAAACGGATAAGGAACCCGCAGGCTGAGCGATGGAAGGAAGCTTTATCCCCCTCCTCGGGCAGTTTCCAGCTGTCATACGGATCGGACGCCAAGGCGGCTTGCTTGCGCGCGGTTTCGAGAACAAGATCGCTCACACCTTGGTATCCCGTTTGAGGACACGGCGGACGAATTCTCGCAATGCGCTGGCCGAGGGCATGAGATCGGGATGGTTCTCCAGCACGATTTGCTCGATTTCGGTGACGCTGCGCAGACCGTCAACATAGGCAAGCACGGTCTCCCGCGCGGCGGCCCTTTGCGTCAGAATGGCTGGTTGCTGGTTTTGAATAGCAAGATCGGCAGGCGCAAGGATCGCGCTGTTCCAGGTTGACATTTTCTGCGCTGCAGCGTCGCCAGGCGGCTGAAAGGTCCAGGCCATCATATGCTCAGCCGGACGCCATTGAAGCGCAACCTTCACCTGCTCCCCGCCCTTGATCGGAAACGGGTTCTCGGCTGGTAAGAAGACTTGGCAACGCTCGATCGATCGATCCGAGAGCGGCGAGTTGGTCATCCGAATATCGCCCCATAATTGCGCATCGAACCACCCGGCGACCCCATGGAAGGTTGCATCTTGGATTGCAGTGAGTTCCGCTTCAAATCTGAGATGTTCAGGCGCGGTTTCGCCCAGCGCCATGCTCGCGAAAGATTCTGGCCGCGTTATCAGTTCATCACGCGCGAATGTGTGCCCGTGCTTTGCATTCGCGCTATGACCACGCAGCCAGTGGAATTCGGCAGGCACAGGTTCGTGCATCCATCCATCGACCAGATCAGCGCAATCTTGCGAGGAGACACCGGCAACAAACAACTCAAGCGATTGCGGAATGATGACCCCACCCGGCTTCAAAAACCGCGCCTTGGCATCGGCCAGCATGCCTGCAATGTCATAATCTAGCCCGAACCAGCCGATGTGGTCGCAGATCAGCACATCGACCTTTTCCGGCAGGCGCGCTTCATAGGTGAAGGCTTCGAGGCAATGATATCGCTCGCCAAAGCCAGCGCGCTGGGCGGTCTCGCGCGCGATGTGAATGGCTTGAGAGCTGTCGATGCCGTAGACTTTGGAAGCCCCGTTCTGGAGGCACAACAGCCCGAGTACGCCAAAACCGCAGCCAAGGTCTGCGACCACATCGCCCGGCTTCACGGCTTGCGCAACTGCGCGCCGATACAGTTCGTGCCGGTTGGGAAGGCTCAGATAGCCAAGATGTTCATTGAGGGTAGTTGCCACAGCCCGGGCAACTTACATTATGCTTCAGCGAAAGGAACGGATGGCGTCAGCGCAATGCACACATCGCCGGTCAGAAGCGCGCAAAAGCGCTTCTTTACATACCGCCCATGCCACCAGTTCCACCCATTCCGCCCATTCCGGATTGCATTGTGCCCATGCCATCACCTTGGATACCTAGGCTTCCTCCGGTCAAATTGCGAACCGAGCCGAATTTTTCCAGCGCAGGCTTTGTATAGGGGGTCTTGCCTTGCGTTTGCAGTTTGCTCATCGGTCATGCCTTTTTGGGGTCAAGGGGCAGAGCGCATCCTAATAAAAAGGCCGTGGCACTGCAACTATATCACCCTACGCAAAGGCCAAATTGAGCCTGTAACCTTGTAAAAAGGTGCGACTATTGGGCGCAATTCTCATTCGTTGACAGCGCCAGCGCGGAAAATGCGCACCAGACGAAGTAATCCCAATAATCTCCAACATCCTTGTCGGGGCGCCGGGTTACCAGGGCCTGCAAAGCATCAGGATCGAACAAATCCGCCGCATCGCGCGCGTAGGCCTTGCCTGCGAAGAACGCCTGCAACTGCCCCGCAATTTCGGGTTTTGCAGGGAATGCAGCCTTGCTAGTTCGCGAGAGTATCGACGGCGGAAGAATCCCGTGCAACGCCTCGCGATGGACGAATTTGGTCATGCCGCCTCGGCGCCGAATATGCTCCGGCGTTTGGGCAGAAAACTCTATGAAAGCACGCGAAAGCATGGGGCTGCGCGCCTCTATATGGGAGTGCGCGCGTTGATGCTCCATCAAGTCGAACGCTAGCTGGAACTGACCGTTTGTGTGCTTTGCGTGCTTGATCTTGAGTAAGCGTCCATGCGGAGCCTTTGCCGCCGCCCTTGCACGTCTTTCGGCCAGCATTTGACGCGCGGATGCACTCAGCCAGAAAGGCTCCACCGGATTGCTGCCTGAGTGCCGCCACATATGCAGCCTTGCTCGCAAACCTTCAGGCAGTATGGCGACGCAGGCCTGCCGCGCAGCAAAACTTGCAGCCCAAATCCAACCATTTGCTTTGCGGTCAGCAGCGAAGGATGCGCTGACACCGTGCCAATCGCCGCTTCGAAGACTTTCATAGAGATAGAGCGGGCCGCCATCGAGCCATTGGTCACCCCCCATCCCGTTTAACGCCACGCGGCACCCCGCCGCTTGCATGGCTTGCTCCAATTCAATCGAGTCAGCCGCATTGGTGTAGGTTGGGACATTGCCGGAACGCTGCGACTGGGCGCAAAACCAGTTGAGGTCAGGTACGAACAATCCGACCTCCTGCAAAGTTCCGTCCATATGGCTGGCCGCTTGCTTTGCGAACGCGACTTCATCCGCGAGCGAACCGGGCACTCCAACACAGGTAAACCCTTCAATCCTTGGCGCGGGCAATTGCCCTTGCCGCAGCAATTGATGGGCGATGGCATAGGTCGCCGAGGAATCGAGACCCCCGCTGACCTCTGCTGCCAATGGCAACTCACTGCGCGATGAACGGCGCACGCATTCGCTCAAAACTTCGCGATAATGCTCTGCATATTCGGCATCGCTCGAATAGCGGATCGAGACCTGTACTGGCACTTTCCAATATTGCTCCAATGAGATTTCGCCTCGCGCAAATCGCAGGCTATGCGCCGCTGGCAGCCGTGAGACCTCGCGCCAGGCGGTTTCCTCGTTGGAATAGATTTCGCCCGCAGCAATCTCTGCGAGGAAACCCACATTGCGAGTGGGCTCTATTCCCGCCGCTGCAATCACTGCGGGAATTTCAGATGCAATAGTCAGCTGGCCATCAGCCGCGCAATAATAGAAGGGCCGCAGGCCATGGTGATCGCGCGCGGCAAATCCGATATTCCGCCGCCCATCCCAGATGGCGAAGGCATATTCGCCGTCAAAATACCTTGGGCAATCCTCACCCCACAGCAGATAACTTTTCAACAGCAGCTCTGCATCAGACCTGTCGCGCAGCGGCAGTCCATTCGCTGTCAGCTCTGTGCGCACCTCTTCCCAATTCGAGCAATAGCCATCCAGCACAAGAGTGACCTTGCCGCTCTCATCGCTTAGCGGCTGTCGGCTGGCGCGCGCTTCAGGCACGGTATGCAAAGCTGCGTGAGCAAGCACGGCATCATCGCCTCGCCAGACATGTTGATCATCCGGACCGCGATACGCAATTGCGCTGAGCAAGCATTGTGTCCGCTCCCTCGCGATTGGCTGTCCATTCGCGCTGAAAATCGCGCCAATACCGCTCAACGCACGGCGCTTTCCGGTTCCTTGCGACCTTCTTGAACCGTGCGATAGCCCTGCTCGAACAGGTCGCATAAAGGCTCAAGCAAAGGCATATCGAAATAGGAATGCCAAAGCGCCGGTTTCACCAGCTGCTCATATCCTGCAGGATAAAAATGGAAGAACAAAAGCTGGCAAAAGTTTCCTGCCGGAATGGGATCGCGATAATGCCACTGCGAACTGCCTGTGAACAAGATGGCAGAACCCGGCTCGATCACCCGCGATGCGAAGCCGAGCTGCGGGTCGTCCAGCACCTGCTGAGGCGTCCAGCTTTGCATTTGATGCGCATCCGGCCAATCGACACAATCGCTAAAATGGATCGGCCAATCCACGCTCTGATCGATGCAATAGTCCAGCGTATACATAGAGCGCGGCTCGTCCATATGCAGATCGCACCGCCCCTGATCGCCATACAGGCACAGGAAGTTGTAGCCGATGGCAAGCTCACGCCCTGCAAGATCGCTGACGAGAGGAATGATCTGCTGCTGCAATTGCGAGAAAAAAGGATGGTCGTGCAAGATCGCCCGGCCAAATCCGTCTTCCTCGTGGCTCTCCAGCTGGGCAGGCGTCAAATTGGTCACGACCTGCTTGATCTCGTCCCTTGTATCCTCGTCAAACAGGCGAGCTACCGGCTCGAGAGTGCAATTGCGATCAGGACGGATCGGATCAAATCCAGCGACAAATGTGCCGAGCTTCTCGGGCGCAATAGCCGACAAATAGTGCTGGGCGACCTCGTAAAAGCGCAGGAAATGTGCATCGTACCAAGGCGCATTGCGGATCTTGCGCAAGGCCGCCATCGCGGCCAGATGACGGGTGAGATACGTCTCATCCTTCAGCTTCTCGCGAATTTCCGGCGACAACATCAACCTATGCTCCATTTGACGACACGAGCAGGCTGATGGTGATTAGTAAGGTCTCAACCCTTGGTTGCTCGATCGCAGAGTGGCATAATCGAGCCATGGATGTCGAGCAATCACCCCAACCGATCCACAAGGGTTCATTGCAGGCTAAACAGAGGCTGGAATGGCGTGATTTGCTGTGGTTTGCAGCGAATAGCGGCGTGGCTTACTTCGAATTGTTGCGCGCACGCAAACGGCTCAACCATGTGACGCCCAAGCAGATCATCACGCAGAACGAGGCGATTGCAAAGGCACTTGGCAGCAAGGCTAATGGCAGCATAAAACTGCCCGAGCGTATCGGCAGGCTGCTACCGCGAATTGCGAGGATTGTTCCATTTCGCGCAGATTGCCTAGTTCAGGCGATGGCAGGCCAAGCATGGCTTTCGCGCGCGGGATATCCCAGCGACATTGCGATTGGCGTCGATAAACCGGTTGGCAAAGCGTATGATTTTCACGCTTGGCTCAATTACGATGGGAATACGGTTCTGGGAGGCCGCTCGCACGAATACACCCGACTGACCAAGGAAAGTTAATCCGCCCAAGAATAGCATTAACCATAATGTAATGATGTAAACATAATTCTTTGCCCTTGCAGCGGATTCCGCAGTGCAGTATTAACCACGAGCTGTCGGATACCTATTGGAGAGTGTAATGTCTTCTTTGACTTCACGAATGCTGATCGGCCTAGCCGCAAGTGGTATGGCACTTGCCCCGATCTCTGCAAGCGCAGCGACCCGCGCGAGCGACAATTCCTACAGCTACTCGGCAACCGATGTCCTGCCCGGCCAAGGTCGAGAGATTGTCGGTCATGATTTTGATGATGAGCATGAGCATATTCACAAGGGCGGCTATGCGAAGCTGTGGTATTTCCTTGGCGGCGCGGTTGTGTTTATCGGCGCATTCGTCCTTGCAGGCGGTAACAGCTCAAACGGCACCTGAAGCCAGCGTACATTGTTTGCTTTGTTCGAAACGCTCGGCAGCCTTGCGCTCCCGGGCGTTTTTGTTTGAGTTCACAAGAATGCCGAGCCGATAAAGGGTAGCAGCCATTTCCAACCCCAGCATCAGCCCCAACACCAGCCTTGACCATCCAGCCGAGCCGAGCAGCGCCGCACCGTGGATGGTGGGTCCCTTGCTTCTGATCGCAATCCTGATCGGCGGAGGCGGTTCGAATTACGGCTTGCTCAATCTTTGCGTGCAGTTGGCTGCATTACTGGTGCTGGCATTCCATCGCGAAGGGCTTGTGCAATTCTGGCAGGAAGCACCATGGTTTGTGCGTCTTTTGATTGCAGCGAGCTGCGCATTGCCTATCCTGCAATTGATCCCCCTACCCCCTCAAGTCTGGCACAATCTGCCCGGGCGCGAGTTTGCAATTGAAGCGCGCCAGATTGCCGGAGTGGACGGCTGGGCGCCTTTCACGCTTGATCGAAACCGCACAATTGGCGCAGCACTTTCCCTGATCGTTCCGATGGCAGTGCTGGCAGCAGGGTGGAGACTCTCGCCCGAAGCTTTGATCCGGCTGGGCTGGATGATCGTCGCGCTCGGCATATTCAACCTGCTGCTCGGCGCGGTGCAAGTCGTCTCGCAAGGCACCACCGCCATACTCTACCCCGAACTGCCAATGCCCGGGGTGCTGTTCGGCACCTTTGCGAACAGGAACACCACCGGCATTTTCCTCGTTACATGCCTCACGCTTGCGGCCTTGCTGCCACCACTCGGACAATCCTCAGCCATGCGGATCATGCATTGGAGCGGCATAGCGCTGATGGTGTTCGCCATTGCACTGACCCGGTCGCGCAGTGCAATCGCACTCTCATTGCTGCCGCTTGCGGCCATGGCTGGTCGCTACATTCTTGAAAAACGCCCAGACGCCAAAAAACTGATTGCAGCCTTGGCCGCGGCAGCAGCGCTTGGAACAGCAATTGTCGCAATAGCGCCCGATACTCGGCTGGGCGCAACGATTGATCGGTTTGACACAGACAGCGACCCGCGCAGCTTCATCTGGGATGACG
>CAZJAG010000091.1:4824-9868 GCA_964543735.1 uncultured Porphyrobacter sp. | reverse complement strand
CGCAACAACAATGCTTGCCGCCAGCGCCCTAATCCCCTAAGTGACCGTGTAACAGCCGCTCCGAAAAGGGGCGGCTTGTCTATTTTTGAAGAGACGAAAACCATGGCTGATCAACCCAAACCGCTTATGCCGCATGCGACTGCCACTTGGCTGGTCGATAACACGGGCTTGTCATTCGAGCAGATTGCCGAATTTTGCGGGCTGCACATTCTCGAAGTGCAAGCCATGGCGGATGATCTGGCAGGCAGCAAATATACAGGCCGCGATCCGGTTCATGCTGGCGAGCTGACCCATGACGAGATTGCCAAGGGCGAGGCGGACAGCGCCTATTCGCTGGTGATGCACAAGGCGCCGATTGAAGTTACTCGCACGAAGGGCCCGCGCTACACGCCTGTGTCCAAGCGGCAGGACAAGCCCGATGGCATTGCATGGATCTTGCGCAATCATCCTGAAATGTCTGATGCCCAGATCTCCAAGCTGATCGGGACAACGCGCAATACGATCAATGCCATTCGCGACCGCTCGCATTGGAATATCCAGAATATCCAGCCCAAAGACCCTGTGACTTTGGGTCTGTGCGCTCAGCGCGAATTGGACGCAGTGGTTGCCAAAGCGGCCAAGCGTGCTGGCATTACGGAAGAGGCTGCTTCTGATGAAGAAGGCGTGGCAGCGGACAATCGCAGCGATAAGGAAAAGCTGATCGAAGAGCTTCGCGCAGAGCGGGAAGCCAATGCGAAAGCTGCTGCAGAGGCAGCGCAAGAAGCAGAAGCGGAAGCTTGGCTTGAAGCCAAACGCGCAGCGGAAGCGGCTGGCGGAGATGCCGCCGTCGATGCTCCATCTGCTGATGCTGCGTTTGCCGATGCGCCCACTGAAGAAGCAGCTGAAAAGACGGCCGAAGAGCCAGCTGACGGGTCAACCCAGTCCGGCGAGTAAGCTGAAGCTCGCCACAAGAGCTAGCCAGCATCAGCACTCACGCGAGCGAATGTGAAGCGAGCCAGACGGCGCGCTTTGCACATTTGCATTCCATTTTTCAGATCAGCTGCTTGCGACCAGCGCTTCGTCTTGAACAGGCGCTTTTGCCGCCTTGCTTGCTGGCTTGGCCTTGTTTTGCACTGAATGGCTAAAGCGCCCTTCGACATGCGCACCTTGCTCGATTGTCAGCGCTTCATAATGGACATCCCCTTCAATCCGCGCGGATTGGAGAATGATCAGTTCAACCGATGAAATCGAACCCTTTACAGTGCCAGCCAGACGCGCGCTTTCAGCAACTACAGCGCCGGAAATGACACTGGTTTCGCCTTGCACAATGCTGGTGCAATTGATGTCGCCTTCGACAGTGCCATCGACATGCAGATCGGCCGAAGCATCGATATTGCCTGTAATCGAAACATCCGAACCAATGACCGAAAAGGTCGAGCCGGCGCCATTGCTGCTCATGCGCCTACTGGACGCCTTTGGCGGCTTGGGGGCTGGCGCTGGCTGTGTCGGTGCTTCGGACTTCTTTGAGAACATGGGGGGCTCTTTCCAGGAATGGACGCGGGTTGACCGCGCGATTGTTGATCCGCACTTCGAAATGCAAATGCGGCCCGGTCGAGCGACCAGTGCTGCCAATCGCACCAATCGGATCACCGGCATCCACGCGCTGCCCCTCTGTCGCGGCGAACCGTGACATATGCGCATAGCGTGTCATCAGGCCGTTGCCATGGCTGACTTCAACAGTCTTGCCGTAACCTGATTTCCATCCTGCAAAGGACACCACACCTTTTGCTGCCGAGTAAATGGGAGCACCGGTCGGCCCCCTGAAATCCAACCCGCTATGCATTGCGCCGCCGCCATTGAACGGGTCACGGCGATAGCCAAAGCCCGAGGAGACAGACGTCTGCGCACGGTTGGTTGGAGTAAATTGGGGAATGCTGTCGAGACCACGCTCAAGCGCAGCCATCCGCTCAAGGCTGAGGCCCAGACGTTCAAACCGTGGGTCAATCTTGCCATCGCTGGAAGTTGCAAGAATTTCGAGCGGGCCGCCCATGCCTTCGTTTGCTTTGTTGCGAAGCATCACTTTGGGATCGAGGCCCAGCTTGCGAATGGCAACAACTGCGCGCTTGGCGCGTTCGTCTGCAAAGCGCGTCAGCCGCTCGACATAAGCGATCTGGCGCGCTTCGACTTGAGCCAGTTCAGTTGCTTCAGGGAAAGAAGCGCTGACTTTCTTCACAGTCTCGGCAGTTTCAGTAGTGCTGTTGGACACTGTGTCGCCCGCTTTCACATCGGCAGGCAGGCTTTCAGTCATTTGTTCAAGAAAGCGCATCCGGTTGGCGAGATCATCGCCCACTGCATTCAGATCATCGCCATATGCATCCAAGCGTTCCTGGCCTGATGCAACTTTCGCTTCACGATGGAGGAGAGATTGGCGGTCGGCTTCGGCGCGATATTGCAACCACGCCATCGCTGCCATGGAAATGCCCCATGCAGCCAGCATAGCAAGCAAAACGCCTGCCGCGGTTTTCTGTACTCGGGAAGAGACCTTGATAAAGCGGACTTGGCCCTGTGACCGCATGAAAAACTCACGGTCGGGGAACCAGTCTCGCAGGCGTCTTCCCCAAGCGCCAGCAGTTGTTTCCTGTTGCAAGTCGACCCCTCTATTGCAAACTTATTGTTGTGGACGGAAGGGCTATCAAAAGCGCGTGAAAGGGTCGAATCTGTTAAGGAAACTAAGGGATGAACCGAAGTTCTGGCGCGATGAACCGTTCACACTGGAGAAATCTTTTGCCCCGATTTGAGCGAATCGGCGTAAACTATGGTTAACTGCCTTCATGCAATTCGATCGAATAATGCGCGATTCTGGCACAAGCGCTTGGCTTCGCAATCGCAGCAAAATCGCTCGCTGACATGCTGGCCAAGCAATGCTAGGCGCATCTGATATGGCAAGCCTGTCTGAACCCTCTGAAGCGCAGAAAAGCGCCACTCCCGAAGCTTTAATTGCGACGCTGGCTGATGCTGCGCGGCTTGCGCAATCGGGCCTTGCTGCAATGCACAGCGAGGAGCGGGCCAAGGCTTTAAACAATGCGGCAAAGTGTTTGCGCGCTAAAGCGTCCAGCATATTGCAAGCCAATGCGATGGATCTGGAAGCTGGAAAGGCGAATGGACTTGATCCTGCTATGCTTGACCGGCTGGCTTTGGATGACGAGCGGTTGGCAGGCATAGCGAATGCAATTGATGCAGTGGCCCAATTGCCTGATCCGGTTGGCCAAGTGATTGATCAAAGCGAGCGGCCCAATGGCCTCAAATTGTCGCGAGTGCGGGTGCCGATTGGCACTATCGGGATCATTTATGAAAGCCGCCCCAATGTGACTGCTGACGCTGCGGCGCTTTGCATTCGGTCAGGCAATGCAGCGATTTTGCGCGGCGGCAGTGAAGCAGTGCATTCCAATCGCGCTATTCACTCAGCTTTCGCAGAAGGATTGCAAGCGGGCGGTATTGATGCCGCTGCAGTGCAGCTTGTCCCAACACAAGACCGTGCAGCTGTGGGCGCAATGCTTAAAGCATCCGGATTAATTGATATGATTGTGCCGCGCGGGGGCAAGGGGCTGGTGGCCCGCGTTCAATCAGATGCGCGTGTGCCTGTGCTCGCTCACCTTGACGGGATTTGTCATACTTATGTCCATTCCTCAGCTGAGCCTGAAATGGCGAGCGACATTGTCCTCAATGCCAAAATGCGCCGCACAGGGATCTGCGGAGCAATGGAAACGCTTCTGATTGATCGCGAGTTTTCCAATGCGCCATCCGTTCTAGCAGCGCTTGCAGATGCAGGATGCGAATTGCGCGGAGATGATGCTGCGCAAATGCTCGAAGCGCGCATGAAACCTGCACAAGATCAAGATTGGGACACCGAATATCTCAGCGCCATTCTCTCGGTTCGCATAGTCGATGGAATGGAGCAGGCTTTGGCTCATATCGCCAATCACTCTTCAGGCCATACTGACGCCATTATCACAGATGACGCCAAAGCAGCCGAGCGTTTCCTCAATAGCGTCGATAGCGCGATAGTGATGCACAATGCGTCATCGCAATTTGCAGATGGCGGCGAGTTTGGACTGGGCGCGGAAATTGGCATTGCAACAGGGCGATTGCATGCGCGTGGGCCAGTGGCTTTGGAAGGGTTGACTACATACAAATGGCTGGTTCGCGGCAGCGGGCAAGCGCGGCCATGAAGGCAATCACGCTCTGACGTATCAGCGCATCACCACCGGATTGCTTGGCGGCAGTTTCAATCCAGCGCATGGCGGCCATCGCCGGATTAGCCAGTTCACTTTGGATGCACTGGGGCTGGATGAAGTGTGGTGGCTAGTCTCGCCCGGCAATCCTTTGAAGCCCAAGCAAGGCATGGCTCCAATTGAAGCGCGCTTCCGCTCTGCTCAAATCCAGTCGCGCCGTGCACGCATAGTGCCGACAGCTATCGAGCAGCAATTGGGAACGCGTTACACTGTTGACACTTTGAAAGCTCTCAAGCGGCGCTTTCCCAAGCGGAGATTTGTCTGGCTGATGGGGTCTGACAATCTTGCTGAGTTCCACAAATGGCGCAATTGGCGCACTATCGCTCGGACAATGCCGATTGCAGTCATTGCAAGGCCCGGCTATAATGCGGATGCTATGGCAAGCCCCGCTATGGCATGGCTGAGGCGCTATCGAGTGTCTCCAGCGCAATTTTCGAAACGGGGCCAATGGAGCGCACCGGCACTGGTCTATTTGCAATTTGATCCTGATTCCCGCTCAGCCACGGCCTTGCGCCGGGCCGATCCAGACTGGGCCTCTGACCCGGCCTTGCAATTCGCGAAAGCCCAAGTGCGCGACACGCTGACACGCAAGCTGGTAAGAGCGCGGGAACACATTCAGGTGAATGCATGAGGCAAAGCTTTCGCCGCCTCCTCAGCCAGTCCCACACTTTCGCAAATCGGAGAGAATTGAGAGCCTATGAACGAGGCGCACACCATAGCGGCTGGAGCCGATCTTGGAGCAGCAGGAATGGCTGCCATGACTGATAAAACGC
>CAZJAG010000091.1:0-4724 GCA_964543735.1 uncultured Porphyrobacter sp. | reverse complement strand
AAAACGCCTGATTCGAATTCAGCGGATGATGCCTTGCATGCAATGGTCTTGAAGCAGCTTGACGATGATCAGGCGCAAGATGTTGTCAGCATTCCTTTGGAAGGCAAGTCTTCGATTGCGGATCATATGGTCATCGCATCGGGCCGCTCGACACGGCAAGTGGCTGCTATAGCGCAAAAGCTGGCTGAGACATTGAAGCAGGCAGGCTATGGCCCTGTCCGGCTTGAAGGTTTGCCAGCAGCTGATTGGGTGTTGCTCGATGCAGGCGATGTCGTCGTCCATTTGTTCCGCCCTGAAGTGCGCAGCTTCTACAATCTTGAGCGGATGTGGGCCTTTGGCGATAGCAACAGCGAAGACGCAGCCAGCTCCAAAGTGTAACGCGCACCTGACCCATGCTTTTGCATATTATCGCTCGCGGCAAGATTGGTCGCTCGCCCGAAGCCGAGCTTGTCCAGCGCTATGAAAAGCGATTGAGCTGGCCTGTTAAAATCAGCGAATTGCCTGAAAGCGGCGGGCGCATTCCTGACCTGCAAACGCCTTGCAAGCTTGTCCTGATGGATGAGCGCGGGAAAGATTTGTCATCCGAGCAATTGGCAAGCCAGCTAGAGAAATGGCGCGATAGCGGCATTCGCGAAGCTCGCTTTCAATTGGGCGCTGCAGATGGCCATTCGAGCGAGGAACGCGCACAGGCCGATTTGCTTCTCGCCTTCGGCTCAGCCACTTGGCCGCATTTGCTTGCGCGTGCCATGCTGATGGAGCAGCTTTACCGCGCTTCCACTATCCTTGCCGGCCACCCCTACCATCGCGCGTAGTTTTGCTGCAAAGAGGCAATATGGCGCAGCGCAATTTCAAAAGCTTGGCATTTGCAGGTCTGGTTCTGGCTGGATTGAGCGGGGCTTTTGTCTCGCATCAAGTGATTGCCCAGCGCGCTGTCACTGATCTGGAAGCAGGCGTTGGCAATGTCGAGGAAGCCAAAGCTTCACTGGCGCGGGCCTTGCGTGCATCCAAAGCTGCTGAAACGCGAGCAAGCCAGTTTTCGGAAGAAGCGAATAGCGCGAAAGAGGCTTATCTCAAAACGGCGAAGGAAACGGCAGCATTGGCAGCACGAATCCAGCAAGCTGAAGCCAATATCGAAGCGACAGAAGCGCGCATTGCTTTGATTGCTGAACAGCGCCGGGCTTTGAACGCAAGGCTTGCGAAACGGCAAAAGCCGCTTGTGCGATTGACAGCGGCTTTGCAGAATATTGCAAGGCGGCCTTTGTCGCTCTCGGCTTTGCGCCCGGGCTCGCTCAAAGATGCAGTTTATGTCCGCGCTGTGCTGGACAATGCTATGCCGCTTGTGCGCGAGCGGACTGCCGATTTGCGCGGTGATATTCAACGCGGACGCGATCTGGAGCAAGCAACCAATGCGCAGCTTGCGAAATTGCGCGGAGCCGAGCAATCCTTGGCGCAGCGCAGAAATGCTTTGGCAGCGATCTCGCGCCAGCAGCAAGTTGAAAGCCAGCAAGCCAGCGGCATTGCCATGCGCGAGAATGAGCGCGCTTTGGCATTGGCTGAAGAAGCACGCGATTTGAACGCGCTCGTGCGCAAACTTGGCCAAACAGGGGCATTGCGGCGCGAACTGGCCTCGCTATCTGGCCCTGTGCTTCGCCCCGGCAATCTCGAAGCGCCCGCTGGCCCGGCCGTCACAGTCGAGCAGGACGAGCCGGAAACTTCGCCCGAGCCCGAGACGACTGCCAACGATAGCTCGCCGACTCCAACCCCTACGCCAACAACGGCAGCAAGCCGCCCTGCGCCAAGCGATATGCAATTGCCGGTTTTCGGCCGCACAATCACTGGATTTGGCGAGGAAAGCGAAGCGGGCGTCAAATCGACCGGTATCGTAGTGGCTCCTGCAGCGGGCGCTCAAGTGGTATCGCCAGCAGGCGGACGAGTGGCCTTTTCCGGCCCTTATCGCGGCTTTGGCCGAATCGTGATTATCGAGCATACCAGCGGCTGGACCAGCGTTTTGACAGGGCTTGCCACAAGCGATGTTGAAGCAGGCGCGCAATTGTCTCGCGGAAGTCCCATCGGCGTTGCAGGCGATGAAAATCCATCCGTGACTTATGAGCTAAGGCGCGATGGAAAGCCTGTTAACCCGCTGGAATTCCTGTAATATTGCTCAAAAGTGCCCGTGCACAGCTGCTCTTCGCATGTAAAGGCGTGATCCGCATTGGGACAGGCCTTGCAATAGCGCCCATGCCTCTCATCTGGTGTTAAGGCATTTGCCGCGATACAAGCTTCTTCCCCCAAGCCTTTTGCGCTTGGCGAATATGGAGAAATGACAGCGCTATGAAATTCGCCCCCCTTCTTCGCGGAGCTGCTCTTGTGACAGCCGTCGCTCTTATCCCTGCAACCACTGCGACAATGGCGCAGGTTGACGGGCGCGCTGGCCCCGAGTTTTCCAAATTGTTTGCGACCTATCAAATGGTCAAAGCCAATTATGTCGAGCCGGTTGAAGATGAAAAGCTGATTCGCGGCGCGATTGACGGGATGCTGGCATCGCTTGATCCGCATTCCGCCTTTGTCGACGGGTCAGATTTGCAGCGTTTGGAAACTCTGATCGATGGCAATTATTCAGGGCTGGGCCTGTCGGTTGTGATGGATGATGGCGCAGTGAAAGTCGTCTCGCCTTTCCGTGGCTCTCCGGCAGAAGAAGCGGGCATTAAAGCAGGCGATTACATCACGCATCTGGATGGCGATTTGATTTATGGCGGCAGTCTGGATGATGCAGTGAACCGGATGCGCGGCAAAGCTGGCACAGCGATCCAGCTCACGATTTTCCGCCCCGGACGTGAAGAGCCGTTCGAAGTGCCTGTCACACGCGGTGTGATCGAGCTTGAGCCTGTCACTCAATCGCTTGAGAAGGGCAATATCGGCGTCATTACTGTGAATGAATTCTCGCGCGATGTCGGCTCTGATGTGCTGGGCGCTTGGGAGAAAATCCAGAACGAGGCCAGCGGGCGCTTGAACGGACTTGTGCTCGATTTGCGGAGCAATCCAGGCGGATCGCTGGATGAAGCGGTCGCTTTGTCCGATCTGTTCTTGTCCAAAGGACGCATCGTCTCGCAGCGCGGGCGCGCTCGCGGCGAAACGCTTTTGTATGATGCGGAAAGCCTGTTCCGAGGCGATATTGCCAATGGCGTGCCGTTGATTGTGCTGATTGATGCAGGCTCTGCCTCTGCATCCGAAATTGTCGCAGGTGCATTGCAAGATCACCGCCGCGCGCTCATCATGGGCGACCGCAGCTTTGGCAAAGGCTCTGTCCAATCGCTGCTGCCGCTTGACCGGCGCGGAACCGCTGCTGTCAAGCTGACGACGGCGCGCTATTACACTCCATCGGGCAAGTCGGTTCAGGAAGGCGGGATCAAGCCCGATATCACTGTGCCGCAATTGTCCGATCCTGATCTGGCTCTGCGCAACAAATATCAGACCCGCGAAAGCGATTTGCGCGGCCATTTGGTCAATGAGCTGGGGCTGGAAGATGAAGCGCTCGAAACGGACAAGATTGACGATCCGCGCTTCAAGCTGACGGCGGAAGAGCTGAAAGAGCAAGGGGTGGAAGATTTCCAGCTGCATTACGCAATGGAAACTCTGCGCCGCACAACGCCAAGCTCGGTTGCTTTGTCCAAAACCAAGAGCCAGTAACTGCGCATAGGGCGAGCCAGTGGTGGTGGAACCTCGATTGAAACGCGCTCAATCACTTGCAATTGGCTTGCCGGCGGCCTTGCTGGCAGGTGCCTATATCTCGCAATATGGCTTTGACTTGTATCCTTGCGAGATGTGCTGGTGGCAACGCTGGCCGCATTTTGCAGCTGTGGGTTTGGGGCTGATTTCGCTTGTGGCTGCTCCCAAGCGGCTCTGGATTGCATTGGCTGCAATTGCTGTGCTGGTGTCCGGCTTGATTGGCGGATTTCATGCAGGCGTTGAATATGGCTGGTGGGAAGGGATTACCGGCTGCTCGCTCGATGTGCCTGAAGGCGGCAATGCAATGGATGCGATTATGGATGCGCCATTGGTGCGCTGCGATGAAGCGCCATGGGATTTGTTTGGCATTTCGCTAGCCGGCTGGAATTTTCTTGCCTCGGTTGCAGGAGCGATTGCAATCTTCGCGCTTTTGAGACGCAGCGAAACGCGCTAAAGCCTTTTGCCATGGACAAAGAGACTATCCACCGCATGATCCGCGTTGATCAGGCTGGCGAATTTGGAGCCAACCGGATTTATGCCGGGCAATTGGCTGTTATGGGCGATCGCGGCCCGCATTCTCAGGAAATTGCCGGAATGGCCGAGCAGGAAGAGCGGCATCGCGAGCAATTTGATGCGCTAATGGCGCGGCGCGGTGTCCGCCCGACTGTATTGCAACCTTTCTGGTCAGCAGCTGGCTATGCCTTGGGCGCTGGCACTGCATTGCTGGGGCCGGAAGCTGCGATGGCATGCACGGCTGCTGTCGAGACGGAAATTGACAAGCATTATTCCGATCAGCTCGATGCATTGGAAGAAAACGGCTCTGATCCCGAATTGGCTGCAATGATTCACGAATTCCGCGAGGATGAGCGTGAGCACCGCGATGCTGCTTTGGCGGCTGGAGCGGAGAAAGCGCCTGCCTATCCATTGCTTTCGGGCGCGATCCGGCTGGGATGCCGCGCGGCTATCAAGCTGGCGGAGCGGATTTGAGTTTGTTGATT
>CAZJAG010000090.1:0-9901 GCA_964543735.1 uncultured Porphyrobacter sp. | reverse complement strand
TGGCGGCTTATCCCCTCTTGCTGTATCAATCCCGCAAGAGGGTCATCGCGTCAAGCGTGGCTATTCGATTTCGTCGGCCTGCCCAGCTTCACCCGGCAAATCAACATTGCCAAAGATCACCCGTCCGCTGCGCACACCTTCGCGCGCCATTATATCATACTTGCGCTCGCGCTCCGCCAGAAGCCTCGCCATGCTGCGCGGAATGCGGAACCCGTTGGCACGACCATTTGTCTCCACATTGGCAAGATTCATCTCGCGGAAACCGCCGGCAAGATCGGCGATGTCATATTCGGTAATCGACGCTTTCGTCTCTTGCGTTTCCGAAATGATCCGCTGCAATTCGACACCGGCGAAGTCGAGCAAATGCTTGCGCAAATCGCTTGAGAAGTTCGGGAAATAATAGGGTGCGGTTTCCTCATAGAGCGAGGAGACCATCAGCTTGCTTCCGTTCTTTTGAGTGCCGCGCAAGGAATTGACCATCTCGCGCGCGCCCTTGTCGAGCAGCTCGCCCAGATTGCGGCCATTATAGGCCTCGCGCTGGATTGAAGGGCTTCCAATCTCGCCGCGCCAGAAGCCGTAGATAACGCGCGGGTCTGTCCAGTTGGGATAGACGATCTGGGTGCGGATATCCTTGGGGCTCATCGCCACACCATTGACGGTGATAAACTTCGCATCGTCAACAGGAACGCCGCCAATTTTGATGTCACGCGGTTGCCGGACCGGCCACGCCAGTGCAATCTGCTCGACCATCGCGACATTGTGCAGATTGAGCCAGTAAGCCAGCTGCTCGTTGCGGGGCAGACTTTGAATGTCGAGATTGTTAGCCGTCCGCTCAAGATCCTCGCGATATTCGGTAAAGGTCGAAATTACGTCTGGCTTGAGGAAAGAGAACATCAATCGGCTGCCCTCCAGCCGATAACGCGAGCGATGGCCATAAATGCGCCGCGAGCCAAGGCCCGGATCGCGGCTGGCGGCGGTTTTGCGCAAGGAAGGCCCCATCGAAATAACGAGGTTCTTGAGCGCGTCATCCCAGATCGAATAATCTATCCGGTGCTTGATCGGATTGGCGGACGGGGTGAATTGCACAAATTGCGCTTGGACCTGCGGACTGCTGGCGGATTGGGCCGCAGCAGGGGTGGCAAAAGCCAGCAATGCTGCACCAGTTAGGGCGGCGGTAAGAGATTTGGCGGTCATCATCGCGTCTCGCTTCACGGGTTGCGGCGCGAACCATGATCCGGCGCCAAAGGGGGAGGGCAACTTCGTTGAGGCCTCGATCCCTAGCCGGAATCCGACAAGAGGTGCAATAGGTCTGGTCGGGTAGGAAATGTCGTTCGTCGAGCTGTGTTGCATGGGCAACGCACCTGCCGGTTGCGATCCATTTGTGCAAAGGGCCGCCCGCTAAAGAGCAGCCCTTTGCAAATGGAACTGAAAACAAGGGCGCTATTTCGGAGCGAGCACCATCAGCATCTGGCGACCTTCGAGGCGCGGAAATGCCTCAACCTTGGCGATTTCGGCGGTGTCATCTTGCACCCGCTTGAGCAGATTCATGCCGAGTTCCTGATGCGCCATTTCACGCCCGCGGAAACGCAGTGTGACTTTCACCTTGTCGCCATTGCCAATGAACTTGTCGACATTGCGCATTTTCACATCGTAATCATGCGTGTCGATATTGGGACGCATTTTGACCTCTTTGATGTCCTGCGTCTTTTGCGTCTTGCGCGCGAGATTGGCTTTCTTCTGAGCCTCGTAACGGTATTTGCCTACATCTAGGAATTTGCAGACGGGCGGGTCTGCATTGGGCGAGACTTCAACCAGGTTGAGGCCCACACCATTTGCCTGTTCGGCTGCTTCGCGCGTGTACATGGTACCGAGGTTTTCGCCGTTCTCGTCGATAACGCGAACTTTCTCGGATTCGATTAAATGGTCGTAGCGTGGGCCGCTTTTGCGGGGCGGTTGCATGGAACGACGTGGTGGACGGGCTATTGGGTATCTCCTGTTACAGCCATGATTCTCATCTGGCTTATGTAGGGGGGAATGCGAGGTAAGGCTAGAGGGCGCGCGAAGGGGCGTTTGCCCCTGTGCCAAAGGAGCAACAAATCATGCTGCTTGCCACAGGGGAAATTGGGCTGCCTTCGCCTTGGTGGCGACGATTGCACGAATGTTGCTGGCGGGTTGAAGCGCCTGCACAATAGCCGGGTCGCCGGCATCCATCCCGCCGGTGTAGGCGCCAAATGCAGGCAGAATCATCCGGCCCGATCCCGCTTCATCGCAGCTCATCACAGCACATGGCCGTGCAATATGCCGCTCGCGCAGCTTTATCCGCAATTTGGGATGATAATGGCCAGACAGTTCGGGGCGCGTCTCACCCTGCTTTGCTTCATGGCGCAGGACCATTCCGGCAATCTCAAGCTCGTCCAGCTCTGTGCCGCCCGGAGCCGCGTGCCGTCTATCGCTATTGTAATCGTGGTTTCCCGTCACCCATACCCAATCCAATGCGCGCACCAGCGCATCGAGCTGACCTGCGGCATGCGGTTCCAATCGCTCAACTCCGCGCGCATCGTGGAAATTGTCACCCAAAGTATAAACCCGCCGCGCGCCCGTTGCCTTGACCGCTTCGGAGATGCGGGCCAGCGTCTCGCGGCTGTCATAAGGCGGGATCATCTGGCCATGCCGCGCGTAAAAGCTGCCCTTTTCCAGATGCAGATCGGCCACAAGCAGAGCCGCTTCACGCGGCCAGAACACTGCATTGGACGGGAGCAGCACCATCTCCTCGCCGCAAAACTCAAGGGCGTGCGAACCCAAATTTTCAGGAGTGAACGAAACGGGAACCATTTCCTCCACTTGCCGCAGCGCACCAGCTTTGGCAAGAGTGCGTGCATGGACACGGCACAACACACGCAAACAGCGCGCAACTGGTTTGAAAATTTGCGCACCCAGATCTGCGACGAGTTTGAGGCTATCGAGCGCGAAGCAGGCTCTGACGCTGCGTTTACCTTTACCCAATGGCAGCGCGAGGAGGAGGGCAATTCCGACCCTGGCGGCGGCGTGCAGGGATTGATGAAGGGCAAGGTGTTTGAAAAGGTCGGGGTGAATGTCTCGACTGTAAAGGGGAATTTCTCACCCGAATTTGCCGCACAAGTGAACGGCGCAGATGCGGACAATCCCGGTTTCAGCGCGACCGGCATTTCGCTGGTTGCGCATATGGCCAATCCGCATGTTCCCGCGGTTCATATGAACACGCGCTTCCTCACCACTGGCAAAGCGTGGTTCGGGGGCGGGGCGGACCTCAACCCGCCTCTTCCTTATGAAGAGGATACTGAGGCTTTCCACGCCCGTTTCCGTGCGGCCTGTGCGGCGCATGACCCAACCTATTATGATCGCTTCAAGAAATGGGCGGATGAGTATTTCTACATCCCGCACCGTCAATGCCACAGAGGGGTGGGCGGAATTTTCTACGACCATCTCGAATGCGGCGATGAAGCAGCTTTTGAACGCAATCTGGCGTTCACACAGGACGTGGGTAAGGCGTTTCTCGACATCTACCCCAAGCTTGTGCGCGGCCGGATGGAAAGCGATTTCTCGGACGCTGACAAACAACAGCAGCTCGAATGGCGCGGGCGCTATGCCGAGTTTAATCTGGTCTATGATCGCGGGACATTGTTCGGCCTCAAGACTGGCGGCAATATCGACGCGATTTTGATGAGCTTGCCGCCAGAGGCAGTGTGGAGCTGAGCGAATAACCGTTGCGGTCAAATCTGCGATTGGTTTGGCTCGATGGGAACCTATCAGCAAAATCGGAGTCGATACGGCATGTTGTGGGCCTTCCGTCATCCCATTAGGTTAGTACCGTTGCTCTACCTGATCGTGATTGTCGCGGGTACGCTTGTCCTTTGGATGCCTTTTTCGAGGGCAGGCGATCTTGGGGCGCCTTTATCGACCGCTGTTTTTACCTCTGTCAGCGCAGTTGCCGTGACCGGCCTGATCGTTGAGGACACGCCAACCTATTGGAGCGGTTTTGGCCAAGTCATGATCTTGCTGCTTATCCAGATCGGCGGCTTAGGCACCAAAACAGCAGCAACATTTTTCGCGCTGATTGTAGGGCGAGGATTTGTCTTGCGCCGAACGGTCGATCGTGAATTGGAGCGGGAGCAGCTAAATCTGTCCGATGCCGGCTATGCTCTCAAACTGATATTAATCATCACATTGTCAATTGAAGTGGTTGCAACCCTCATTCTAACTGCGCGCTTTCACGCTTTGCACGACATGCCTTTGGGAGAGGCGGCATGGCACGGCTTGTTTCAGGCAGTAAGCGCCTTCAATAACGCCGGTTTTTCAACCTTCAGCGACAGTTTGATGGGCTTTTCGGCAGACGCGGTGATCTTGCTGACGCTTTCCTTCGGTGTGATCATTGGGTCACTTGGATTCCCGGTGTTGCAAGACCTGATCAAATGCAAGTCGTGTTATCGGGATTGGACATTGCATTCCAAGATTACGCTTTATGGAACGGCTGTATTGCTCAGCATTGGTTTTTTCGTGATACTCATTGCAGAGGCAAGCAACCCTGCGACCTTGGGGAATATGTCGGGACAGGAACGCGCGCTCAATGCCTTTGTTCATTCGGTTATGCCGCGAACGGCTGGATTTAACAGCCTCGACGTCGGGTCCTTCCGAGACGAAACGTTGCTCGCAAACTACATCCTTATGTTCATCGGTGGCGGGAGTGCGGGGACAGCGGGTGGCATAAAGGTAACAACAGTCACAGTTCTGTTTGTCATCTTATACTATCAAATCAGAGGGCTGGGTGACCCTGAAATGGAAGGGCGTCAGATCACGAACCGGCTGGCAAGCCAAGCCGTAACAGTGATTATGATAGCAATCAGTTCCATTCTTGTGGCCGCATTCTACCTTGCCGCGCGCACCACTCATGCACTTGAGGACATCTTATTCGAATGTGTCTCAGCATTCGCTACCGTGGGTCTTTCGCGCGGAATTACCGGTGACTTGCCGGTTGATGCACAATTGATCCTCGTCTTGCTAATGTTCATCGGGCGGGTCGGTACAATCACCGCTGCGACTTGGCTGGCAATGGGAGCTGTAGGCAGGGGCTCACCGCCCAAGTCCTCTATGCGCGACCCTATTATTGGGTGAGAGCACATGGGACTTGCCCTGTGCAAAAGCAGGTCACATATTAGCCGCATATGCTGCGCCAATATGAACTTGTTGAGCGGGTCCTCGATTATGACCCGGAGGCTGACGAGGCCGCGCTCAACCGTGCCTATGTCTACACGGTGCAAAAGCACGGCACCCAAAAGCGCGCGAGCGGCGATCCCTATTTCTCGCATCCGGTCGAAGTCGCCGGATTAATGACTGATCTCCAGCTCGATCAGGAAACAATCATGACAGCGCTGCTGCATGATACGGTTGAGGATACGCTCGCGACAATCGAGGATATCGAGGCCAATTTCGGCTCCGAAGTCGCGCAATTGGTCGATGGCGTGACCAAGCTGTCCAAAATCGAGGCCATGCCCGAGGATGAGCGCGCGGCGGAAAACCTGCGCAAATTCTTGCTCGCCATGTCAGAAGATATCCGCGTGCTGCTGGTCAAGCTGGCCGACCGTTTGCACAATATGCGCACGCTCCACTTCATCAAGTCGCCCGCCAAGCGCCAACGTATCGCGCGCGAGACGATGGATATCTACGCTCCGCTGGCAGAGCGTGTGGGCATGTATGAGTATATGCGCGAGATGCAGCTCCTCGCGTTTGAGCAGCTTGAACCCGAAGCCTATGCGACCATCACCAAGAAGCTTGCCGAATTGCGCAATCAGGATGGGGGGCAAGTTGACGCGATTGCGCTCAAGATCAAGCAGGTGCTGGCCGAAGCAGGGCTAGCGGTTGAGGTGTCAGGGCGCGAGAAGCACCCCTATTCGATCTGGAAGAAAATGGCCGAGAGGCACGTCTCTTTCGAACAGATCACCGATATCATGGCGTTCCGTGTCATCTGTGCGGACGAAGCGGATTGCTACCGTGCTTTGGGCGTGCTGCACACCACTTGGCAATTTCTCCCCGGGCGCTTCAAGGATTATATCTCGACGCCCAAGACCAATGGCTATCGCAGCCTTCACACGTCTTTGATGTATGAAAACTCGATGCGCGCCGAAGTGCAAATTCGCACCCGCGCGATGCATCAACGCAATGAATTCGGGCTGGCCGCGCATTGGGCTTACAAGCAAGAAGATCGCCCCGATGGGCAGGTTGGCTGGCTGCGCGATTTGATCGAGATTGTCGATGCAAGCCACGATGCGGAGGAATTGCTCGAGCATACGAGGATGGCGATTTATCAAGATCGCATCTTCGCTTTCACGCCCAAAGGCGCGCTTTATCAGCTACCGATTGGCGCAACGCCGGTCGACTTCGCTTTTGCTGTTCACACCGATCTTGGCGCGCAGACCTTGGGTGCAAAGATCAATGGGCGCCATATGCCCTTGCGCACGCAATTGGCCAATGGCGATGTGGTCGAGATCATCAAGGGCAAGCAATCCGAGCCTGAGCTAAGCTGGCTGGGGTTTGTGGTGACCGGCAAGGCGCGTGCCGCCATCCGCCGCGCAGTGCGCCAGAAAGAGCGCGAAGAAGTGGCAGGGCTTGGCCGGAAATTGTTCGACCAGATCGCCGGGCGCGTGCCTGCACGGATTGGCAAGAAGGCCACGCGCGAAGCTGTTAAACGGCTTGAGCTAGACAATGAAGAAGATCTGATGTTCGCGATTGGCGCTGCCAAGATCGAGGACCGCGAGGTTATGGAAGCGCTTGTGCCGGGCTGTACCAGCGAATTCGCCGATGACGAGGATTGGTCGAAACGCGAGAAAGCCATTTCGATCCGCGGGTTGACGGCGGGTGTCGGCTTCAAGCTGGCGGAATGCTGCCACCCTGTCCCCGGCGACCGGATTGTGGGCCTGCGCAAACGGCATGAGGGGGTCGAGGTTCACGCCATTGATTGCCTCCAACTGGCCAATGGGGTCGATGCAGACTGGCTTGATCTATCTTGGGGCAAGAGATCATCCGGCGCGCTTGGCCGGCTGCGGGTGACGCTCTACGATCGCCCGGGAACACTGTCAGAGGCGACCGGTATTTTCGGCCAGAACCTCGCCAATGTGAAGACGATGGAACATGTCCAGCATGATCCGCCTTTCTCCAGCTATGAAATGGACTTGGAAGTGCAGGATCTGGCGCATCTCACCCGCATTCTGAGCGCGCTAAGGGCCAGCGATGCTGTGGCTGAGGCCGAGCGCATCTAACCAGCAACAGCCGGACGCCTCCTGACAATTACCTAGCCGTATTTGCGTGGGCGTTTTGCGGCGCTTGGTTAAGCCTGCCCCCTTAGGTTGGCATCGCCACCCATGCGATTATCGCATCCGGATTTTGGAGCGCCTATGTCCGCCACCGCCGCGCCTGTTCACCCCTCACAAACGGTCTCACCGCGTCGCCGCATCTTGCCGCAAGACCTGCCTCAATGGATGGAAGATCTGTCTCTGAGCGCAAAGTTGCGCCTCGCCATAACTGCGGTGGCGCTCGGTCCCGTCTTGTTTTCCGCTGTGATCCTCTTCGCATTTGTCACGATGGGATCGCAGGGAATTACTCAGGCGCAGACCGGCAGCGCGCATGTCCGCTTGGGGCATGCAGCGATGGTTCTGGCCGAGGCCCAATTCGCGCTGAAGGCTTCGGCCACAAGCCAGTCGGCAAACAGCGCAAAAACGCTCGAGGATGCTGCGGTCAAGGCTGAGGCACACCTTGCCAAGGCCTTGCGTACTCAGGACACCAAAATCCCTGCCGAGATGATGGATCAAATCCAAGCATTTCGGGAACGCGCGCGGACGCAGCAAGCTACGGCCATTGCTTTGGGCAAAGATCCGCAACCAGAAGGAATTGGGCAATTGGCCGCACTCAACCTGTCATTAGCGAGCGACCTCAATGCGTATTCACAAGAGCGTTTTGAGCCGATGCAGGCGAAAATTGACGATCTGGTTGAGCGGATTTCCGAAACCATTCGCTTCACATTGCCGATTGCAGCCCTGCTGATTGCCTTATGCCTGATTTCGGTCCGCGCGATCCTGCGCAATATCACCGAGGTAACCTTGAGAATTCTCGACGCACTTGAAAAGCTCGCAGCGGGCGATCTTGCGCAGCCTGTACCGGGCGCTAAACGCAAGGATGAGCTTGGTGCCATGTCGAGAGCTATCAATATCTGCCGCGACAATTCCATTGAATATCGCGAGGTAACTGCGGCGCATACGCAATCTGTCGAGCGCGAGCTTGAACAGGCCAAAGCCATGGATGCCATCCGCACGGACAAGAAGGACGCACTCAAAATAGTCGCCGATGATTTCGAAAGCTCGATTTTCGATGTCACCAAAAAGGTAGCGGCAAACTCTGCCGATTTGCGCGACGCGTCAGACACAATGGTGACGCTGGCGAAAACTTCGTGCGAGCACGCGGACAACGCTGCGAATGCAATGGAAGACACCGCAATGGGTATCGCCGCAGCTGCATCGGCCAGTGATCAGTTTGCGCTCTCGATCAGCGAGATCAGCCAGCAGGCGGCAGCTTCAGCCGAGCTTGCCCGAGAGGTCAAATCCAGCGTTGACGAAGCCAACGGCAATATCGACGGGCTTTCGCGCGCGGTTGATGAAATCGGCGAAATAGCGGAAATGATCGGGGCCATCGCCTCGCGCACAAATTTGCTGTCGCTCAATGCTTCGATTGAAGCCGCGCGTGGAGGCGAGGCTGGTCGGGGCTTCGCCGTTGTTGCCTCTGAAGTGAAAGAGCTTGCATCGCGCACGTCGCATGCGACCAACAATGTCGCAGCTCATATTGTCGCGATACAAGGGACGACGCGGGGCAGTGTGGAAGATCTTGCCAATGTTGCAAAGCAGGTCGAATTGCTGGAATCCTCCGCCGTATCGATCGCAGCAGCGGTTGATCAGCAATCCATTTCTGGCCGCGAGCTAGCGCAAAATATTGATTCTGCCGCGTCCAGCTCGGACAATGTCAGCAAGATGCTAGAGGAGGTGCGCGACGTGTCATTGGCGGCGGGCGCAGCAGCTGCGCAAATGCTGATTTCCTCCGAACAGGCTGATGGCAATGCCGAGGCGCTCAAAGAGCAAGCGGTGCAGTTTCTTGCCGAGGTTCGCACCCATAGCGAGGAGAAAGTGGCGGGCTGATGTGCGCTTCGGCTACAGCAATTCCAGCTCAAGCTCGACCGTATCGCCCTCGGCCAAGTCTTCGGCGCGCATGACCTTTTTGCTGATGAGCAAGATCCAGTTCTTTCTTTGTTTTGCCGCGCCACCCGCGCCCTCCGCCCTTCCACCCGGATTAGCCTCCGTTAGGTTCCGGGTGGAAGGGCGGAGGGCGTGGGTGGCTTGGTGCTCATCAGGAGTAACCTTTACTGGGAAGACGCTGGTCTTCCATCGGGTCGTGCCGGTTTTCGCGTAACACTTTACCGATCCAAAGCCGCGCTGTTTGCCAAATTCCAGTCGGTGGAGGGCTGCATGGGTGGCAATGGCCTCAGCCACTTCGCCCTCAAATTCGACGAGATGATAGGTCGCTTTCTCACCGCGCCACGCGATGAGCGGGAGGGTGGCCTCTATAATTTCATCCATTGGGGGCTGGGCGAACTGGCACGGGGATATTGCAGATATCTGCGCCGCCAGCAGGTCGGATGAACCACGGGTCGCGGCGGTTCGCGCGGGCTTCTGCATATTTGGCAAAACTCGCGCTTTCGGTGGAAAGATATTGGTATTTTCGGCCTACCGCTCCGCTACTTGAGGCCTGCAAATCACTTACAACACGGATGGACTGGATCGGTGTGCGCAGCTCTGCCTCTTCCTCGGTGTAAAAGCCTAGCGGGCCG
>CAZJAG010000089.1:0-9939 GCA_964543735.1 uncultured Porphyrobacter sp. | reverse complement strand
ATCCGTGCGTTTGAAATGTCGCGGCCTGATCGCAAGCCGCCGTTCGGGGCAGCGGACAATGTGCCGCGTGCAATTGCGAAGCGCGTGGGGGCTGACCCGAAACGCGCGATCCTCACCACAACAGGTGGGCAGACCAATCAGAAGCTGGTCGGCGAATTTGCGCGCGATATTGCAGCGGGCGAGGCAGAAGTCGCGGTTGTAGTTGGCTCCGAAGCGATCTCGACCGTGCTCGCGCTCTCGGCCAAGGGAAAGACACCCGATTGGTCGGAAGACATTGGCGGCGAATTTGAAGATCAGGGCTTTGGCACAGAAGGGCTGATGGAGATGGGCCTCTTCGCGCACGGGGCAACCGGCGCAATCCCGCTCTATGCACTGTGCGAGAATGCACGGCGCGCAAAACTGGGCAAAGGCCTGGAGGAATATCGCAAGGACATTGGCGGGCTTTTCGAACCCTTCACTCGTGTGGCGGCAAGCAATCCGCATTCAGCCGCTCCGGCAGCACGCTCAGCAGAAGAGCTGGCGACTGTCACCGAGCGCAACCGGATTGTTGCAGAGCCTTATACCCGCATGACTGTCGCGCGCGATCAGGTGAACCAAGCAGGCGCAGTGATCGTTGCCAGCGTAGGCAAAGCGCGCGAGCTTGGTGTGCCTGAGGACAAGTGGGTGCATATCCACGCAGTCTCTCACGCAACCGAACTGATGCTTTCCGAGCGGCCAGACCTCTCTGCCAATCCCGCATCCATCGCTAGTGTCGAGATGGCTCTGGCGCGTGCGGGCAAGGGCATGGCTGACATGGCCTATATCGATTTCTACTCCTGCTTTGCGATCCCCGTTTTCAATCAGATTGACCATTTCGGATTGTCACCGGATGACCCGCGCGGGCTGACGCTGACGGGCGGATTGCCCTTCTTCGGCGGCGCTGGAAACAATTACTCGACCCATGCGATTGCCGAGGCGGTAGCGAGGGTACGCGCGGCGCGCGGCTCGTTTGCATTGGTCGGCGCAAATGGCGGCTGGATGAGCAAATATGCAACCGGCATCTACTCGACCGACGCAGCGGATTGGTCAGCGAATGACCGCTTTGAAAAGGTGCCTATGGCCGAAGACGCGGTTCCTCAGCACCAAGGCGCGTTCGATAGCGCGAGCGTTGAAAGCTATACGATCAACCACACGAAAAAGGGATCGGATGCGGTCTTTATCGGGCGCGAGCCGGGCGGCAAACGTGTGGTCGGCAATGCTGATCTTGGGGATGAAGCAACTCGCGTAGCGTTCGAAAGCGGCGAGCCGTTTGGCACAAAGCTTGCCGTCACTCAGGATGAGCGCGGACGCAATATTGGTCGCGTGGTCTCTTAAGCCACAAGTGACGCAAGCACGCGGCGCTTGCCCTTAAACGGCTTGCGGCCATGCATGACGCGGAAATTGTCGATCAGGGCAACGTCGCCTGCATGCCATGCAATGTCGCGGGTGAGCTTCTCGGAAAGCGAGATCGCGCGCGCCATATGCTCAGGGCCAATGGGCTGACCGCCACCGAAAGCGATGGATTTGTTCGCCTGATTGCGGCTGTCCGACCATCCTCTAAACGCTGCGATCAGCTGGTTGAAAAAGCTCTTCGAACCATCGGGTAAAGTGCGGATTGCAGGCAGCGCTGGCGTAGTCGCGCGCAGAGTATCATCGGCCAGCCATTCCCATTCATAGCTGAGCTCTGCGAGGCGCGTTTCGGCTGCTTCCTTGCTCGCAACACCCAATGTCGAGCGCCAACTGCGCCCTTGGCCAGAGCCTGCATCATCGTTAGCTGGCATAGCATTGGTGTAGCGCACGCCCTCGTCAGAAAAGCGCGCGACCAATGCCGGATCATCCGCCCCTAGCTGCTCCAAAAGCCAGTCGGAACGGCATACAGGTGTTGCCCCGCCTTCTTGCGGAGCAATCTCGCAATAGAAGAACAGTTTGGAGGGGTAGAGCGGGGTTTGCGCCATTTCGTGATGCAAATGGATTTCGGTTTCGGGCGGGGCTTCATTGGCGGTGAAAACGCGCTCGGTTACGTTGATGCGCACTGCATTGCTGAGGCTCTCTTCATAGGTGAAGCCCGGCTCGCCATAGCCGCCAATGCTCGCATCAAACGCCTGAGCATCGTCCACATCAAACCCGCGAAACAACAGCGCGCCTGCGTCTGCCAGAGCGGCATCAACCGCGTCCTTGTTCGCGCCCAGAAATGCGCTCAGGTCTCCGTTACCCGCAATGATCGCGGGGAAGTCTTGCTCGGCTGGATCAGTCATAGATGGGGTGGAACTTTCCAAAGGCAGCTTCGGCAAAGACGCCCGGGTCATTGAAGCGGCGGTTCGCATTAAGCGCGCTGATCGCGGCCATTTCAGCATCCGACAATGCGAAGTCCATAATGTCGAGATTCTCGCGCATCCGTTCAGGCTTGGAGGTTTTGGGAATGATCGAACAGCCGCGCTGTACGCCCCATCGCAGCACCACCTGGGCCGCCGTCTTGCCATGGGCCACAGCCGCCGCAAGCACGCATTCCTGCGTCAACACGCTGTCGCCCGCGCCCGCCATATCCAGCTCAACATAGGAAAGCGCGCCTAGCGGCGAAAATGCGGTGACCTCCATGCCATAATGCTTGGCGAGACGGATAAGCTTGTCCTGCGTGAGATAGGGATGCGCTTCGACCTGCAAGGCGTAGGGCTGAATGCGCGCATAGCTCATCAGATCGTGAAGCAGGCCTGAGTTGTAATTGCACACGCCGATGCGCTGGGTGAGGCCTGCATCGACCAAGCCTTCCATCGCGCCCCATGTCTCCTGCAAGGGCACCTTGGCGGGGCGCATTTCCGGCTTCGCATCATCAGGATTGGCGAGCCATTCGGGCGGATAGCGCTCTGCAATCGGCACATATTCGAGCGCGATCGGGAAGTGGATCAGATAGAGGTCAAACGCCTCGATCTGAAGGTCGGCGAGCGATTTGCGCGCAGCCTCTTCGACATGCTCTCTTGCGTGGTATGTGTTCCAAAGCTTGGAGGTGATCCACAGCTCATCGCGCGTCACCAGCCCGTCTGCAATCGCGCGGGCAATCCCTTCGCCAACCTCTGCCTCATTGGCATAGTCAGCCGCGCAATCGAGATGGCGATAGCCCGCCTTAATCGCTTCGTATGCGACATCGGCCGCATCCTCGCGTGCGACTTTCCAGAAGCCGAAGCCGATTGCAGGAATGGTGTCCAAAGTTAGTTCTCCGAAAAGTCGAGTGTGATGGCTTGGCCGCTCGCGATAGAGCGCTGTGCCGCATCGCCCATTTGCACCGAGCGTAACCCGTCCAGCGCGCTGATCAAGGGCGGCGTGCCTTGGGTCAAGCAATTGTGGAAGTGGATGAGTTGGAAGTATGTCGCACCCCAATGATCGCCTGCCGCAAGCGCTTCAGCAGGCGTTGCAACCGGCTCTGCAATGGGCCGCTTTTCTTCACCAAAGGGCGTGCGGGGTGAGAAGATCACGCTGGCGCGGGGCAGGGCGACTTCAAGTTTCCCCTCTGCGCCCAATGCGTAGATGTCTTCCTGCTGCTGCGACCCGTCAGCGAACATGCACAGATCGAGGCTGGCGCGCGCGCCGCCTGCGAAATCGATTGTGACCAGAGCATTGTCGAGAATATCGGGTGTCTCGCCATCATAAGCCTCGTCCAAATGGTTCAGATCCTGCCCGCCGCTGGCGTAAATCCGCACTGGCTCATCGCGCAGAATATGCCGCATCAGATCGAAAAAGTGGCAGCATTTCTCCACCAGAGTGCCGCCCGAATTGCGATTGAAGCGGTTCCAGTCGCCAACTTTTTCGAGGAAGGGGAAGCGATGCTCGCGGATCGAGAGCATTTTCACGCTGCCGGGCTCAGGGCCCGTCTCGCCCGCATGGACCCGCTCGATAAAGCGGGTGACGGGCGGCATGAAACGGTATTCAAGCCCCACCCACAGTAGCGATCCGCGCTCCTCTACCAATTCCATCAAAGCGCGTGCATCAGCCACGCTGGTGCACATCGGCTTTTCCAGCAGCACAGCAATGCCGCGCTCGATCACTGGTTTAGCAACTTCGAAGTGAGTGAAATTTGGCGAGGCAATAATCACAGCATCCAGCGCGCATTCATCGAGCATCGCCTGCGCATCGGCATGCAGCGCGATATCGAGGCCCAGCTCGCTCGCCAAAGCCGCTGCTTCATCGCGCGATCCGGCATCAGGATCGGCAATCGCGACCAGTTCCACACCGCCTACCAAAGCGCAATTGCGCATATGCTCGCGGCCCATCATCCCGCATCCGATAATCGCGTATTTGCGTATCTCTCCCATAGCGACGCGCTATCGGGTCGAGCGGCGTGAATGACAAGCGATATTCTCGCTTGCGATTGGGCCTCTCACGCTTTGACTCTTGCCTGCGAATCCCTTATATAGTTTCAAACGTAACTAAATGGGCATTGCCCTCCTCAGGACTGGAAACACCCTCAATGGCTGATCTGTTTGAAAATCCCGCTGGCCTTGACGGCTTTGAATTTGTCGAGTTCTGCGCGCCCGAAAAGGGCCAGCTTGAGCCTGTGTTTGAAGCCATGGGCTTCACCCATATCGCGACCCATCGCAGCAAGGACGTGCATCTGTGGCGGCAAGGCGGTATCAATCTGGTCGCCAATTACGAGCCGCGCTCTGCCGCTTGGTATTTCGCGCGCGAACATGGCCCCTCGGCTTGCGGCATGGCCTTTCGCGTCCGCGATGCGGCCAAGGCTTACGATCATCTGATTGCAGCAGGCGCAGAGCCGGTTGCCAATGAACCCGGCCCGATGGAGCTGCGGATTCCGGCCATTCGCGGGATTGGCGGCGCGATCCTCTATCTGGTGGACCGCTATGCTGACGAGGCCGGAGAAGGCCTCTCGATCTATGATATTGACTTCGAATATCTGCCCGATGTTGACCGGACGCCGCAGGGTGCAGGCTTCCAACTGATCGATCACCTCACCCACAATGTCTACACGGGCCGGATGGCCTATTGGGCCGATTATTACGAGACGTTGTTCAACTTCAAAGAGATCCGCTTCTTCGACATCAAGGGCGAATATACCGGCCTCACTTCCAAGGCGCTGACCGCGCCCGACGGGAAGATCAAGATACCGCTCAACGAAGAGGGCGAGGGCGGCAAAGGCCAGATCGAGGAGTTTTTGAAGGAGTTTAACGGCGAGGGTATCCAGCATATCGCGCTGATCTGCGATGATCTGGTGAGCTGCTGGGACCGCCTCAAGAATTTGGGTGTGCCCTTTATGACTGCACCGCCTCAGACCTATTACGAGATGCTTGATGAGCGGCTGCCCGGCCACGGCGAGGACAAAGACGCGCTGCAAATGCGCGGTATCTTGCTCGATGGCACAACGGAAGGGGGCGAGCCGCGCCTGCTCTTGCAGATCTTTGCAGAAGCGCAGGTGGGCCCCGTTTTCTTCGAGTTTATCCAGCGCAAGGGCGATGACGGATTTGGCGAAGGCAATTTCAAGGCGCTGTTTGAAAGCATCGAGCGTGATCAGGTTGCGCGCGGTGTGCTTGACGTGGAGCCAGCGCAGTGACGGCTCCAAAGCTCGCGGGCGTCCACCATACGGCCTTGCGCTGCAAGGATGCGAAGGAAACGGTCGAGTGGTATTCTCGCGTGCTTGGCATGGAATACACCACTGCCTTTGCTGAGGATCATGTGCCTTCGACAGGCGAGTATGATCCTTACATGCATGTCTTCCTAGATGCGGGAAATGGCAATATCCTCGCCTTCTTCGAACTGCCTAATCAGCCGGACATGGGCAAGGACCCCAATACGCCTGAATGGGTGCAGCATTTCGCCTTCCGCCTTGGCTCAGAGGACGAGCTGCTGGCTGCGAAAGCCCATATTGAGGGCGAGGGGATTGACGTGCTCGGCCCCACCCATCACGGCATTTTCAAGTCGATCTATTTCTTCGATCCCAATGGCCACCGCGTAGAGCTGGCGACCGATATCGGCACGGACGAGCAATATGCCGAGCTGAAGCGCGTGGCTGCGCCGATGCTGGAGGAGTGGTCAGAAACGAAGAAAGCCCCGCGTCATGCGGACTGGCTGCATGAGATTGCGCGCAAGGAGCACGGTGAGAGCTAAGGCTTAGGGGCTCAGAGGCTGTGGCCCTAGTTCCACCCGGCCTTGTCAAACACCTCAACCGCTTCCTTCTGGTTCTTGCCCAGTTCGGATGCGTTGATAGTATCGGGCTTAAACGAACCAAGCGCCTCGACAGCGGATGACCCTTTCAGCCCCGCTACGACCGGATATTCGTTATTGCCATTGGCGAAATAGCCCTGCGCTTTCTCATCGGTCAGATATTCGAGGAACCGGATCGCATTCTCGCGATTGGGCGCGGTTTTCACTAGCCCCGCGCCGCTGATGTTGACATGCGCGCCCGTGCTGTCCTGATTGGGGAAGACAATCCCCACTGCATCGATTGTCGCTGCGCCTTCCTCGCCGCTTGCTGCGATCTTGGCGAGGTAATAGCTGTTGACCAGAGCAATGCCGCACTCGCCTGATGCCACCGCCTCGATCTGGGCTGTGTCATTGCCTTGCGGATCGCGCGCGAAATTGGCGACGACACCCTTTGCCCATCCTTCCGCTTTCGCCGCGCCTTCATGCGCGATCATGCTGGCGAGCAGCGAAATGTTGTAGATGCTTGAGGAAGGGCGGATGCAGACCTTGCCCTTATGCGCCGGATTGGCGAGATCGGCATAGGTTGCAAGCGGGGTGGGTGCGCCCGCTTCCTTGTTATAGATGATCACGCGCGCGCGGGTGGAAAGGCCATACCAAAGCCCATCGGGGTGGCGCAGATGATCGGGCACTCTTTCAGTGAGCGTGGTTGATTCCAGCGGCGCGAAAATGCCCGCTTCTTCCGCGCGCCAGAGCCGCCCGGCATCGACCGTGATCAGCAAATCAGCCTCGCTAAACTCGCCTTCCGACTGGATGCGTTCGATAAGAGCATCGGCATCGGCCTCGATCCGGTTGACTGTAATGCCGGTTGCCTCGGTGAAATCCTCATATAGCGCCAGATCAGTGTCATAATGGCGCGAGGAATACAGGTTCACTTCACCCGCATCGCCGCCGGAGGCCCCGTCAGATGTCTCATCCGAAGGGCTGCAAGCCACCAATGCAATCGTAGCGGCGGCAGCGGCAAATGCGCGAATTGTCATAGATTCTTTTCCTGTCTAATGTTATTGCAAATCATTATTAATAAGCGCAGCTGTGTCAAGCGATTTTGGTACGGGCTATTTCGCAAAGGCGATGATGGAGGCGGGATTGGGGATGAGCGTGACAGAGCCGCAAAGCGCTTGCGGCGCGCCGGACTGGGTAATGGCGAGATGATCGCCTTGCGCATTCGTGACGAGATAGCGCGTCGTGCGGCCCATCGCACGAATATCGGTGAGGGTGAGAGCGGTGTCTCCATCGCTCGCCGCCTCAAGCCGCACCGCCCCTTCGCGCACCAGCAATTGCGCGCGGCTCACATCATCGGGCAGGGCACTCGCCAAGGCTTCGTCTTGCCAGATGCCAAAGGGGGTCGACCAACCGCCTACTGCCCGCTGCGCCTCGACAATCTCGGTATCACCGAACAATGCGCCCACAGACGCGCTGGCGGGCGCGTTATAGAGCGCATCGGGCGTATCAGCCTGCACAATTCGCCCCGCTTCCATCACCGCCACCGTGTCAGCAATGTCCATCGCCTCTTCCGGATCATGCGTCACCATCAGCGCGGTCGCCTCGCGCGCTTTCAAAAGCCTGCGGCATTCGCGCCGCAAATCGCGCCGCAAGACGACATCAATGCTGGCGAAAGGCTCATCCAGCAGCAGAACCGCTGGCTGCGGCGCCATTGCGCGGGCGAGAGCAACGCGCTGTTGCTGGCCGCCCGAAAGCGTTGCGGGGAAGCGCTCTGCCAATCCTGCAAGCCCGATCCGCTCAAGCCATTCGTCAGCCATCGCGCGCGAGCGATCACTCTTTGCAACGCCGAACAGGATGTTATCGGCCAGGTTCATATGCGGAAACAGCGCGCCATTTTGAAAGACAAGACCGATATCGCGTTCTTCGGGCGGCGGGCTATGGCTCGTATCCGCCATCACCTTACCGTCAAGCAGGATCTCGCCCTGCTGCACGCCGAGCAATCCCGCCGCGAGATTGAGCAAAGTCGTCTTCCCGCAGCCCGATGCGCCGAGCAGGCAAGTGATCTCGCCGCTTGGCACAGTGAGTTCGATATGGGAAAGCGCTTCAGTCGCCCCATAGTGGTGGCCGATATTGCGAAATTCGAGGTTCACATGTCTTTCCCAACCGCGCCGTGCTGATGCGCCTTAGGCATAAGCAGGCGAGGAGCGCAACTTCGCATAGGCTGATCGGCGGCGATGCCAGCCAGATGTGGGTGGCAGGCGCGCTGGTTCTGGCGGCCTTGGCAGCGATCCCGATTGCAGCGATCCTTTGGGCTTTGCCGCAAGGCGGGCTGGCTGCGTGGAGCACTATCTCCACCACTGTCCTGCCGCTCTATCTGCGCACAACTTTGGCGCTGATGGTGATGACGGGCGCACTGTCAGGTGTGATCGGAGTTGGAACGGCTTGGCTGGTGAGCGCAGCACGCTTTCCAGGACGAGACCTTCTGGGATGGATGCTGGTCCTGCCGCTCGCCGTGCCTGCTTACATCGCAGCCTATATCTATGCCGATGTGCTGAGCAGTTCGGGCGTAGTGCAAAGCGGATTGCGCGCGCTGACGGGATGGCAAGTGGGGCAATACGCCTTCCCAGCGATCCGCAGTCTGCCCGGAGCCGCTCTGGTGCTCTCTATCGTCCTCTACCCTTATGTCTATCTGCTGGCGCGGGGTGCCTTTGCCTCGCAAAGCTGTTCGCAATTTCTCGCTGCGCGCTCGCTCGGCATGAACCAGTCTCAAGCTTTCTGGCGCATAGCCTTGCCCTGCGCTCGCCCGGCGATTGCAGGCGGGCTGGCGCTGGTTTTGATGGAGACACTGGCTGATTTCGGTGTCGCTGCCTATTTCGGTCTGCCCACGTTCAGCACGGGGATTTTCCGTAGCTGGCTGTCAATGGGCGACAAGGCGGCTGCGCTCAAACTGGCAGGGGTCATGCTGCTTTTCGTGATTGCACTGATTGCCATCGAAGCGATGAGCCGCAAGGGGCAGACACATTCCGCAGACGCTGCCCATTCTGGCGAGCCATTGATCACATTGAGCAAAGGGCAGGGGATTGCCGCCATGGTGTTTTGCGCTGTTCCGGTGGTCTTGGGATTTCTCGTGCCGCTTGGCGTATTGGTCAGCCATGCGCTGCAAACGGGCGACGGGCAGAGCGCGGCAACGCTTGGCAGCTATGCATGGGATAGCGTGAAGCTGGCGATTATCACCGCTGCGATTGCCACCCTTGCCGCCTTGCTGCTTGCCTATGCCCAGCGCACATCGCGAGGGCCACTGACCCGCTCGGCGATCCGCCTTTCTACGCTTGGCTATGCTTTGCCCGGAGCCTTGCTGGCGGTCGGACTGCTCGCGCCCTTGGGGCTGGTCGACCAATCGATCACGCGGGTCGCGCGCGACACATTCGGTTGGAGCGGCGGCTTGCTGCTTAGCGGAACCGGAGCGATCCTGATCTATGCCTTGTGCGTGCGTTTCCTCACCGTCTCTTACAATTCGGTAAGCGCAGGGATGAGCAAGATGCCATTATCGATGGACGCGGCGGCGCGCTCGCTAGGGGCGGGGCCAGCGCGGATCATCGGGCGCATCCACTTGCCGCAATTGCGCTTTAGCCTCGCGGCTGGCGCAGCTCTGGTCTTTATCGACACTTTGCGCGAACTGCCCGCAACGCTGATCTTGCGCCCGTTCAATCTGGAGACACTGGCCACGCGGGTCTATCGCCTCGCCAGCGACGAGCGATTGGCAGAGGCATCGAC
>CAZJAG010000088.1:1298-10009 GCA_964543735.1 uncultured Porphyrobacter sp. | reverse complement strand
AACTGCGTCACCGGCATATCCGAGCGCGGATCGCGATAAAGCGGCACCAATTGCGCAAGCGGCCTATCGCCAATCACAACTCCGGCTGCGTGAGTAGAGGAATTGCGCGGCAGCCCTTCCAATTGCATCGCCAGATCGACAAGGCGTTTCACATCGTTGTCATTGGTATATTCGCGCTTGAAGTCGGCTGCTCCGTTGAGCGCGCGCGGAAGCGTCCAAGGATCGGTTGGATGGTTCGGCACCATCTTGCAAAGCCTGTCCACATGGCCGTAACTCATTTGCAAAATGCGCCCGCAATCGCGCAGCACTGCGCGTGCTTTCAGCTTTCCGAAAGTGATAATCTGCGCGACATGGTCGTCGCCATATTTTTGCTGGACATAGCGGATGACTTCACCGCGCCGCGTCTCGCAAAAGTCGATGTCGAAGTCTGGCATGGAAACGCGCTCGGGGTTCAAAAACCGCTCGAACAGCAGGCCAAGCTTGATCGGATCGAGATCGGTGATGGTGAGCGCCCATGCGACGATTGAACCCGCTCCCGAACCGCGCCCTGGCCCGACCGGAATACCCTGATCTTTGGCCCATTGGATGAAATCGGCAACGATGAGGAAGTATCCGGGAAAACCCATCTTGACGATAATCCCGACTTCAAAATCGAGCCTGTCAAAATACTCTTTGCGCTCCTCGGCTGACATTTCGCCATAGGGCTCAAGCCTCTTTTCAAGGCCTTTGCGCGCATCTTGGGCCAAGGCTTTTGCCTCACCCTCTTGATCACCTGCTAGGCTGGGCAAGATTGGATCGCGATTGGGCGGTGCATAGGCGCAGCGCTGAGCAATCACTAGAGTGTTAGCTGTCGCCTCGGGCAAATCAGCAAAGGCCTCGTCCATCATCGCAGCTGACTTAACGAAGCTTTGGCGGTTCGAACGCGCGCGGTCCTCCGCCTCGATATGGGTCGAACCCGCGATGCACAGCATTGCATCATGAGCGGCATGAAAATGCGGCTCGGCGTAGGTCGCAGGATTGGTCGCGACCAGCGGCAAATCTCGCTCATAGGCAAGATCGATCAAAGTGCTCTCTGCCGCTTGCGCCGCTGGTTCTCCACTGCGCGCCAATTCAACATAGAGGCGGTCTGGGAAAAGCCTTTGCAAGCGGTCAGCAAGAGCCTTTGCGTGATCGAGCTGACCTTCTGCTAGCAAGCGCGTCAGCGCGCCCTCGCCTGCTCCTGTCAGCGCGATCAGGCCGTCTGTATGACGTTCCAAGGCGTCCATCTGGACATGGGGTTCCAACTCCAGCGGCCGTTCCAAATGCGCTTTCGAGACGAGATGGCACAGATTGTCATAACCTGCCTCGTCTTGAGCAAACAGCGGCAGGTAATCGACCGGCGGACTGTCCTCGCCTTCTCGGCCCTCCCTTAAGACGCCCAGCAGTGTGCCGATGATCGGCTGAATACCCTCGTCCAGGCATGCCTTTGCGAACATGACTGCGCCATACAGGCCATTGCGGTCACAAATTGCAATCGCCGGGAAACCACGCTCTTTGGCTAGCTTGGCGATAGCCTTGGGATCAATGGCGCCTTCAAGCATCGAATAACTCGAGAGGACTCGTAAAGGAACGAAAGGCGCGTGTCGCATGACTACAGAATTGCGAAATTTGCGCGGATTTGAAAGGGAGCAACGCCCCTTTTTCTCCACAATCGCTAAAGCAGCTTTTCAATATGTTTCGCGATACTTTCTGGTTTATCCTGCGGGCCAAATCGTTCCACGACCGCACCTTCACGATTAACAAGGAATTTGGTGAAGTTCCATTTGATCTTGGTTGAGCCCATCAAACCCTTCGCCTCGCCCTTCATCCAATCGAACAGCGGTGATGCCTCTGAACCGTTCACATCGACCTTTGCCATCAGCGGAAAAGTCACCCCAAAATTGACTTTGCAAAATTCGGCGATTTCATCGGCATTGCCCGGCTCTTGTCCGCCAAACTGATTGCAAGGGAAACCCAGCACTTCGAAGTCATCATCCTTGAATTGCTGATAAAGCTTTTCCAGCCCGTCATACTGCGGAGTAAACCCGCATTTGCTGGCCGTATTGACGACAAGCAAAACCTTGCCCTTCTTACTGGACAGATCGAGCGGCTCTCCGCGATTGGTCATCACTTCGAAATCAGCGATAGTTGTCATTCGAGCACTCCTTCATGCAAGCGAACGATCCTGTCCATGCGGGCGGCAAGGCGTTCATTATGGGTTGCGACGAGAGCCGCACTGCCCTCCCCGCGCACAAGTTCAAGAAACTGGCCTAGCACGCGGTCTGATGTCGTCTCATCCAAATTGCCGGTTGGCTCATCAGCCAATACCAATGTCGGCCGATTGGCGAGTGCACGGGCGACTGCAACGCGTTGCTGTTCGCCGCCCGAAAGCTGGCTGGGCCGATGTGTCATCCGGTGGCCTAGACCTAATGCTTCAAGCAATTCGCTCGCCCGTAAATCGGCATCTGTGCGCCTTGCTCCTGCCACCATTTGCGGCATCACAACATTTTCGTGTGCGCTAAAATCGGGCAGCAGGTGATGGAACTGATAGACGAAGCCCAAATGCTCGCGCCGCAAAGCTGTGCGTCCGTCAGAGGGAAGCGCAGCGGCTTCTACACCTGCGATTGCGATCGAGCCTGAGAACCCGCCTTCTAGCAGGCCAACGGCTTGCAGCATCGTGGACTTACCAGAGCCAGATGGACCAAGCAGCGCCACGATTTCGCCCGGAGCAATCGTTAGATCGACCCCGCGCAAGACCTCGATAACCTCGCCGCCTTGCTCAAAATTGCGCTTCAGATCGCGCAGTTCAACGACCGCATCATTCATAGCGTAGCACCTGAACCGGGTCGGTATTGGCCGCCTTATATGCGGGATAAAGCGTTGCAATGAAGCTCAAGATCAAGGCAAGCGCGACAATGCCCGCCACTTCCCACGGGTCTGTGCGCGCAGGCAAGGTTGAGAGAAAGCGCACTTCCGGATCCCATAATTCCTGTCCGGTCACCGCCGCAATCACTGCCACGATCTGCTCACGGAAGAACAAGACGATAAAGCCGAACACCAGCCCCGCAACTGTGCCAATCGCGCCAACGGTGAAGCCGGTCGTCACGAAAATCTTGAGCAGGCTACGCCGCGTCGCGCCCATTGTCCGCATAATCGCAATATCGCGCGTTTTTGCACGCACCAGCATAACTAGGCTTGAGAGGATGTTGAAGGCCGCGACCAGCACCATAAAGCTCAGCGCGAAGAACATCGCCACCCGCTCCACCTGCAAGGCTTCGAAAAGTGAAGAGTTGATTGTCTTCCAATCTGAGACAACCGCTTTGCCGACAACCGCTTGCTGCACAGGCTCCATAATCTCGCCGACATTGTCCGGGTCTTCGACAGTGACCTCGATCATGCCAACCGTGTCGCCTATCAGGAGCAGCGTTTGCGCATCCTCCATCGGCATGACGACAAACGCCTGATCATAATCATAAATACCCACCTCAAAGATCGCGGAGACGGTGTAGCCAATTTGCCGAGGCACAGTGCCAAACGGCGTAGTGCGCCCTTGCGGGTTGATGATAGTAATGGTGTCGCCCACCTTCGCCCCGATATTCTGTGCCAATCGCACACCGATGGCGACATTGCTCGCGCCTGCCTGAAGCTCGCTCAAATTGCCGAGCAAGACCTTGTCCGAAAGCTCTGCAATATCATCAGGCGTATTGCCGCGCACTAGCACAGCTTCAACCCGGCCATTAAAGCTGGTCAGCAAAGGTTGCTCGATCAACGGAGAGGCTTCCACCACGCCGTCAGACGCGCGGACCTTGGCCAGAACGTCCTCCCAATCATCCAGCCTGCCGCCATAGGCTTGGACGATGGCATGGCCATTGAGCCCGACGATCTTCTCCATCAGTTCGGCACGAAAGCCGTTCATGACGCTCATAACCACAAGCAGCATCGCAACAGAGAGCATCACAACGCCCACACTGATCCCGGCGACGAGCGCGATAAAGCGCTCTCCTTTCCCGGGGAGCAAATAGCGCTTAGCTATCATCCATTCAAAAGCGGATAGAAACAAAGTGATGGCTTCTTGATACTGGCTGTCTGAACCCGCGATGTAGGAGGGCAAAGGGCGCTGCGCAATGCAACAAGTGACCACCACTGTGGACGCCTGGGGCACTCAAACAATCGTCCCTTGTAATTGAATGGTAATAACGCCATTGACGCTGGCGGCGCAACGGCACATCGCAGCGGGAGCTTTGGCCATGAACCTGACCCATCCCTTCCTCGATCTAGACGGGGACAAGCTACGCGAAGAGTGCGGCGTCTTTGGCGCCATTCATGCATCTGACGCAGCTGCCGCAACCGCGCTGGGGCTGCACGCGCTGCAACATCGCGGACAAGAAGCTGCTGGCATTACCAGCTTTGATGGCAAGGATTTCTATTCGAGCCGAGGCACGGGCCATGTTGCCGAAAACTTCTCCACTCAAGAAGCAATTGACGCGCTACCCGGATTTATGGCGGCCGGTCATGTGCGCTATTCCACTACTGGCGGTTCTGGCCTGCGCAATGTCCAGCCGCTCTATGCTGACCTTGCCAGCGGCGGCTTTGCCGTGGCGCATAATGGCAATATCTCCAATGCCGAGAAGCTGCGCCATGATCTGGTGCGGCGCGGAGCGATCTTTCAGTCAACCTCCGACACAGAGGTAATTATCCATTTGGTCGCCACCAGTCGCTATCCCACGATGGTTGATCGGCTGGTCGATGCGCTGCGCTTGGTCGAAGGCGCGTATTCGCTGATCGTGATGACACCAGAGGGAATGATGGCGTGCCGTGATCCGCTTGGCATTCGGCCATTGGTGATGGGCAAGATGGGCGATGCCTTCGTCTTCGCCAGCGAGACCGTTGCTTTTGATGTGGTCGGTGCAGAATTCGTTCGTGAAGTTGAACCAGGCGAACTGATACAGGTTGACCGCGAAGGCGAGATGACTAGCAGCCACCCCTTCGGTTCTCACCAAGCGCGCCCCTGCATTTTCGAGCATGTCTACTTCAGCCGGCCCGACTCTTTCTTCGCTGGTCAGTCGGTCTATTCCGCACGCAAGGCAATTGGAATGGAGTTGGCAAAAGAGAGCCCATGCAGTGTTGATCTCGTCGTTCCCGTTCCCGACAGCGGCGTGCCTGCCGCAATTGGCTTTGCCGAAGCATCAGGCCTGCCCTTTGAGCTTGGCATTATTCGCTCGCACTATGTCGGGCGCACTTTTATCCAACCCTCTGACGGTGCGCGTCATTCAGGCGTCAAGCGCAAACACAATGCCAATCGCGGATTGGTCGAAGGTAAAAAGATCGTCCTCATCGACGATTCAATTGTGCGCGGCACAACCAGCCTCAAAATTGTCGAGATGATGCGTGAGGCTGGCGCGAGCGAAGTGCATTTCCGCGTCGCCAGCCCGCCGACAGCACATAGCTGCTTCTACGGTGTCGATACGCCAGAACGCTCAAAGCTGCTGGCTGCGCAAATGGAAGTTGATCCGATGCGCGACTATATCAAAGCGGACAGCCTCGCCTTTATTTCCATCGACGGGCTCTATCGCGCGGTCGGGTCAGGTCCGCGCAAGCAAGCTTGCCCGCAATTTTGCGATGCTTGTTTCACTGGCGAGTATCCCACCTCGCTTACAGACCTTGCCCAGCGCGAGGCTGACGACGCTCAGCTTACTTTCGCAGATCACAGTTCGGACAGCAGAGCCGCATAATGAGTTCAGACAAATCTCTCGATGGCCCCATGCAGGGCAAACTCGCGCTTGTAACAGGCGCAGGGCGCGGAATTGGTGCGGCCACGGCAAAGGCCCTGGCAGCGAAGGGTGCGCATGTCGTGCTAACCGCGCGCAATGTGAAGCAGCTTGAAGAGGTTGAAGACGCCATCCACGATACCGGCGGCACATCGACTATTGCTCCGCTCGACCTGACCGAACCCGATGCGGTCGGGCGGCTTGCCAGTGCGATTGCGGGCCGATGGGATGCGCTTGACTACATGGTGCTTTCAGCCGCCTATCTGCCTAGCCTTTCTCCAGTTACCCAGATTGACCCCAAGCAGTTCAATCAGGCTTTGCTGACCAATGTCGTCGCAACACAGGCGCTACTTGCGGCATTTGATCCGATGTTGAAACGCGCTGACAAAGCCCGCATTATTGGCCTGACCAGCAGCGTTGCAGCCTCTCCGCGCGCATTCTGGTCAGCCTATGCCTCGACCAAAAGTGCGTTTGAGAACCTGCTTGATTCCTACGCTCAGGAAGTCACCAAGATCGGCGATATCCGCGTTGCCGTGCTTGACCCAGGAGCAACTCGCACAGAAATGCGCGCCAAAGCCTATCCCGGTGAAGATCCCGCAACACTCAAACCGCCGCAAGAGGTAGCCTCGCGTATTCTCGAGCTTTTGGATAATGACTTTGAAACCGGCCACCGAGAGCGGGTCGACGCGCGCTAGCGTTAATGCCGGATAGGCTAGTTAAGCGATTGGCAACCAAACATCGCAACCTCGCATTAGCTTCGCCCGAGCAATTCTCATCAACCACTTGCAGCATGGTGCCTGCAAGCCAGTTTTGATCGAGGGCAGCCAAGATGCCGACAAAGACCGACCTTTACGAACTTGCTGCGCAGGAAGACCGCTGTTCCCCGCGCACAAAGCTGGCTATTCCGGCTCAACTCAGAGCCGCTGGCGGCCGCGCCTATCAAACGCAAGTGCATGACCTGTCGATCTCTGGCTTTTGCGCCACAGCGGTCAATCGCATGCATCCAGGCCAGACGTGCTGGCTAACCTTACCCGGGCTCAGCTCGCTTCAAGCGGAAGTGGTTTGGTGGGAAGGAAGTCAGGTTGGTTGCGCCTATTCAAACCTGCTCAGCACAATCGTGTATGAAAGCCTGCTGAGCCGCTACACCGGCTGAAGACTTCCACCTATTCTGCATCCTCGCTCAAAGTATCAACCGCTGACTGCACCGATTGATAGAACTTCTGCCGCTGCGCCCCTACGCCCGCTTCATCGGTTGCCTTGGGCCAGTTCGAATTCGATGCAATGACCAGCTTGCGCTCCGGATCAATGAAGATGCCCTGCCCGAATATCCCTTGAGCGGCATAAGTGCCATCATCATAGGTCCACCACTGATAGCCATAGCCAAAGCCCGGCGCGCCGATATCAGCCTGCTTGGTGGTCGCCGCCTCGATCCACCCATCTGGCAGGATCGGCTTCCCGTCAATCAGCCCGCCATTCATGATGAACAGACCGAAGCGCGCCATATCGCGCGTAGCCGCTTGTATGCAGCACCCGCTGATCTCTGCACCCGTATTACCCAAGAGCCAGCTTGCATCCTGCTGCATCCCGAAAGGCTTCCATATCTTCTCGGAGAGATAGTCGGACAAATTCTTGCCCGTCGCCTCGCTCACCAAAACGCCGATCAGATTTGTCTCACCCGTCTTATACACCCATTTTTCACCGGCGGGCGCTTCGCGCGGCAGCCCACGCATATAGCTCACTGTCGCGTCCAGCCCATCTTCAGCCTGATGATTGATGAACTGGGCAACATCGGAATTGGGATCTTCATAATCCTCGTCCCACTGCACGCCTGAGGTCATAGTGAGCAATTGCGCGACCGAAACCTCTTCATAGGGGCTGCCTTCCAAACCCTTGATATACTTCGCTACCGGATCATCAATCGATTCGATCGCGCCATCCTTGATCGCTGCGCCGACCAGCGTTGAAGTGAGGCTTTTTGCAACCGAGAAGCTTGTCCATTTGCCCGTTGCGTCGAAATCGAGCCCATATTTCTCCATTACAACCTTGCCGTCATGCACAACCACAAGAGCGGAGGTGCGCTGCTCTTTCATATAGGTGTCCACATCAATATCGAGCACGAGCGGCGAACCTTCAGGCAAGGGATAGGTCGCATCGCCCGCCTCGATCACGCGCGACTGCGCGAGCACTGGCAGCGCATCCATTGCTCTAAACGCAGCATCGCGCTCCTCGGTCGACCAGAAGAGCACATTGTTGTCAGTGGGCGCATTGGCGAGCAGCTCTCTCGTGTCTTTGCCCAGCGAGAACCACCCAGCAACCCCTGCCAGCACAAGCAACGCCAGTACGATCAGCACAATCTTCTTCATTTCGTCTCTCCCCCATCACCTTTGCGCAGCGTCACCTGATGCACATCAATTGAACCGCAACGGAAGCCGCCCTCGCAATAATCGAGATAATAGCGCCACAGATTGACGAAGCGTTCGTCAAATCCTTCGGGCAAACGTCCCTCAGCCGCCGCTGCGTCAAAGCTCTTGCGCCATGCAGCCAGCGTTGCCGCATAGTCTGCGCCAAAGTCATGCTGGCTCTCCCAGCTAAGACCGCGTTCTTCGGCAAGCTTGCGAAACTCACTTGTTCGGATCAACAAACCGCCCGGAAAGACATAGGCTTGGATAAAGTCAGCGCCTGCCGCGTAAGCGTCAAAGATGTCGTCAGCTATGGAAATATACTGGATCGCCGCGCGACCGCCGGGTTTCAGATTGCGGGCAATGCAATCCATAAAAGTGGGCCAATATTCGCGGCCCAAAGCTTCCACCATTTCGACACTTACAATGGCATCAAACTGGCCCGAAGTGTCGCGATAGTCCTGCTTGAGGAAAGTGATGTCCGCGCTGTGATTTTCGCGCGCCCATGCCAATTGCTCATCGGACA
>CAZJAG010000088.1:0-1198 GCA_964543735.1 uncultured Porphyrobacter sp. | reverse complement strand
TTGGCTCGCCCCGTATTGCCCAAACTGCGGGCATTTGCGCCAAACACAGCAAAGACCTGCACCAGATCGGGCGATGACCACTCCCCCGCTTCCCAAGCCTGATACCATCCAATCGAGCCATGCGTGGCAAGCCGCAAGAGCCCGCGCCAATCCTTGAGCTCAACCTCTGCTTCGAAACCCGGCGCGCGCCCGCCCAAGAGCCGTGTCTCGCCATTAGGCAAGTGACCAAGTATCGAACCTTGCTCCAGCCCTGCATCGATCCGGTCGAGCACCTTGGCAAAGCCTGAGGTAAACGAGTGCGCAAGGGCCCTTTGCAGCAACCCTTGCTTGCCAGCAAAGCGTTCGCCTGCCTTGAGCAAGCCATTGCCCCGCTTGATCTCCCCTTGTGCCGTCATGCCGCACTTCTAAGGCGCGCGTTGCCAGCGGGCAAGCATCTCACTTGCCCTTGATCACCTTATACGCAGCCAAGGCCCGCTCGCGCCCTTCACGGTGGGCGATGATCTTGCGCGGATAGCCTTCAGGTCGAACGCCATGCTCTTCGGGGTCATGGATGTATGGTTCGTCAAGGTCAGCCAATTCGGGCACATAGGTGCGGATGTAGGCGGCACAATGAAACTTTTCCGATTGGGTAAGCGGCGCCATGATCCGCACGAACATATTGCTGTCAACGCCCGTGCCTGCATTCCACTGCCAATTGGTCGCATTGCTGGCGTAATCAGCATCCACAAGGCAATCCCAGAACCATTTCTCCCCCTCGCGCCAATCGATCAGAAGATGCTTGATGAGGAAGCTGGCCGTGATCATCCGCACGCGGTTGTGCATCCAGCCGGTCTGCCACAATTGGCGCATGCCAGCGTCCACAATCGGGTATCCGGTCCGCCCTTGCTGCCATGCCTTCAAATCGCGCGCAGCATGCTCGTCCGAAACTGGATCGCGCCATTCAAGCGTATCATATTCCTCGCGATAGTTGGCGCGCGCATATTGCGGGAACTGGCAAATCGCATTCGCACCGTAATCGCGCCAGATCAGCTCTTTTTCGTAAGTGCGCCAGCCAGCCCCGCTCTTGTGTTCAAGAGCATGCCACACTTGCACCGCGCTCAACTCGCCAAAATGCAGATAGGGTGAGAGCTGCGAGGTCTTGTCGACAGACGGAAGATTGCGCTTGTCCTTGTAATCATGCGTATGATCTTCCCACCAG
>CAZJAG010000087.1:6104-10157 GCA_964543735.1 uncultured Porphyrobacter sp. | reverse complement strand
GCGATCACGCCGATGATCAGGCAGAAATTGCGCCCGCCATCTCCGCTGGATGACAATTGCCCCAGCACAACGCCGATCACCAGAAATGGCAAGGCAATCCAGTTGGCCCATCCCAGCAATGGAATGGTCGCCGGAATAACGATGATGAGCGAGATGATCCCGATGATATATGCAAGTATGTTTCCCATGTGTGTTATATGGGTATGACACCTGCGGATTTCAAGCCCCTTTTGCGCTCTCTCCCACAAGTCTTAATTGACCAGACAGGTCGCATCGCCCAAAGCAGCGCGCAAAGCATTTCGAAAGAGGACTTAACGCTCATGGCATTCCGCAATTTTGACAATGAAACGCTGTCGCGCCGCTCACTGCTCAGAGCAGGCGCCTACACTGCGGCGGGCGGAGCTTTGGCGACTATGCCTGCAACGCGCTTGCTCGCGCATGAGGCTTCGGCCGAGTTTCCTGCAATTGCTGCGATGATCGAGAAATATGTCGGCAGCGGCAAGGTTGCCAACATCCTTGTGACACTGGGCTTGGGCACGGGAAAGCATGCGCATCATGTGAGCAAGGGCACGCTCAGCTTTTCGAGCAAGAAAGAAGCCGATCTGGATTCGCTCTACCGGATCTATTCGATGACCAAGCCGATCACCGGTATGGCCACGATGATGCTGATCGATGATGGCAAGCTTGGCCTAGATCAGCCGGTCGCTGAAATCCTGCCTGCCTATGCCAATATGCGTGTGCTCAAAGATCCGGCTGGCGCGCTGGAAGACACTGTTCCGGCAGAGCGGCCTATTACCATCCGCCAGCTGCTCACCCACACGGCGGGGCTTGGCTATAACATCACGGGCAAAGGGCCGATCCGCGCCGCCTTTGGCAAGCTTGGCCTCTCCTCTGGCCAGATCAGCAAGTTCCCGATCCCCGGTGTTGCGGCAAGTGACAGCATCAAGGGGCTCGACAAATGGGCCGATACGCTCGCCACCTTGCCGCTGATGTATCAGCCGGGCACGCGCTGGAGCTATTCGGCCAGTATTGATCTGTTGGGCCGCGTGATCGAAGTCGCCTCTGGGATGAGCTTTGACGCATTCCTTCAGCAACGCATGTTTGATCCGCTGGGCATGGACTCAACCTATTGGCAAGTCCCGGCGAGCGAGCTGGGCCGCCTTACTGACAATTACGGCGTGTTGAACGGTGTGCCGTTGCCGGTCGATCCGGCGAGAAACTCGATCTATTCGGAGAAGCCGCCGCTGATCTGGGGCGGTTCGGGCCTGGTGTGCTCGCCGCGCGATTACGACCGTTTCCAGCGCATGGTGCTGGGTTATGGCAAGGTCGATGGCAAGCGCGTGATGGGCGAGTTGGCGGTGCGCGTGGGTGTCTCCAACATCCTGCCCAAAGGCGTGACGACCAAGGGCACTTGGGTCGCAGGCGAGGGCTTTGGAGCGGGCGGACGCTCGGTTGCGGGAACCTATGGCTGGGGCGGGGCGGCTGGCACGCTTTCCTCGGTCGACTTCGGCAAGAATATGCGCGGCGCGCTCTTCACCCAATATCTGCCGGCAGAAAGCTATCCGATCCGCAAGGAATTCCTCGCAGCGCTGGCGAAAGACACAGGCGCAATGCAAGGGGCTGTCACAGGAGCATAGGATGCCAGAAGAGGGGGGAGCTGCGGGGCCAGATGCGGGGCCAATAGCATTTGCAGGATCGCCAATAGATCGGGCCGATCATATTCGGGTCGACAATGCGAAGCTGGGCGAGCTGATGGATTGGCGCGCAAAAGTGCTCGGCCTTGATGGATTGCTACCGCAAATGGATGATCAAGGCGCGCTGGTGTGGGGCAACTTGGCCGATGTCCCGCAAGAAGCCGAGCTGGTTTTTCTAGGGATGCTGGATGACAAGGCGCATTTCGCCGCCGTGCCCGATGATGGCGCAACGGGGCCAGCCTATGCCATGCCCAGAGCTTGGCAAGCGATCCAGCAACTCTCCCCGCCTGATCTGGCGATTTATGGCGGCGCGCGGTCCTTGGTTGACTGGCATGCTCGCCACAAGTTCTGCGCCAATTGCGGCGCGAAGACCAAGCTTGCGAAGGGCGGCTGGCAGAGAAATTGTGACCGCGATGCAGGCGGCTGCGGTGCGCAGCATTTCCCGCGCACTGACCCTGTCACCATCATGCTGGTCGAGAATAACGGGCAACTCCTCTTGGGTCGCCAACCGCGCTTTCCCCCGCGCAGCTTTTCAGCGCTTGCAGGCTTTGTCGAGCCGGGTGAAACCATCGAGGAAGCGGTCGCGCGCGAGGTCCACGAAGAAGCAGGTCTGCGCGTGCACAATGTGCAATATATCGCGACCCAGCCTTGGCCTTTCCCAAGCCAGCTTATGATCGGGTGCTATTCGCAAACCGACGAGACAGAGATCACGCTGGATGTGGAAGAGCTGGAAGAAGCGCGCTGGTTCACCCGCGAGGAAGTCCAGCACGCGATGGACACAATCGGCAGCGAGGAGGGGCCCTTCAACGCGCCGCCGCCCGCCGCGATTGCGCATAGTCTCTTAAAGTGGTGGCTCGATAAAGAGGAGGCTAAACCCGCATGACATCAACGCCTTACCCGCTCACTATTGATATCTATTCTGATGTGATGTGCCCGTGGTGCGCGATTGGATATGGCCAATTGACCAAGGCGCTGGACGAGCTGGGCGATGAAGTTTCCGCCCAAGTGCGCTGGCGCCCGTTTGAGCTCAATCCCGACATGCCCCAACAAGGCGAGGAACAGGGCGCGCATCTCAAACGCAAATATGGCCGCTCTGATGATGAGGGCAAAGCTGCGCAAAGCCAGATGAAGGCGATTGCGCAAGGGGCAGGCGTCTCGCTTTCTTATGAGGGTGACGGCTTGCCAGAAGATGAGAGGCGCCCGGGGATGATGTGGAACACGCGCGCCGCGCACAAATTGCTCTCCTTTGCGCTGGAAGAGGCGGGGCCCAAAGTGCAAACCGACCTCAAGCTCGCCATGTTCAAAGCGCATTTTAACCAGCGTGAGGATATGTCTGATCGCGAGGTTTTGCTCGATCTCGCAGCGGGCGTGGGCCTGCACCGGCTTGCTGCCAAAGCTGCGCTCGATGATGCTGACCTTGAAGCGCGGGTTGAGGCAGAAGAGCGCCAAGCGTGGGATCTCAATATCTCCGGTGTTCCTGCGATGATTGTATCCGGTGCGTCTGGGGGCAAGTTTATGATTCCCGGAGCGCAGGCTCCTGAAGTCTATGTCAATGCATTGCGCCGCGCGGCCGAGCGCGGGATATGAGCGCATTCGCGCCTCAAACCGCTGTCATCACGGGCGGGGCAAGCGGGATTGGCCTTGCAGTGGGCAAAGTGCTTGCCGGCGAAGGCGTGAAGGTGATGCTGGCCGATCTGGCGGGCGAGAAGCTGGATGAAGCAGCGCGGAGCATTGGCGCGATTGCGTGCCCGTGCGATGTGCGATCTGAGGATGATTGGACGGCGCTCGCCAAAGCCGCTTTTGATCAGCTCGGCAGTATCCATCTCTTTTTCAACAATGCCGGTGTTGGCGGCGTGCGCGGCAAGATGTGGGAGGTTGATCCGGCCGAGGCTCGCGCGCATTTCGATGTCAATTTCTGGGGCATGTGGACCGGTATCCGCGCCTTCGCCCCGCTGCTGGTGGAGCAATCCGACCCTTCCGCCATTTACAACACGGCGAGCGAGAACAGCTTCTTTTGCGCTGTGCCGCAAACAGCGGCCTACATCGCAGCCAAACACGCGGTGCTAGGCATGACCGAAAGCCTGCGCGAAGATTTGCCGCCCCATGTTCACGCGGGCACTGTTATTCCGGGCTGGGTCTTCACCGGATTGGGCGATGCGCGCATGATGCAGCATGGAATGCCCGTCGAACAATATGCCGATATCATTGTGCCGCAAATGCTGGGGCGGCGCCGCTTTGTCGTCAGCCACAAGAGCAACCTTGCAATGATTGACGAGCGGATGAGCGAATTGCTTGGCTCCTATGAAACGCACGGGTTTGACGATACCGGCACGGGTAAGGGCACGGGTAAGGGCACGGG
>CAZJAG010000087.1:0-6004 GCA_964543735.1 uncultured Porphyrobacter sp. | reverse complement strand
GGCACGGGTAAGGGCACGGGTAAGGGCACGGGCGGGGATGCCTCTCCCAATTATGATGTGCGCACGTTTCTTGCCAAGCTGATGGCGCGCTAACTACGAAAATTGCGCCCTTTCGGGAAAAATTCGAGCTTGAGGTTTCGCATTGTGCTAACAGATGCCCTGAAGCGCGCGCTATTCCCTGCAGCGCGACTAAATTAGGAGCCTGCCAATGTCCTTCACTCGCAATTTCCGCATCCTCACAGCAACCGCTGCTTTGACCGCTCTTGCCGCTTGCGGGGGCGATGCAGCGCCCGATGCTGACGGCGCAGCCGAAGGTGAATCTGGCGAGGTTGCGGCCGCTGACGGTGCGGGCGGCGAGCTGGAAGGCGCCATCAAAGAGCGTCAGGCCAATTTTGAAGCAATCGGCGATAGCTTCAAAGCGATCCGTGGCCAGCTCGAAGGGGGCAGTCCCGATATGGCCGCGATTGGCGAAGCGGCGACCACAATGAACGAAAAAGCGGTCGCAGTGCGCGCGTTCTTTCCGGCTGGCACCAGCGTGGATGACGGTTTCGAGACAGAAGCGCTCGCAACAATCTGGGAAAAGCCGGAGGAATTCAACGCTGCGCATCAAAAGCTGGTCGATGCGACCGCGACTATGGTGACTTTGGCAGAGGGCGGCGATGCGGCCGCTATTGGCGCGCATGTGAAGGAACTGGGCGGCAGCTGCAAGGGTTGCCATGACGAGTTCCGCCTCGACACGGATTAAGTTCGACACGGTTTAGGTTCGGACAGGGCTAGGGTCAGGCTGGCTGCATCAGGTGGCGTCAGAAAAGCAATCCATCCGCATTTGGGACTGGCCCGTTCGGCTGAGCCATTGGGGCTTTGCCGTGCTGGTTCCGGCCATGTGGTTTACGGCTGAATATTCGCATTGGTGGTGGCACACGCGGCTGGGCGTGGTGCTGTTTGCACTGGTCATCTTCCGCCTGATCTGGGGCGTGATCGGCACGCGAACGGCGCGTTTTGCCGAGTTTGTGCGAGGGCCGATGGCAATCGTGGATTATCTTCGCGGGCGGGGCGATAAAGCGCATATCGGCCATTCCCCCTTGGCCGCGCTGAGTGTGATTGCATTGCTCGCCGCCATGCTGTTCCAGACCACAACGGGTCTGTTTGGCGGCGACCCTTATGACGGGGCGACCGGCCCGCTCAACTCGCTTGTCGGCGTGCTGACAGCGGACTGGCTGACCGATTGGCATAAGAGCTTCGTTGATGTGATCATCGCTCTGGTCTTGCTGCATCTGGCCGCGATTGCCTTCTACGCGGCTGTGAAGCGCAACAATCTCGTTACGCCGATGGTGACGGGCAAGCGGGTGGTTGAAGATGCGCGCGGTGAGGGGCGGGGTGAGGGGCAAAGTGGGGGAATTGGCTCTGCGCCTGCTGCGCGCGTGATTGTCGCCATGCTTATCGCAGGCGGATTAGCGGCTTGGGTGTGGCTGGGCGCGCCGCCATTGGGTTAATCAAAGCTTTAGTTGATGCGCTTGATCGCGCCAAAGCCTGATGAGGCGCGGAACGTGATCCGGTAAGTGACGCTGCGCGCTCCTTCTTCGCGGCTTTTCCCTTGGATGAGAATTTGCGTGGCGGAGCGAGCATCGCCGCATGTCACATTCACCGAACTGACTTGAGAGAGGCGCTGGAAAATGGCGCTTTCGGCCTCATCCAATGCAATCGAGCGACCCCTATGATGCGCGACAATCGTGCCGGTCGCTGCGCCGCCCGCCGAAGCTGTATGCACTTCGATCCGCGCATCATTGCATGTGGAGACCGATGACGATGTCAGCGTGTTCGCACTCGCCGGAACTGAAAGCAAAAAAGGCAATACAGCGAGTGATATAGGTAAGGTTCTTTTCATCACGCTTGAATAGACACCTCGCGGCTTGAACGGGCGCTGAACCCTCAAACCAGCCCCAGCTTCTTCAGCTTCAATTGCAATTTGCCGGGCAGCACATCGCCAATATCTTCACCCTCCGCCACATCTGCGGGCGGTTCGCCTTTGAGATAGCGCCAGCCTTGATGCGCGCGCTTGGGTTTGGGGTGGACGCGGATCAGCTCCGGCTCCATTTCGATTCTCCAGCGCCCGTCCTCGCCTTGCGAGAAGCCGGTGATGACCGAGCGCGCCACGATGCTGTGCTGATGGATCCAGTAGAGCGAGCCGCCGATGCATTGCTCCCACTTTGTTGGGCGATATTTGGTGGTGAGATGGGGGCTGCGCCGCCCCGCATACCAGCTTTCAATATCGGCAAAGCTCTGCGCGCCGAACGCGATTTTCGTAAGGTGGAGCCGCGGGCCGTTTGGATCGGGCGCGGAGACCTTCTTGCGGCGACGTTTGCGCTTTTTGAGTCCAGAATTGGGTTGCGGCTCTTCCATCGCCTCAGCCAACCATCCCGCTTGCGACCGCAAGGCCGAGAAACGCGAAGAACCCCATGCTGTCAGTAATCATCGTTACAAACACGGATGACGCCACCGCCGGGTCCTGATCCAGCCGCTCGAATATCACTGGGACCAAAACGCCTGCCAGCCCCGCGACAACGATATTGATGATCATCGCCGCGGCAATCACGCCGCCCATCATTGGCGAGAAGATCAGACCTGCTGCAATCCCGATCAGCACTGCTACAGTCGCGCCGTTCAGCACAGCCACGCGCAATTCGCGCCAGACAATCCGCCAAGTGTTAGCGCGGGTCAGCTGATTGGTCGCAATCGCGCGCACCGCCACTGCCATGGTCTGCGTGCCTGCATTGCCTCCAATCGAGGCAACAATCGGCATCAGCACAGCCAGCGCAACCAGCTTCTCGATCGCAGCACCAAAAAACGCGATGATGGCAGAAGCAACCACTGCCGTGCCCAGATTGGCGATCAGCCAGCGCACGCGGCTGGAGTATGCCTCGCCAATCGGCTCGTTAATGTCGCCATCGCCTGCACCGGAAAGCAGCAGCGCATCCTCGCCCGCTTCTTCAGAGATGATATGCACCACATCATCCACCGTCATCTGGCCCACCAGCCGTCCGGCCTCATCCACCACGGCGGCCGAGATCAGGTCATATTTCTCGAACATCAAGCCCAACTCTTCCTGATCCATCGTAACCGGGATCAGCGTCTGGTCGCGCTTCATCACATCGGCGAGCGCGATATGGCGCGGCGTGCGCAATATCCATGATAGCTCGCAAGTGCCGACCGGATGATGCTTCTCATCCACCACGAAGACTTCCCAGAAATCTTCCGCATAATCGCCGCCGGCCTCGGCCTCATCGCGCAGGAAATCAATCAGCTGGCCGACCGAAACATGCTCTGGAACCGCCACGAAATTGCGGTTCATCAGCCGGCCTGCGGTCTCCTCCGGATAGGACAGCGCATTTTCAATCGCGGCGCGGTCTTCAGCCTCAACCTCGGCAAGGATGGCGCGCTGGTCAGCCGCATCCAAATCCTCGATCAGCTGCACCGCATCATCGGTCTCGAGCTGCTCGACGATTGTGGCGACAGCTTCGGGCTCGAGCCCCTCCATCATATCCTCGCGGACATGCTCGTTAAGCTCTGCCACCACGTCGGACGACATCAGGTCAGTGATCGCCGCGGTGAGGTGAGGGCGCTCGTCCGCTTCAAACAGTTCGAGCAAATCGGCAATGTCGGCAGGGTGGAGCGGCTCGACCAGATCATAAACCGCCGAATTGTCGCGCGCGTCCAGCGCATCGCGCACCGCGCCGACATATTCGGGTTTTAGCCGGTTTTCCTCATCATGCCGCTCGTCATCAATCCGGTCATCAGGACGCGCACCATCGCCCGCTTCCAGCAGTGCAAGATCATCTTGAGGGCCGCCCGCTTCGCTCATGGAGGAAAGGTCTAGGGGCGCGGGAGTAGGAAAAGCAAGCCGTGACAGATGGGTTTAGACTGCTAAAGAGCAGCCAACGCATTCATACACCCAATTTTTGGAGACCTCCCGATGGCCGATAAACTCACTTTCACTCTCGAAACCGGCGATGTTGTGATCAAGCTGCGCCCTGATCTGGCCCCCGGTCATGTCGAGCGGATCACCGAGCTGGCGGGCGAAGGCTTTTACGATGGCGTGGTCTTCCACCGCGTGATCCCCGGCTTCATGGCGCAGGGCGGCGATCCGACCGGAACCGGCATGGGCGGCTCTGACAAGCCCGATCTGAAGGCTGAGTTCAATGCAGAGCCGCACACGCGCGGCACATGCTCGATGGCGCGCACGCAGGTGCCGGACAGCGCGAACAGCCAGTTCTTCATCTGCTTTGACGATGCTGAATTCTTGGACGGCCAATACACCGTTTGGGGTCAGGTTGAGAGCGGCATGGAGCTGATTGACGGCTTGGCCGTGGGCGAACCACCCGAAGCACCGAGCAAGATCGTGAAGGCGAGCGTTGGGTAAGTCATTCAATCCAAGGCGTTTCGCCAGAAACGACCCCAAATGTTCAAGGGCGCCCGCCCACCCCCAAGTTCGATTAGGGGCAGGGCGCGTTTCACGCACACACCCGGGCGGTCGCTTAGTTGGTTGAAAATTGCCGCTCGTGCTGAGCTTGTCGAAGCACCGTATTTCGTTTGGTGAACACAGCGCTTCGAACAAGAACAGCCCTTCGACAGGCTCAGGGCGAGCGGGTGAAGGTAAGTCTCGATTGAACCCGTGCGCCCACCCCGCTAAGAGCGCCTCCACAATGAAACCCACCAATCCTCCCAAGACCTATCGCGTCAAAAGCTTCGGCTGCCAGATGAACGTCTATGATGGCGAGCGCATGGCCGAAATGCTGGCCGAGCAAGGCATCAGCGAAGCGCCCGAGGGCGAGGATGCTGATCTGGTCGTCCTCAACACCTGCCACATCCGCGAAAAGGCGGCGGAAAAGATCTATTCCGACATTGGCCGGCTGACCAAGGGCAAGACGCAGACAAAAGCGCCGATGATCGCGGTTGCCGGATGCGTCGCGCAGGCAGAGGGCGAGGAGATCATGGCGCGCGCGCCGGCGGTCTCCATGGTGGTCGGCCCGCAAGCCTATCACCGCCTGCCCGATATGATCGACAAGGCGGCGAAGGGTAAGCGCTCGACCGATACGGACATGCCCGCGATTGCCAAATTCGGCGCGCTTCCCAAGCGTCGCAAAGTCGCCCCGTCAGCCTTCCTCACCATTCAGGAAGGCTGCGACAAATTCTGCACCTATTGCGTAGTGCCCTATACACGCGGCGCAGAAATATCACGCCCTTACAGTGACTTGGTCGAGGAAGCGAACAGGCTGGTCGAATCCGGCGCACGCGAGATAACTTTGCTCGGGCAAAATGTTTCGGCTTGGTCGGGAGAGGATGAAAAGGGCGCGTCCCAAGGTCTCGCTGGCCTGATAAGAGCATTGGCGAAAGTCGATGGGCTCGCGCGCATTCGCTACACCACATCGCATCCGGCTGACATGGATGATGAGCTGATTGCGTGTCATGGCGAGGTCGACAAGCTCATGCCCTATCTCCATCTTCCCGTTCAGGCGGGCAGCGATAGAGTGCTCAAAGCAATGAACCGCTCGCACACTTCGGAAAGCTATTTGCGGCTGCTTGAGCGCTTCCGCGCAGCGCGACCTGATCTGGCGCTCTCGGGTGATTTCATCGTCGGTTTTCCCGGCGAAACGGACGCAGAATTTGAAGAGACTTTGGCGATTGTTGACGCGGTTCGCTACGCGCAGGCTTACAGCTTCAAATATTCGCCGCGCCCCGGCACGCCTGCCGCGACGATGGATGGGCAGGTGCCGCGCGAGGTGATGGATGAGCGGCTCCAGCGTTTGCAAGCGAGCCTCAACCGCGACCAGATTGCGTTTAACGAGGCGAGCGTTGGCAAAACATGCGAAGTGCTGGTTGAGCGGCGCGGCAAGCTGGAGGGACAATGGCTGGGCAAATCGCCTTGGCTGCAAAGCGTGTGGTTTGCTGAAGGAAAAGGACGCGAGGCGCAGATTGGCGATCTCGTGAGCGTCGAATTGGCCGAGGC
>CAZJAG010000086.1:0-10176 GCA_964543735.1 uncultured Porphyrobacter sp. | reverse complement strand
TGATCGCGCAATCGGTTACATCCTGCGCCATCGGGCCTGCTTGGTCGAGCGAGCTGGCAAAAGCGACAACGCCCCAGCGCGAGCAGCGCCCGTAAGTCGGCTTAACGCCTGTAATACCGGTGAATGCAGCGGGCTGACGGATCGATCCGCCCGTGTCTGTGCCGGTTGCAGCAGGGGCAAGCCGTGCGGAGACCGCCGTAGAAGATCCACCCGATGAACCGCCGGGCGACATTGGGGTGTTATGGGGAGTGTTTGACCCATCACCCTTCCTCCAAGGCGAAGTCACATTGCCGAAGAAACTCGTCTCGTTCGATGAACCCATCGCAAACTGGTCAAGGTTAAGCTTGCCCAGCATGCCCGCTCCCGCATCCCATAGATTCTGCGAGACAGTGCTTTCATATTCGGGCGTAAACCCTTCGAGGATGTGCGAGGCCGCAGTGGTCTGAACGCCCTTTGTTGCGAACAAATCCTTCATGCCAATCGGCACGCCGCCCATCGCGCCCAGCTCTTCGCCCTTGGCGCGCTTGGCATCAACCGCATCGGCGGCTTCAAGTGCCAATTCAGGCGTTGCGACGATGAAGGCGTTGAGATCGCTTGCCGCCGCGACATTGGCATTGAAACTTGTCGCCACTTCGCGCGCAGTGAAATCCCCCGCTTTCACGCCGTCTCGAATGGCTTTGACGCCAAGATTTGTAAGGTCGCCGCCCATTATTCAATCACCTTCGGCACACCGAAAAAGCCGTGTTCAGCTGCCGGTGCATTGGCGAGCACATCGTCGCGCCTATCGCCGCCCGTCTTGGGATCAGCATCCACTTCGTCTGCGCGCAGACGCAGCGTATTGGGGATCACCGCCGTCATCGGCTCGACCTGCGAAGTATCCACCTCGCCCAATTGCTCAACCCATTCCAAGATATTGCTGAGTTCTGGCGCCATCCGGTCCAGCTCCTCATCGCTCATCTTGATCCGTGCAAGCGAGGCGATCTTGGCCACCGTTGCTCTATCGATAGACATGTCCCGCTCCTAACGAGAAAATTATGATTGTTTACTGACCTTGTGGAGGGCCAGCTGGCGGCCCACCGCCTGGCCCGCCTTGCTGCTGCATCATTTCCTGCAACATGCCAACGCGGCGCTGGAAATCGCTATCGCTCATAAAGTCGACCATCTCGACTTCAAATTTCAAATCAGCGTTTGGCGGGATCGGTGCGCCTTCTGGCGGACTGTCACCATAACCCAGCTCTGACGGGATGAAGAGCTCATACTTGCCGCCCTTCTGCATTTGCACTGCGCCATCACGGAAGCCGGGAACCATCTGCGCCAGAGGCAGCGGATTGCCTTCGGGAAAAATCCCTTCAACCGGCAGCGGGATATCCTGTGATTCGTCAAACATCTCGCCATTGCTGGCAAGCGTGCCCTTATAGCGCACAAAGACCACATCTTCAGGGCCGGGATTGGGGCCACTGCCAGCGGTCAAAGTTTTCACTTCGACATCGCGCGCAAACAGCGCATCAAGCGTCGAGCCAGCAGGGCGCGCCAACACCGCCAGACCAATTCCAATCACGATGCCAATCGCAATCCCGATCCATAATTTGGTGAGCGAGCCTTTTGCAATCGGCTGCAACGGTACGCGGGTGACTTCGGTCATAGAAGTGTCCTGTCAGATAGGCTTGCGCCGGATAACAAAAGGGCGCGGAAACGAACCGCGCCCTGATGGCTTATTGCTTGTGTGCGTTCAAGCGCAAAACGTCTTTTTTACCGACCATTCCGGGCCCAAAACCGGTTCCCACTTTTGGTGAATGGATCGGCGCACAACGTAACTTGACGTTAGGAACAGGCGGTCGACCTAGCCCTTGATCCCGTCACGCTCCATCCGCTTGCGCTCCATCTTGCGGGCGCGGCGAACAGCAGCAGCCTTTTCACGGGCGCGCTTTTCGGATGGCTTTTCATAGTGACGACGCAGCTTCATCTCGCGATAGACACCTTCGCGCTGCAGCTTCTTTTTGAGTGCACGCAAAGCCTGATCGACATTGTTATCGCGAACCATAATCTGCATAAATTCAAACACCTCTTAGGGACGAAACGCTTTAGCCCAAACCCAGCGGGAACCTCGCCAAACGAGCGAAGAAAGCGCCCCATCAAAAAACGAAAAAAGCGCCGAATCCGCATGGCGGACCGGCAATTCCAAGCGCGTCATAGGCAAGGGCTGGCGTTTTGGCAAGTATTCTCAACCCTGCACATGCGCAGCTGGCCACGTATCAGTGCTAGGCATGGCGCATATGCATGGCTAAGGCGGGACACATGGCAGCACTCTCTCCAATTATGGCAACGCTTTCGGTCGCATTGGGCGGCGCGATTGGCGCAGCCGCCCGCTACCAGATGGGCCGCGGGATAACTGCATGGCTCGGTCCTGCCACGGTCAGCGCTTTCCCGTGGGCGACATTTGCCGTGAATGTGATCGGCAGCTTGATCATGGGATTGCTGTTCGGCTGGCTTGCGCGCAGCTCTGATCCTTCGCAAAGCGAGAATATGCGGCTGTTGGTCGGTGTGGGTCTCTTGGGCGGCTTCACCACCTTTAGCGCGTTCAGTCTGGAATTGATGGTGCTGGTCGAGCGAGGGCAAGCGATCACAGCACTGGGCTATGCATTGATATCAGTGCTGGCCTGTCTGATCGCGATTTATGTCGGCATGATCATTATGCGGCTGGCAGCATGAGCCAGCCCAATGCACAAGTTCGCCAGTTCACCGTCTCTGACGATGATGATGGCATTCGGCTCGACCGCTGGTTCAAGCGCAATTTGCCGCAGATCGGCTTCGCCACCGTCAGCCGCTGGGCGCGCACGGGGCAAATCCGCGTTGATGGCAAGCGCGCGAAGCCCGAAGACCGCTTGGCCGAGGGGCAAATCCTGCGCGTTCCGCCGGGCGGAGAGCAAAAAGGCAAGGGTGCGCGCAAACGCCGCGAGCTAACCGCTGACGATATTGCCGCAGCGCATGCCATGGTGATTAAGGAGACGCCCAGCGCAATCGTACTCAACAAGCCGCCCGGCCTTGCCACACAAGGCGGCAGCAAGACGCACCGCCATGTCGACGGGTTGCTCGATGCCTTTGTGAAAGACGAAGAAAGCCCCACTGGTCCTGTGCGCCCGCGCCTCGTCCACCGGCTCGACAAGGATACTTCCGGAGTTTTGCTGATTGCGCGCACGCCGGGTAGCGCCTCTGCCTATTCCAAGCGTTTTGCAGGGCGCAGTGCGCGCAAGGTCTATTGGGCGCTGGTTGTCGGCGTTCCCGAAGTTTTCGAAGGCACGATTGATGCACCGCTCGCCAAACAGCCGGGAACAGGCGGCGAGAAGATGCATGTTGATGAAGAGGACGGCCAGTCTGCCAAGACCCGCTACCGCGTGGTCGAGCGCGCAGGGCATAGCGCGGCATGGGTAGAGCTGGAGCCTCTCACAGGGCGCACGCACCAGCTGCGCGTCCATATGGCAGCAATTGGCCACCCGATCGTGGGCGATGGAAAATATGGCGGGCAAGATGCGTTCCTAACCGGCAGCGTCAGCCGCAAGATGCATTTGCACGCACGCCGGTTGGTGATTGCGCAGCCTGCGATCAAAGGGAAGCCCTCGCCCAAGCTCGATGTCACCGCAGAGCTGCCCGAACATTTCGCGCAATCGATGGAGCATCTGGGCTTTGACACAAGCGCCAGCAATGCCGACCCGCTGATCATCGCACCGCCTGAAAAGAACCGCGCGGAAAAGAAGCAGGCCGCGCGCAAACACGCCAAGCAATATCGCAAGGACAGGCGGGGCGAGCGCAGGACACGCACAAGCGGCGTGCGCGGCAATACCGGCGGCGACCCGCTGGGCAAGCGCAAGAAGCCGCAGAAGCGCTCGGGCAAGCCCAATGGCAAACCGGCAGGTCCAAACAAAAGGCGGCGCAAATGAGCGTGCCCCATACCAAGCTCGCCGTCTTTGATTGCGATGGCACATTGGTTGACGGGCAGGCCGATGTCTGCATCGCGATGGAGCAGGCTTTTGCCGAAAGCGGCTTTGCAGCGCCCGACCCCAATGAAGTGCGCCGGATGGTCGGGCTTAGCCTGCCCAATGCAATCCGCCGCTTGCAACCTGATGCAGATGACAGCGCGGTTGAAAGCGCGACCGGGCATTACAAGCGCATCTTCCGCGCGCGGCGCGAGAGCGGTGTCTTATCTGAACCGCTCTATGACGGAATAAAGGAACTTCTCAACCGCCTGCATGATAACGGCTGGCTGCTCGCTGTCGCCACAGGCAAATCGCAGCGCGGGCTGAATGCATGCCTTGAGGTGCACGGGATCAGCGATCTGTTTACCTCTTTACAAGCGGCTGATGGTCACCCTTCAAAGCCGCATCCTGCTATGCTGGAGGCTGCCTTGTTTGAGGCAGGCGTTGAAGCGGGCAAAGCCGTGATGATCGGCGATACCAGTTTCGATATGATCATGGCCAAGGACGCAGGCGTGCGCGCTTTGGGCGTTGCATGGGGCTATCACACTCCGGACGAACTCATCGAAACCGGGGCCGAAGCAGTCGCGCGTGACATCGCCCATCTGGAAGAGATTTTGTGAGCGAGCCCAATCTGCTTGACGATCCGCTCGCCATGCGGCGGCATATGTGGATCAGCGCGCTGCGCTTTGCTGCCATCGGTGTGATTATGGCGGGCATTGCCATCACATATGGCAAGATCGACGCGCCTGATTGGCTCGGCTTTGTAGCAGCGATCGGCGGGATGATCGGTTTCTTCTACGGCCCCAAATTTCTCGCCTCGCGTTGGCGTACGGACGCAGGTTCAGGGACGGACATATGAAGCGTTTCTATAGAGAAGTCGGCACGCAGCAGACAGAGGGCGGCTGGCAAGTCACTCTGGATGGTCGCGGGATCAAAACGGTCAAAGGGGCAGCGCAAATCGTGCCCTCGCAAGAGTTTGCGCTGGCGCTCGCCAAAGAATGGGATGCGCAGGGCGAAGAGATCGACGCTGGTCTGTTCAAGCTGCGCGATCTTACCGATTATGCGCTCGATGTGATTGCGGATGATCCGGCGGACACTATCGCCACTCTCGTGCAATATGGCGAGACGGATACGCTTTGCTATCGCGCCGAGCCGGATGAGCCCTTGTTCGAACGCCAACAACAGGTCTGGGAGCCGATCCTTGCAGCGGTCGAGGCGCGTTATGGCATCACTCTCACACGGGTCAGCGGGATCATTCACAAGCCGCAATCCGAATCTACGCTAGCGGCATTTCGCGCTCGGCTGGAACAGCTCTCTCCGCTCGCGCTGGCCGCGATGATGACGCTCACTTCGCTTAGCGCCTCGCTGATCACAGCACTCGAAGCATTGGAAGACAATGCCGATGCGCAAGGCTTGTGGGATGCAGCGCATCTGGAAGAAATCTGGCAGGCCGAATTGTGGGGCAGCGATTGCGAGGCACAAGAGCGTTTGGAGAAGCGGCGGGCGGATTTCGCCTCCGCGTTCAGCGCGCTGAAAATGGTGACGGCCTAGCGCGGCTAGGTCCGCGAAACCCAGTCGGTCACTTCACTGGCAACCTTGTTGGCCGCGCGGTTGAGCGCTTCGCCCACTTGCGAAGGTTCTGCCAAAATTCCGCTTTCGCGCACTTCGAAACGGCGCGTTTCCACCTCGCCATCCTTGCCGCTGCGCACCGCGTCATAGCGCACCAGCACCGAACCGCTTGCCGCGTCATAGCCAAATTCGCGCAGAGTTCCGCCCAAGCGTTCCTCAACTCCGATGGGGGCAATTGCTCCATCATAGACCACGCGGCCCGTGCGCACGCGCACAGTTTCTGCGAGCAAGCGGCGGAACAGGCGGGTCGGCTTTTCGACCCAACTGGCTTGTTTGAGATAGGCCACCTCGGTCGCATTGACTTGCACCGGAACGCGCAACACATCGATCTTCGCAGGCGCTTCGGGTTCAAGGATCAGGATCGCAGCAGAGGCTTTGCCGCGTGCCTCGCTCCCCGCAGGAGCCAAGGCATCAGGGGTGAGATTGAGCAGGCTGACGGGTGCTTCGCTGCCTGAGCCGCCCACACCCACGCTCACACAGCCGCCCAGCAATACAGGCGCTGCGATTGCCAAAATCCATGCCGAGCTTTTCCGTGTCATCGCAAGCATCCTCATGGTTCGTAATCAGGCAAGGGTTGGCCGCTGACAAGGCTGCCAATCCCTTGTGTTTCCAATTGCTCTGTCACTTTGCGCAAAGCGCGGCTGGTGGCGCGGAGATCTTCCAAAGTCGCCTCGGCAGAGGGCAAGGTCTCATTGCTCAATTGGCGCGTGGCAGGCCGCACATCTTCGAGCGTTTTGGAAAGCTCGTCCGCCGTTTTCGATAGGTTCTCGATCGTTGCCGAAGTGGTCTTGAGCGTCTCGCGCAATTCGCCGCTGATCTGCGGGCCTTCCTGCTGCACCAGCACATCGGTGCTGTCCATCAACCGTTCAAAGGATTGCAGCGCCTGCCCAGTATCGGCAAGCGTCCGGTCAAATTCGTCCAGCGAATTGGAAAGCTTGGGCGATGTTTGCGCCAAGGTTTCGGTCAAATCATTGGCATTGCCGGTTAGCGCCGTTGTGTTTTCCAAAATCGCGGCGATCTCGTTCTGGTTGTTGTCATCGAGAACTTGCGTGAGCCGCTCGGTCAATGTCGCCAGCCGCTCGAGCAGGAGCGGCGCATTAGAGACAATCTCGCCAAAGCCGCCGCGCCCGGGCGGGATTACCGGCAGGCCATCGGGGCATGCAGTCGTCTCGCAAGTGATGGGCGGCGCGTCTTTCACTGCTCCATCGAGCAGGATGGTCGAAACGCCGGTAAAGCTTGCCTGGATGGTGGCCGTCGTACCGACCAGCATCGGCACATCCTCTTTCACCCTGATCCGCACGCGGACAAATTCGGGGTCCTGCTTCCACAATTGGATCGAACTGACCTGCCCCACCGGCACGCCGGAGAAGGACACCTGGCTGCCATTGGCCAAGCCATCAACCGCCTGCTTGAAGAGGATATCATATTCGTTCTGGGTATTCTGATCGAGCCGCGCGAGCCAAACGATAAAGCCCGCCAGCAGCGCCAGCAATGCCAGCGTCACCAAACCCACCCAGATATGATTGGCGCGTGTCTCCATATCTTTCGCTCTAATCGTCCCTATTCTTGGCTTTGTCTATGGGATCAGATGAATTGTCCCTTACTGAATGGACCGCTGGACGGGAGGCGGAATGCGCGCGGTTCTGGCTCGCCTGCGCTGCGCGGCCACGCGGCCCGTTGAAATATTCCTCAATCCATGGATGGTCGGTCTCAAGCAATTCGGGGATGGTTCCCACAGCAATCACCTGTTTGTCGGCCAGCACCGCGACCCGGTCGCAAATCTCATACAAGGTATCGAGATCGTGGGTGATCAAGAAAACGGTGAGGCCCAGTGTCTCTTTGAGCTCGCGCGTCAGCCGGTCAAATGCGGCAGCGCCAATCGGGTCGAGGCCTGCGGTCGGCTCGTCCAGAAACAGCAATTCAGGATCGAGCGCGAGCGCACGCGCCAGCCCAGCCCTCTTCTTCATCCCGCCTGACAATTCCGATGGAAACTTGCACGCGGCCTCTTCGGGAAGGCCCGACAATATCACCTTGTAACGCGCGATCTCCTCGCGCAATTCGGCCGACAGCTCGGGATAGAATTGCTTCAATGGCACTTCGACATTCTCGCCCACTGTCAATGTCGAGAACAATGCGCCACCCTGAAACAAGACGCCCCAGCGGTTGCGCACGCCAATCTCCTGATCGGGCTCTGCATCGGTGATCGAGCGGCCAAAGACCTCGATTGAGCCTTCGCGCGGGGTTTGCAGCCCGATAATCGAGCGCATAAGCACCGATTTGCCCGTTCCCGATCCGCCGACAACGCCGATAATCTCACCGCGATTGACCTTGAGCGAGAGGTTCTCGTGGACCACCTGTTCGCCAAACGCATTGACGAGGCCCTCCACCACAATCGGATGGTCGCCGCGAAAACGCTCGTGCAGGCGCGGTTCGCGCTCGCGCGGGGTCTGATCGGTTAGTCGTTCGATCAACCGGTCGGTCGGCAAAGTGCCTTGGGGGTCATTGTCGCTCATGCTCACCCCTTAGCCCCAGCCGATTTCGGTGAAGAAGACCGCGAAAAACGCGTCGAGGACGATCACCGCGAAGATGGCGGAGACAACGGCGAATGTGGTGCGTTTGCCGACCTCTTCCGAATTGCCGCGCACTTGCATCCCGTGGAAACAGCCCGCCAGCGCCACGATGAGGCCGAATACCGGCGCCTTGATCAGCCCGACCCACAGGTCATGAGTAGGGACAACCTCCTTGATCCGCTCAAGGAATGTCCAGAACGGAATGCCCAACAAAGCATCGCCCACCACTGCACCGCCAATAATCGCCATGACAGAGGCGTAGAAGCCCAGCAAAGGCATCATCAACACAGCGGCCAGAATGCGCGGCACGACCAGCGCCTCGACCGGTGAAATGCCGATAGTGCGCATCGCATCGACCTCTTCGGTCAGTTTCATCGTGCCAATTTGCGCCGCAAACGCGCTGCCCGAACGGCCTGCGACCATAATCGCGGTCATCAGCACGCCCAGCTCGCGCAAGGTGATCCGCCCCACCAGATTGATTGTTAGCGTCTCAGCGCCAAATTGCGAAAGCTGCACTGCGCCTTGCTGCGCAATCACGATCCCGATCAGGAAGCTCATCAGTCCGATAATCGGCAAGGCATCGACGCCAACCAGTTCCAGCTGGCGGATCAATGCGCGCCCACGAAACCGGCGCGGATTGCGGATGAGCGCGGCAACAGCAACCAGAATGCGCCCCAGAAAGCCAATGACCACCAGCAGACCTGCAGCGCTGCCGACGATCCAATTGCCCAGATTTTCCGGAACGCGCCGCCAGAACGGGCGCTCGGGCGGAACCATATCGGCCTCGTGCCCTGCATCGACCACGGCATTGATCAGCCTTTGCGCACGCTCGTCAGCGCCGATGATTTCAGCCTCATGCTCCTCGGCAATCCGGCAAGCGATCCATGCGCCGACGGTGTCGATTTCGGAGATTTGGGAAAGGTCGATGGAGCGCAGCGGCATATCGATAGTGCGCAAAGCCTTGTCCACGCTGCCTATGGTAGAGACAAGATAAGGCCCGCTCAGCGCCAGCACCGCTGTGCCATCATCGCCATCATGGACGGCAAAATCCGCGCCTTCGCTCATAACAGGGGTGATATGCGGGGAATTTGGCCGGTTAACAAGCGAGCATTCGCCAAAACCCACGATTGAGGCGTTGCGAAGACAATGCGCCGCTGGCAAAGCGCTTGTGAGATGACCAAAGAACTTTCAAAAACTTTCGACCCCGCCCAGATTGAGGCGAAATGGTATGCCCATTGGGAAGAGAACGGCCTGTTCCGGCCCGAGCGGCCCGATGCGGAAGCCTTCACCATCGTCAATCCGCCGCCGAACGTCACCGGTAGCCTTCATATTGGCCATGCGCTTGACAATACGCTGCAAGATATCGTCATCAGATATGAACGCCTGCGCGGCAAGGACGCCCTGTGGGTTGTCGGCACCGACCATGCAGGGATTGCCACGCAAATGGTGGTCGAACGCCAGCTGGAAGAGCGGCAGGACAAGCGCACGAATTATTCTCGCGAGGAATTTGTCGAGAAGGTGTGGCAGTGGAAGGAAGAGAGCGGCGGCACCATCACCCGCCAGCTGCGCCGTTTGGGCTGTTCGATGGACTGGTCGCGCGAGCAGTTCACCATGGACGAGCACTTTACCAAAGCGGTGCTCAAGACCTTCGTAGATCTTTACAATGCCACCGACGAAGTCGGAAATCGTTTGAACCTGATTTATCGCGACAAACGCCTCGTCAATTGGGACCCGAAGCTCAAGACAGCGATTTCGGATCTTGAGGTTGAGACGCAGGATTTGAAGGGCAGTTTCTGGCACTTCAAATACCCGCTTGAGGACGGCGTAAAACTCGCTGACGGGCGCGACTATATAGAGGTTGCAACCACGCGCCCTGAAACAATGCTCGCAGATATGGCAGTGGCCGTGCATCCCGATGATGAGCGTTATGCAAGCGTTGTTGGCAAGCATGTCGTCCTGCCGATCACGGGCCGCAAGGTTCCGATTGTGGCGGATGAACATGCCGA
>CAZJAG010000085.1:0-10396 GCA_964543735.1 uncultured Porphyrobacter sp. | reverse complement strand
CGTATCCGCGTCATCCCCTGCCTCGACGTTGCCGATGGGCGCGTTGTCAAAGGCGTGAATTTCGTCGATCTGGTCGATGCGGGCGATCCGGTCGAGCAAGCGCAGGCCTATGATGCGGCAGGCGCGGACGAGCTGTGCTTTCTCGACATTTCGGCGAGCCATGAAGGGCGCGGAACGCTGCTCGACATTGTCCGGCGCACGGCGGAAGTGTGCTTCATGCCGCTCACCGTAGGCGGCGGGGTGCGCAGCGTGGAGGATGCGCGCGCGCTGTTGCTGGCAGGCGCAGACAAGGTCGCGATCAATTCCGCAGCAGTGGCGCGGCCCGAACTGGTCGCGGAAATCGCGCAGAAGTTCGGCAGTCAATGCGTTGTCGCAAGCGTGGATGCGCGTGCTTCGACAAGCTCAGCACGAGCGGGTTCTCCCAAATGGGAAATCTTCACCCACGGCGGGCGCAAGGAAACCGGCATTGATGCGGTGGACTATGCGCGCAAGGTTGCTGAGCTTGGCGCGGGCGAGCTGCTTGTCACCAGCATGGATGGCGATGGCACGCAGGCAGGCTATGATCTGGAGTTGACCCGCACCATTGCCGACGCCGTGAGCATTCCCGTGGTTGCCTCTGGCGGGGTCGGCAATCTCAAACATTTGGTCGAAGGCGTGCGCGAAGGTCATGCGAGCGCGGTTCTCGCCGCCTCGATCTTCCATTTCGGAACGCATTCTATTGCAGAGGCGCATCAGGCCTTGCGAGCGGCTGGCTTGCCAGCGCGCGGCGTTTGACCCAAGGGTGGTCGGCATGGATACGCTCAAACGCCTTGAACACACGATCACGCAGCGCGCAGGCGCTTCGCCCGAGACCAGCTATGTTGCGAAACTGAACGAGAAGGGGCCAGCAAAAATCGCGCAGAAGCTGGGCGAAGAAGCGGTCGAAACCGTGATCGCTGCCGTTTCGGGCAGCCGTGAAGAAGTGATTGGCGAGAGCGCTGATCTTCTCTTCCATTTGCTCGTCCTGCTGCAAAACACCGGCGTGTCGCTCGATGAAGTGATGACCGAACTTGAGCGGCGCGAGGGCACATCGGGCATCGATGAAAAAGCTTTAAGGGGAGAGGGCTAATGCCAATCGACGCGACCCAGCCTTATGATGATCAGAACATCTTTGCCAAAATCCTGCGCGGGGAAATTCCCTCCACGAAAGTCTATGAAGACGATTGGGCTTACGCGTTTGAGGATATCAATCCGCAGGCAGAGGTGCACACTTTGGTGATCCCCAAGGGTGCCTATGTCAGCTGGGATGATTTTAGCGCCACGGCATCGGACGCAGAGATTGGCGGGTTTATTCGCGCGGTAGGAGAAGTCGCGCGGATGAAGGGTCTGGTCGAGCCAGGTTATCGCTTGCTCGCCAATATCGGCCAGCATGGCGGGCAGGAAGTGCCGCATCTGCATGTCCATATTTTTGGCGGCCAGCCCTTGGGCATGATGATCGCACGGTAAGAGAAAAGAGATGGCGACACCCAACCCTCCTGGAGGCGTTATGGACGGCATGGCGCATCTTTATGCAGTGCGGGTCTATTACGAGGATACCGACCTTTCGGGCATTACCTATCACGCCAATTATCTGCGCTGGTTCGAGCGGGCGCGCAGCGATCTCTTGCGGATGCTGGAGATTGACCAGCGCGCAGCAATAGAGGCGGGCGAGGGTGCCTATGCTGTGGCGGATATCCAGCTCAAATATCTGCGCCCTGCCAAGCTCGATGATGATATAGTGATCGAAACCCGCTGCACCGAAATTCGCGCGGCCAGTTGCCGGATGGAGCAAAGCGCGATCCGAAATTACGGTGCAAATTCAGAAGTTTTGGCCGAGGCGACCTTGCGCGTCGGCTTTGTTGCCCCCAATGGTCGTCCCAAACGGCAGCCAGAGGAATGGCGCGCCGCGTTTAAAACTGTGTTGGAAGACAAGAGCTGATGATACCCCCATTTGCATTGCTCGCCGCCGCCACAGCGGCAGCTGACGCCCCTACAAGGCTTGACCCGCTTGAGCTGTTTCTGGAAGCCGATATCGTTGTTCAGGCGGTGATGGCCGGACTGATCCTCGCCAGCATCTGGACATGGATGATCATCATCGCTTTCTGGCTGCGCATGGGCGGTTTGGAAAGGCGTTCTCGCCGCTTTGAAGAGGATTTTTGGCGGAATAAGGATTTCAGCAAGATGCTCAATTCCGAAACCCGCGAGAAGCAGCCGATGGCAAGGATTGCGTCTGCTGGTATGGATGAGTGGAAACGCTCCACCAAAGTCAAACCGGTTGACCGCGACGGGACGCGTCAACGTCTTGCCGCCTCGATGGAGAGCCGCGTCGCATTGGAGGCCGATGATCTGGCCGAGCGGTTGAACTTCCTTGCCACCACGGGTTCGGTCGCGCCCTTTGTCGGCCTATTTGGCACCGTGTGGGGGATCATGAACAGTTTCTTCCAGATCGGCGCGCAGGAAAGCTCATCGCTTGCTGTGGTCGCACCGGGTATCTCAGAGGCCTTGTTTGCAACCGCAATCGGTCTGTTCGCTGCTATTCCTGCTGTGATCGGTTACAACCGCTTTAGCCACCGCGTGAACCGGTTTGAATCTCGTTTGCAGCGCTTTGCTGACCGTTTCATGGGCGGGCTCAGCCGCGAATTGGATAAGGTATGAAGATTTGTAGTGGAAACCTCGGCGCCGAAGCCGCCGCAAGGGCGACAGCCCGCCCGCAGCCGCGCGGATGTGTCCGCACGCGGCGAGGAAATCGCGCGCCCGGACGGGCGTGCGGAACACAAAGATTCAATTAGGTGGGCGCTTCTATCTCTTCCAATTCTCGCGCAGGCCGCCGTTCGCGCACAGGATCAAGAAGGGCGCCGATGTCAGAGATCAATGTCACGCCCTTTGTCGATGTGATGCTGGTGCTTTTGATCATTTTCATGGTGACAGCGCCGCTTCTGGCGGCAGGTGTACCCATCGATCTGCCCGACAGCCGCGCCAATCCGATCGAGCAAGATCCTGAGCAAATTGCGATCAGCATTGATGAGCGCGGGGCGATCTTTATCGACGATACGCCTGTGGCTGATGGTGAGCTCGCGAGCCAACTGGCGAGGATTGCCAGCGGGGGAGAGGCGCCGATTGTGGTGCTGCGCGGTGATCGCACTTTGCAATATGGCCGCGTGATGGCGGTCATGGGTGAGCTTAACCGCGCGGGCCTTACCTCGATCCAGTTGGTCACAAGCGGTTCAGATAGCTCGCCATAGCTTGAGACGTGGTGATGAGAACACGCACATTCAGGAAAGAAGAGGGCGCAGGGCTGGCTGTGGCAGCCGCTTTGCATGTCGCTTTGGCGCTTGTGCTGTTGCAGCAACCCACCGTGAGCAAGGAGATTTTTGAGGAGAAAGAGCCCGAGCGCATGACGGTTAGCCTCGTGAGCGATATTGGGCTGGAGTCCACTGCGCCCGATCCCGTTCCCGTCAGCCGCGCACCTGCCGCGCCGACATTGGCAGACGTGCCAGCGCCCGTGTTCGAACCTGCGCCTGCTGAGCCGTCGCTGTCTCCTGCACCCGCGCTCGCCCCGCCGTTAGAGCCCGTAGCAGCGCCCAAACCCAAGCCCAAACCTGACCCAAAGCCCAAACAGCCTACAGCTAAACCCAAGAAAAAGCCGCCGCCCAAGAAGGATACGACCCCGCGCCGCCGGCCCGAGCAATCGCGCTCGCAATCGCGAACGCCCGCACCGAAGAAGACCTCGACGCCCAAACCCGCAACACCCAAGAAAAGCGGGGGCAGCCGGATTAATGACGATTTTCTGGCTGGAGCGGGCACATCGACGACCTCGAAAGAAGCGCGGCTTCCCGCTTCACAAATCGGGCGGAGTGCGAAGGCTAGCATCATCTCGTCAATCTCGCGTCAGCTCAAACCGCATTGGTCGGCGCCGCAAGGGGTGGATGCTGAAAAGCTGGTCACTATCCTCGCATTCCAGCTCAATGAGGACGGCTCGCTCAAAGGCAATCCGCGGGTCGTAAGGCAAACCGGCATCAACGCATCCAACCGTCCGCAAGCCAATCTGCACGCCGAACGCGCGATCAGAGCTGTACGGCGTGCGGCTCCGTTTGACTTGCCTAAAGAATATTACAACGCATGGAAGTCGATTTCCGGCGCACGCTTCGATAGGGACCTCTCACGATGAAAAAGCTGATTGCATTCCTGCTGGTGGGCATGATGGGAATGGCTAGCCCCTCCCTTGCTCAAGAAACTGATCTTGGAACCCCTGCGCCTGAAGGGGCTGAGGTGGAAACGCTCGGGCAAGCTGATGCTTCTGAGGATGAAGGTGGGCTGGAATTTACCGTCACCGACGAAAGCGCTTGGCAAGATCTCGGCATTGCCATTCCCGCTTTTGCCGCTGACCGTGATCAGCCAACGCCTGCCAATCGCAATGGCACGGCGGCCCTTGGGCAAGAGATCGCCCGCGTCATCACGGCAAACCTTCGCAACAATGGTCTGTTCAAACCGACCGGACCAGATGCTCTGCCGCGCCCTACATTCCCGCAAGTCACTGCGCCATCATGGAGCACGTGGAACGGACGCGGGGCGGAGATGCTGGTGCATGGATATGTCCGCGCGCGCAGCGATAGCCGATTGGTTGTCGGCTGCTATCTTTATGATGTTACATTGCAGGACGAGCTGGTGCGCGAGGGCTGGATAGTCGCGCCTGCCGACTGGCGGCGCGCGGCGCACAAATGCTCTGACCTCATCTATTCGCGGCTGACGGGCGAAGACCCCTTCTTTGACAGCCGGATTGCTTACATTGCGGAGACAGGGCCGAAAGATAACCGCGTGAAGCGGCTGGCAGTGATGGACAGCGACGGTGCGAACCACCGCTTCCTGACTTTGGGCAGTGCGACCGCACTCACCCCGCGCTATTCGCCCGATTACAAGCGATTGCTCTACCTTTCCTATGTCGATGGCAACCCGCGCATCTATGTCTATAATATTGGCTCGGGCAAGCAGACACTGATCAGCCAGTCGACCAATCCCACCTTTGCGCCGCGCTGGAGCCCGGATGGCCGCACGATCCTCTATTCGATGGCGGTGAACGGCAATACCGATATCTACAGCGTCTCCTCAAGCGGCGGCCGCAGCACGCGGCTGACCAGCACACCGGGGATCGATATTGGCGGTTCCTACTCGCCTGATGGGCGCAAGATTGTTTTTGAGAGTGACCGTTCGGGCAGCCAGCAATGCTATGTGATGAATGCCGATGGTTCGAACCAGAAACGCCTCACCTTCTTTGGCGGGCGCTGCGCCACGCCGGAATGGAGCCCCCGCGGTGACCAGATTGCCTTCACTCGGATTGCAGGTGACTTCAACATTGCAGTGATGAACCCGTCAGGCGGAGGCTTGCGCACGCTGACCGGCGGGTGGCAGGACGAGGCACCGACATGGGCGCCCAATGGCCGCATCGTCCAGTTTTTCCGCACAGAGCGCAATTCGGGCCGTTCCTCGCTGTTTCAAGTCGATCTGACAGGCGAGAACGAGCGCCGCCTGCCCACTCCTGTTGACGCATCCGATCCGGCATGGGGGCCAATCCTTCCATGAGCGTTACCCGCCCAAAGACCACCCGATTTGTGGCCCATAGAGGCACTGTTTTCATGGTGCGCTGTTCAGATGCGCCTCAAACAACTAGACCTAGCCCTTCTGCGAAAGGAATTGCCTGATGAGCACCCGTATTGCCGCCCTTATGCTATTGGCTGGAACCGTGGGCCTTGCCGCCTGCCAGAAGAAGCCGCCCGAACAGCTTCCACCAGCGCCCGGTGACACCGGGATTGGTTCGCAGTCTACCACAGGTGATGGCACCGATACGGCCAGCCTTGGGCCGCAGGTCGGTTCGCAAGAGCATTTCGAAAATTCGATCAACGGTCAGAACGTGATCTATTTCGACACTGACCGTTTCAATATCGACAGCGCCGATGCAGCAGCCTTGCAAAGCCAGGCGCAATATCTTTCGCGCTATCCGCAAATTACGATCACGATCGAAGGTCATGCCGATGAACGCGGCACACGCGAATACAACCTTGCCTTGGGTGAACGCCGCGCCAATTCAGCGAAGAACTATCTCACTTCGCTGGGAGTTGCAGCAAACCGGATTGCCACGGTCAGCTATGGCAAGGAACGCCCCGAAGCGCTTGGCTCCAATCCGGAAGCATGGGCGCGTAATCGCCGCGCCGCCAGCATCGTTATCAATTAAGGCGGTTTGGGTTTAGCGCACGGGCAGGAAGCTGGGGCTGGGCAGTTCCAGCGAGGGCGCTTCTGCTTGGATGTCCAGCATTGGCTCGCCCCGTGAAAGACCTGCGCGATCTTCTGTATAGAGCAGCACCATGCATGCCATCGCAAAGGTGGCAAATGTGCTGGAAATGGCGAGTTGTTTGCTCATTGCGGGGGTAGCCTCTAACTCGAATATATGAACAGACTATTGCATTGCAACATTTTAAAACGAAACTGGTTCCCATCTCTTTCCAAATAGCTCAAGCGCGCCTAGATAGACGGCCATGCCGATAGGACGAACAGCATGAGCAGGAAGGGCCGATCAAACGATTGGGGTTTCCCGCGCTGGCGGCCCTATGGCTCCTCGCGCGAGACAGTGGCGCAGCGCGAATGTGACCGGGATGGTTGTTCGGAAGCGGGGCTGTGCCCTGCGCCCAAAGCACCCAACTCGCCCGACAAATGGTATTTTTGCCAAAAGCACGCGGCCGAATACAATTCCAAGTGGGACTATTTCGAAGGGCTCGACAAGGCTGAGAAGGCCGAGCGCGCCAAGGCCGAACGTCAAGAAAACGCAGGCTATGCCGAGGCCAATCATTATGGCTGGGCGGGTTCAGGTGATGGCAGTCGCAGCGGTGACGAGATGCGCGCTTTGGAATTGCTAGAGCTGGATAGCGACGCGGATTTTGACGCGGTGAAGAAGGCCTATCGTCTGCGCGCCAAGCAGGTGCATCCGGACGTGAAACCGGGTGACGCAGAAGCGGCCAAACAGTTTCAGGCGCTGCAAGTCGCCTATGAAGTTCTGCGCCAGGCTGAAGAGCGCAGGACGTGGAAAGGATAATTACTCCATATGACCAAGGTTCTCAGCTTTTCGACCAGCAATTCCTCTGTCTCGATCAATCGCACGCTGGTCGATTATGCCGCCAGCCTGCTTGATGGAGCTGAGATAGAGTCGCTCGACATTCACGATTACGAGATGCCGATCTATCGCCATGACCGCGAGGAAGAGAGCGGGATTCCGCAATTGGCACATGACTTTCTGGCAAAGATTGGCGAGGCGGATGCCCTGATCATCGGGATGACCGAGCATAACGGGCTTTACACCGCCGCGTTCAAGAACCTGTTTGACTGGTGCAGCCGCATCGGTCGCGAAGTATTTCAAAGCAAGCCTATCCTGCTCACTGCAACCTCGACCGGACCGGGCGGGGCAGGGCGCGTGCTCGCGCTTGCCGAAACGGCCTTCCCGCATTTCGGCGGTGAAGTGAAAGCGACATTCTCACTCGACCTGTATGACGAGAAGTTCGATGCCGAGAGCGGCACAATCAGCGATGCAGAGAAAGACGCGGAGCTGCGTGCGGCGCTCGCCAAGCTGCTCGGCTAACCAGCCCGCCTATTTCCGCTTGTTGCCAGACAGACCGGCAATGTCGGGGCTGGGATTGTCATTCCACCACGCCACATCCGTCCATGGCCTTGCGTCCACCTCATGCGTCCAGCAATTCTTCGGCTGCTGCGCGAGATGCCAATAGGTCTCTGCCAGCGCCGATGGCTCGATCACGCCCTCATCACCCTTGGATGATTTGAACGCATCCCACTTGTCGCCCAGCATCTTTCCAAGCGTATCGGGAGCATTGACGGCCCCGTCGACGACAATATGCGCCACATGCACGCCTTGCGGGCCAAATTCTGCGTTGAGGGTCTGGCACAGCATCCGCCGCCCGCCCATCGCTGCTGCATGGCTGTGTTGGCCGGCATTGCCGCGCACGGCAGAGGTGGCTGATGTGACCAGCATCGCGCCTTTTCCGCGCTCAACCATCGCGGGGAATGCCGCATGGGCGAGCCGGAAGACGCCATAGCATCCCAGCCTCCAGCCCAGCTCAAATGTGCGGTGCGGCGTATCGTGAAGGTGGCGCGTTCCGATCTGCGCGCCAAGATTGTAGAGCATGGTTTCAATCGGGCCGATGTCTTTCTCGGTCCGCTCTACCAGCTCTTCGATCGCGCCATCCTCGCTTGCATTAAGCAATACGCCTGTCGCGCTGCCGCCTGCTTCTTCGATACTGCCAGTGATGCGCGCCAAGCTCTCTTCATCTGAGCGCCTTGCACACACCGCATGATAGCCGCCTGCTGCAAAGCGCATGGCGGCATGCCCGCCAATTCCGGCTCCGGCTCCAATGACGAGGAATACAGGTTTTGTGCTCATGCCTATCTCTCCCAGTTTTCGCTAGGCAAGCCTAAGCGAGCATCACACCCTCGCCAAGGCTTGTTCGAAATCAGCGATCAGATCGTCTGCATCCTCAATCCCGATGCTGATGCGCACGAGGTTATCAGTGATACCAAGCGCTGCCTTGCGCTCATCCGGTACAGACAGGTGCGTCATCGCGGCTGGATGGCTGGCGAGCGTTTCTGTCCCGCCTAGGCTCACCGCAAGCTTGGCAATGGTGAGATTGTCGAGGAAGCGAAAGCTTTCCTCCTCGCCGCCCTTGATGAAGACGGAGAAGGTCGAGCCAGCGCCCGAACAATGCCGGTCATAGATGTCTTGCTGGCGCGGGTCATCAATATGTCCCAGATAGCCCAAGCCCTCGACCTTGGGGTGTGCTTTCAAAAACTCGCACACCTTCGCGGCGTTTTCGCCTGCGCGCTGCATCCGCAGCTCAACCGTCTCTAGGCTTCGCAACAGCATCCATGCAGTGTTCGGATCGACAATCCCGCCCATGGTGTTCCTCAGAGCACGCGCCGGGTCCATCCATTTTTTCGCGCCTGCAATGCTGCCGGCTACAAGGTCGGAATGGCCGCCGACATATTTGGTGAGCGAGTAAACGACGATGTCCGCGCCGTGATCGAGCGGGCGCTGCCACAGTGGGCCTAGGAATGTGTTGTCGATCGCAATCGGGCAGGGCCATTTGAGGTTCGCATCGCGCGCTTCTTTCACCGCCTCGATATCGACCAGAGCATTGGTCGGATTGGCCGGGCTTTCAAGATAGATCATCGCGACCTTACCGCCATTTTCGCCCGCTTGGCACTTGGCTCGCTTGAGCACTTCATCGAGTTCCTCGCGCGAAGCTCCTGCAGGGAAATCGACATAAGTCACACCGAATTTGGACAGCACTTTGGCAACGAAACCTTCGGATGCTGCATAAAGCGGGCCGGAGTGGACGATCACATCGCCCTGGCTCACATTGGCCAGCATCAAGATGCAAATCGCGGTCATGCCTGATGAGAAAGTGAGCGCGTCTTCCGCCCCGTCCCACACGGCCAGCCGGTCCTCGAGAATTTCCTGGTTTGGCCCGTTGAAGCGCGAATACACAAGGCCTTCTGCGCCGCCCTCACGCTTGCCAGTGATCCCTTCGAAGTGGCGCTTGCCAGCCGCGGCATTTTCGAACGCAAAGGTGGAGGTCAAAAAGATCGGCGCCTTCAAAGAGCCTTCGGACAGAGCAGGATCATAGCCGTGCCCCATCATCAAGGTCGATGCTTTCATCTCGCGCCCGCCAATGCTGCGCTTTTCCGGCTTTGGCTTGCGGCGAGGGGTGGGTTGGTCGGCGGGGTCAATAGCGTCGCTCATGCGCGCTTCCTTCCTTAAATGCGCCCCCAGGAAGGCGGGGGCTCAAATAGGGATGGCTTGTGGATGGCGCCCGTTTCTAACCTCCGCAGAAACGCCTCTCCACCCACGAGTTTGCCTGATTATCGCGAGATAGTTGCAAGTGCAACCGGTGCTCAAGGACGGTGGAGAAAAGCCATCCTAAACCACCGCCGCAATGGCCCATACAATTGCGACGATCAGGAATATTCCGATCAGATCAAGCACGAGACCAGCGCCCACCATCTTCTCGATCCGGATGCGGCCCGTTGCCCATGCAATCGCATTGGGGCCAGTTCCAGCAGGCAGCATAAAGCCCCAGCTCGCTGCCAAGGCCGCAGGCATTGCAAGCAGAATGGGGTCAGCGCCCAAGGCCACAATCAGCGCAGCAACCACCGGGATGATGCCCGATGCTGTCGCGACATTGCTGGCAAATTCCGTGATCAGCACAATCATCGCGACAACTGCAATGGCGACCACGATCAGCGGCAAATTCTCCAGCGGCAACAGCGCTTGGCCCAGCCAATCGGCCAGCCCGCTCGCTTGCATTCCTGCGGCCAGTGCCAA
>CAZJAG010000084.1:0-10415 GCA_964543735.1 uncultured Porphyrobacter sp. | reverse complement strand
CGAGCCGCGCGACCAATTGCACAAAGCCAAACCCGTTCATCGCTGTGCGCTCATGCGGCCAATCGCCAAGCGCTTTGGCCAAAGCTTGGTCAACAGCGCGCCGGTCAGCCTTGGCCTCGATCGACGGAAAATCGATCCCGATATTGCCGCCAAGATCAAGCCAGCGGATTGCGCGCGCAATCGAGGGAACAGCGGCAAGCGACAATTCGCGCGGGGAGCCGGCCCCGTCGACATCGATCAAGGTCATCGCAGGGGTGGGCGTGATGACGATGTTGCCCCCGTCAAACGCCAATTGTCCCTCTGCAGCAATCGACCAGACCTCTTCCCAAATGCCTGCGGGCAGGCGGCGTACTTCTTCGCCTTGGCCCAGCACATTTTCCCCCGGGATAGCATCGGCAGCAGGTCTATCGCCCCAATAGCGACCCTTGGCGCGCTTCAATCGTCCGCGTTCCGCCATAGGTTCACGGTGGATCATGATGCGCGCTTCGCTACCCTCGCTCACATCGCGCGGCAAATCGGGGACATCGACCTCATGCCCTGCCTCAGGCGCAATTGTGACGCATAGGGCGTGCTTGCTACCCTTGGGGCGCTTCACCACTTTCGCCACAGCAATCGTGCCAGCACAGATTTTGCTGAACCAGTGGAGGCGCGCGGCGATCACTGTGTCGCCATCCATCAACACGGCGCGCTTTTCGCCAAAGCTGTCCTCGTGGAGCCAGACTTCTTGCTCGCTAGCCAATGGCAAATCCCGCCGCTTTCAAAAGCGCGCGCGTTTCATAGAGCGGCAGTCCCATGACGCCCGAATGGCTGCCCTGTATCCACTGGATCAGCCCTTCAGCCGCGCCTTGAATGGCATAGCCGCCTGCCTTGCCGTCCCATTCGCCGCTGGCGAGATAAGCGCTGATGTCTTCGTGTGAGAGCACTTTGAAGCGCACAACCGTCTCGTTGACCCGCTCGCGCAAAGTGCCATCGGGTGCCAGCAAAGCGATTGAGGAAAGCACGCGATGCCGCCTGCCTGAGAGCAATTTGAGGCAATCGCGCGCAGTCGTCTCATCCTCCGCCTTGGGCAAGATCCGCCGACCTGCCGCCACGACGGTATCGCCCGCCAGCACAAATCCGTCTTTAGACTGCGCCGCCAGAGCCTTCTCGCGCGCCATGCGCTTGGCATAATCACGCGGCAGCTCGCCCTTCAAAGGCGTTTCGTCAATATCAGCCGGAGCGATTTTCGCAGGCTCAATACCCAAACGCGCCAGCAATTCGCGCCGGCGCGGGCTGGCTGATGCAAGGGTAAGGGAAGGGGGCGCGCTCATCGGTCGAGCAGCGCGGGCTTATTGCCCGGGGCCAGGGCCCTGCGAGGCATTCTGTCCCGGGCCACCGCGTCCGGGCATAAAGCGATAGGTGATCCGCGCCTTGGTCAGATCGTAAGGCGTAAGTTCGCACAAGACTTCATCGCCCACAAGCACACGGATGCGGTTCTTGCGCATCTTGCCAGCGGTATGGCCGAGCACTTCATGGCCGTTCTCAAGCTCCACCCGGAACATCGCATTGGGCAGCAATTCCACCACCTTGCCGCGCATTTCGAGAAGTTCTTCTTTAGCCATGGATATCCTTGTTTCGTCGTAAAAATCGGTGCGTTGAGCGCGCGCTTTAGCGATGCTCGGGAGAAAAGGGAAGGGTTGAGCGTTATCGCGGTTATTGCTTGCAGCATCTGCATCGCGCGGCGCTGCGTATCTGTGATGCAATGCGATACAATATGGCGCTTGTGCATGCGCTTCATATGGTGAAAGGCGCCGTGTATGAATTCGAGGTCCCCCTCCTCGCAAACCAAAGCTCTGGCGCTGACCAGCGCGATGGCGCTTGCGTTGCTGCATCATCCCTTGGCTGCGCAGGATACCCCGCAAACAGATCAGAACGACCCAGCAGCAGACGACCCGCCGGTTGATGAGCGCGATATTATCGTGCGAGCAGACCGGATCGCGGGCCAGCTTAGGGTTGAGCAGGCGCCCGTATTGGAGCTGGACGCTGCCGAGATCGAGGCAACGGGCGCAGAATCTATCGCCGAACTGGTGGCCATTATCTCGCCGCAAACCGGCTCTGCGAGAGGGCGCGGGGGTGGCGGCAGGCCTGTATTCCTCGTCAATGGTATTCGCATTGGCAGCTTTCGCGAGCTTCGCAGCTATCCGCCTGAAGCGATCCGCAAGGTCGAGGTTCTGCCCGAGGAAGTTGCGCAGAAATTCGGCTTTCCGCCCGATCGCCGCGTGATCAATTTAATCCTGCAAGACAATTACTCCAGCCGCGAAATTGAAGCCGAATATGAGCAGCCCGGCGAAGGTGGCTATCGCGCGGTCGAGGGCGAGTTCACTTACCTAAAGCTCGCCAAATCGGGCCGCGTCAATTTCAACGCCGAAGTGCGCGACCGCACCATCCTGACCGAGGCGGAGCGCGACATTATCCAGACGCCCGGCTCAATTCCCGATGTCGCGGGCGATCCTGATCCGGCGCTCTTCCGTTCGCTAATCGCTGACCTGTTCGGGTTCGAGCTGACTGGAAACTGGGCGAAATCCTATCTTGAAAGCGGCAGCTCTTTAAGCGTCAACACCACATATGAGCGCAATGAAATCCGCGCTTTGTCCGGACTCAATACCGTCTTGCTGACCGCGCCGGACGGGTCGCAGGCCTTGCGCACGCTAGACGCTGAAAATCCGCTCGAAGTTCGTACGGATACCGACAGTATTTCCACATCGGGCGCTTGGAATTTGGGGCTGGGCGAATGGCAGCTCACCACGACACTTGATGGCAGCGTGGTCAAATCTGTGACCGAGATTGACCGGCGCGGTGACACTTCTGCTCTGGAAGCGAGCGCGGCGGCGGGAACCTTGGCGATTGATGATGCCTTGCCGACTTTGGGCGATGCTGGTTTCGACACAGCATTGACGCGCACTATCGCTGGCGAGGCGAAGTCTGTCTTGCGCGGCAACCCGATATTCCTGCCTGCTGGCGATCTCGCGACGACTTTTGATGTCGGCTATTCGTGGGACAGGATTGAGAGCGCGGATACGCGTTCGGGCAGCGACATTGCGCTTACTCGCGGCGATATCGAAGCGGGTATCAATCTTGTCATTCCGCTCACCAGTCGGCGCGAGGGTTTTGCCGATGCGCTGGGCAATTTCACGCTGAACGCGCAGGCGGGGCTCAATCACCTTTCCGACTTTGGCACGCTGACCGATTGGAGCACGGGTCTGACATGGGCGCCGTTTGACAATCTCGATCTGCAAGCGACTTACACGCGCAATGAAGTCGCGCCGTCTTTGGCCAATCTGGGCAATCCGCAGATTACGACGCTCAACGTGCCGGTCTTTGACTTTGTGAACGGCGAGACGGTTCTGGCAAGCGTGCTGTCGGGCGGCAATCCGGCTTTGCTGGCTGAAACGCAATCCGACTGGCGTTTTAGCGCGAATTGGGAACTGCCCTTCTGGGAGAACACCCGCTTCACAGCCACTTATGTGCGCAATCGTTCTGATGATGTGACAAGCGGATTTCCCGCGCTCACTCCTGATATCGAGGCGGCTTTCCCCTCTCGTGTGACGCGCAATGCGGGTGGGCAATTGATCGCGCTTGATCGGCGGCCTGTGACCTTTGACGAGACCCGGAGCGAGCGTTTGGTGTTTGGCCTCACGACACGCGGTTCATGGGGCGCGGCGCGGCCCAGAGGCAGCGGTAGACCCGAAGGTGCAGGGCGTGGCGGCAGCGGACGGCCAGCAGGCGCAGGTCGCCCCGATGGACCAGCCCCGCGAGCAGGCGGCCCGCCTTCACCCGAACAACGCCAGCAATTCATGGCCTTTCGCGAGCGGCTTTGCGCCGATGACGGGATGCAAATGCTCACGCGGCTGGTCGATGCGGTCGAGAGCGGTCAGGATATGTCCGCGCTTATTCCCGGTTTTGACCCGGAACGTTTCAAGCGCATTCTCGACCGTGCGCGGGGCGAGGATGGCAAGGTTGATCCAGAGCGGTTGGCGCGCTTTCGAACGCGGATATGCAGCATGGACCCCTCGCAAATGCGCGGTGGACGCGGTGGTGGTCGCGGCGGGCCGCAAGGTGCTTCTGGCCAGCAGGCTGGGCAAACCCAACAAGCTGCTCAATCAGGCCGCCCTGCAGGGCGAGGCGGCGCGCGCGGCGGAAGAGGCGGGCGCGGCGGCGGAATGTTCGGGCGTGACGGGCGCGGACGCTATTTCGTCAATCTCAACCACACGATTGAGCTCGACAATACGATCCTGATCGCACCGGGTGGGCCATTGCTCGACCAGCTCGCAGGAGAGACCATTTCCAACACCGGCTTTTCGCGTCACACAACGCGGCTGGAAGCAGGCGCGTTTCGTGGAGGGCTGGGAATGCGGCTATCAGGCTTTTACACGGGCAAAGCGCGGGTCAATGGCAATCCGCTGACCGGATCAAGCCCGCTTTTCTTCGGTGATCTCACCCGCTTTAATCTGCGCTTGTTCGCCAATCTGGGCACGGTGCTGAAGAAAGAAAAGGGCGTGTTCGATGACCTGCGCATATCGATGCGGATTGATAACGTGTTGAATGAGCGCCGCCGCGTGGTCGACGAAAATGGCGATACGCCGATCAATTTCCAGCCGCGCCTGCTTGATCCAACGGGGCGTTATCTGGGCATCGAGCTGCGCAAGCTGTTCTAGCCAATCCGAGAATTGGGGAACATCCAAGCCTCGCTCGCGCGCGGGGTGAAAGGTTCCCAATCGCCTTCGGGCTGGCGCAAACGGTCAGCAATCGCGATCATCACGCTGGGGTTTACACCCAGCCCGCAGTGGCTGGCATAGACCTCGATATTTTCGGTTGGCGTGTCCTGCTCTTTTTGCACCGAACCGCGCCAATGCACCACGCCATCGGTTTTGGTGAGGATGGATGTGGTGGGCAAAGACGGCGCATCATCCAGCCCGCTAAATTGGCCATCGTCCATAATCTCAGGCTCTTTGCCGTTGAAAAATTCGAACAGGCGGCGCGCATTGGTATGGTTGCGATCATCTGAAATCGGACTGCCGAGCGAGATCACACAGCGGACACTATCGGGATAAAGCTTGGCGAGTTCGCGTGCGAGCACTCCGCCAAGGCTCCACCCCACCAGCGATACCTTGCGGCCGCTTGTTCTATGCAGGTTTTCCAGCTGAGCCTTGAGCTGGCCCAGCATCGCATCATCAACCCGCAGATTGCGTCCGCTTTCCCAGCCATGCGCGTCATATCCCAAGTTCTTGAGCACGCCGCGCATCGGAATGGTGGAGCTGTTGGTCGCCATGAAACCGGGCAAAGTGATCACCGAATGGCCATCGCCCTTGGGAAGAGTGGCGAGCCACAGGCGGCTGGCATAAAATGCGCCCAGTTCGAAGAAGGCGCGCCCTTCAGACAATGCCCAAAAAGGATGCGGCGGGCGTGCCGTCGGTTCATCCTGCGCGTCAGCCGCGCTCATTGCGATACTCGCCATTCATTGTCCCTCCCGAATGCGCTCTCAAGCCTTCTTGCGGGCCCTCTTAGCTTTGGTATTCGGTGCCTTCTTGGCAGGCTTTTTCGCTTTAGTCTTGGCCGAATTGGCCTTTTTTGCCGGTTTTTGGACGGGTTTCTTGGTAGAAACAGGCTTAGCAGCGGCTGTTTTGCTCGCTGCCAATAGCTCGTCAAAGCTGTCCTGAAGGCACTCGGCATAAAATTCAGGATCGGGCATAATCTCGCGGCAGGCGGTGAAGCTGATCGTTGCCTCATCGACATAGCTCTGCACAATATGGGCAAGGCCAAGCCCATCGGTCAGGCAGATCAGCGCCAGCGCCATGCTCTCCATCCGTGCGCCGGTGGAATAGATCGGCACAGGCGGGCCGGGCACATTGGTGACCACCGTGTTGAACGGCATGGCATAGCTGTGTGCAAAGCTAACGCGGCTGAACAATTGCGCGCCCAAAGCCATGTAGAGCAGCGGGTTGACCTTGCTTGCCTCGGTCATATTGCGCGCACCGATTGCGCCAGTCATCGCTTTCGAATTGCTGGTCTTGGAATAGACATAGGCAAGCCGCTCGGCCGGATCGGTAATATGCGTGCCCAAGGGCGTGATCATCGCAGCGACCTGATTTCCCATATCGCCTTTTTCGGTATCCGCGCGCACCGAAATTGGCGCCATCGCCGTCATCGAACGTTTGGGCAGATCCTCTTTCGCGGTAAGATATTTGTTGAGCGCGCCGCCGATAATCGCGAGTGCGACATCGTTCACTTTTGCCTCGGGCAGAAGCGCGCGGATCGATTTCACGTCGGCCAATTTGAACGAGCGGCCTTCCACCACACGGTGCGGCGAGATTGTCTTGTTAAAACGAGTGCGCGGCGGAACATAGTCGGTCGTCAGCTTGAACTCGCTGGTCAGCAAGCCTTTCACCGCCTTGGCAATGCCGGGCACAGCGCGCGCGGCGACCTGTGCTTGCTTGGCGGGATTCACAACGGCATTGAGATAAGACTTTCCGAGCAATTGCGCAGGGCCGGGGATCGCTTCGGGCTCCCAAGTGTCAGGGCCGGGCGGCGGCGGATCATCGGGCCTAAGCGTGTTCATCGCTTCCATCAGATCGATGCCGGAGACGCCATCAATCGCTGAATGGTGCATTTTTGTGACGATACCGAAAGAGCCTTTCGGGAAGCCGCGGACATTGTCCAGCCCTTCAACGATTGTGAACTCCCACGGCGGACGGGTGAGGTCCATCGGGCGCGCATGCAAACGCGCGGTTAGAATACACAATTGTCGCCAATCGCCCGGCTTGGGCAAAGCGACATGGCGCAAGTGATATTCAAGATCAAAATTGGGGTCTTCAATCCAATAAGGGTAATCCAGATCGAGCGGCACGCGCACCAAGCGCTGCCGCACGGTCTTGGAAAGCTGCAAGCGTTCGCGGAAAAATTGCAGAATGTCCTTGAAGCGGACGAAGCCGCCCGGAGCGGTTTCGGGATTGTAGATCAGCAGATTGCCAATGTGCATCGGCGACTTGCTTGATTCCATCGCGACGAAAGACGCGTCCATACCTTGCAATTGGCGCAAGCTACCCTCCTATTGTCCTGAGCTTTGTTCCCTAAGCAACTAAGCTAAGGGCGGTTTAGTTCCGAGGCAAGCTGACGTGAGCGGCAGCCAAAGCCTCGCTGCAGGCGACACCACTCGCCCATGCCCATTGGAAATTATAGCCGCCAAGCCAGCCCGTGACATCAACCGCTTCGCCAATGGCATAGAGGCCAGGGACGGTCTTGGCCTCCATCGTGCGCGATGACAGCTCGGCGGTTGAGATGCCGCCAATCGTCACCTCGGCCTTGGCAAAGCCTTCTGTGCCATTGGGGGCAAAGCGCCAATCCTTCAGCCTGTGCGCAGTTTCGCGCAGAGACTTGTCGGTATTCTCGCCAAGGGGTCCCGCAATTCCGGTTTCAGGCGCGAGTCGCTCGACCAAGGCATCAGCCAGTCTGTTGGGCAATTGCTCGGACAGCACATCGCCCAAAGTCTTGCGCTGGTTCGCTTGCTTGCTCTCGACCAGCCAATCGAGCGGGCGCTCCGGCATAAAATCCACGCTGATCGGCTCCCCGTGCCGCCAATAGGAAGAGATTTGCAAGATCGCAGGGCCGGACAGCCCCTTGTGCGTGAAGAGCGCGGCCTCGGCAAATTCCGCTTTGTGTTTCGGGCTGCCAGCGCGGGCGAGCACGGGTGCGGCAACGCCGGACAGCTCGCGGAACAGCACATCATCGCCGCCCAATGTCAGCGGGACGAGGGCAGGGCGCGGTTCGACAACTTTCAGGCCGAACTGACGGGCCAACTCATAAGCAAATCCGGTTGCGCCCATCTTGGGGATTGAAGGCCCGCCGGTTGCGATCACCAATTGCGGGGCTGCGTAGCTCGCATCCCCCGTAGTGGCTGTAAACAGGTCGTCCTTATGCGAAACCGCGCTGACATCAGCATTGCAGATCACCTCGACATTCGCTGAGCATTCATCGAGTAGCATCTGGACGATCTGCTTGGCTGATCCATCGCAAAACAGCTGGCCCAAAGTCTTCTCATGCCATGCGATCCCATGGCTTTCGACCAGATCGATAAAGTCGCGCGGTGAATATCGCGCCAGAGCCGACTTGGCGAAATGCGGATTGTTCGAGAGATAATTGGCTGGCCCTGCATTGATATTGGTGAAGTTGCACCGCCCACCGCCCGAAATCAGGATCTTTTTGCCCGGTTTCTCAGACTTTTCCAGCACAGCAACACGCAATCCGCTTTGCCCTGCGCGCGCGGCACACATCAGGCCCGCTGCGCCTGCTCCCAGAATGATCGCATCATAATGCTGCATCGCATGGGCAGTAGGGAAAATGAGCGGGAGGGAAAAGGCGCGAAAAAGAAATCGGCTACGGATTGCCAATCTGGCGCTGCAATCCCTATGCAATGGGCCATGTCGAAAGCGCCTGCCGGTTCTCCCAATGATCCACGAGGTGCCGAGCGTTTCAACGAGGAACGCGCGGCCTATACGGTCGCCTCGGCCCAGCCCAATCTTGAGGCTGGTGTTGCTGCGATCCGCGCGACGGTGAAGACATTGAAGCCTGTGCCCGGTGTCTACCGGATGCTCGATACGCGCGGCGATGTGCTCTATGTAGGCAAGGCGCGTTCGTTAAAGTCACGCGTGCCCAATTATACGCAGGTGCAGCAGCTCACCGGCAGGCTTCAGCGGATGGTGAGCCAATGCCGTTCGATGGAGATCGTCACCACCAATTCAGAGGCCGAGGCGCTGCTATTGGAAGCGCAATTGGTCAAGCGCTATCGCCCGCCGTTCAATGTGCATTTGCGCGATGACAAAAGCTTCCCTTTCATCCTTTTGCGAGCCGAGCATGACTATCCGCGTATTCAAAAGCATCGCGGTGCAAGGCGGGCGAAAGGCAATTATTACGGCCCTTTCGCGAGCGCTGGCAGTGTCAATTCGACAATCAATGCCTTGCAGAAGCTTTTCCTGCTAAGGTCTTGTACGGATAGCTTTTTTGACCGACGGGATCGCCCATGTCTGCTCTACCAGATCAAGCGTTGCTCAGCCCCTTGTGTGGGCCGGATTAGCACAGCTGACTATGCCGAGTTGACGGGGCAGGCGAAGGATTTCCTCGCTGGAAAATCTTCCAAAGTGCAATCCGATCTCGAAGCGCAAATGGCCAAGGCGGCTGAAGATTTGGACTTCGAAACTGCCGCGATCCTGCGTGACCGGCTGCGCGCGGCGACCTTTATCCAAGGTAGTCAAGCGATCAACGCCAGCGGTGTGGGAGATGCAGATGTCTTCGCGCTTGCGGCCAAGGGCGGACAGGTCGGCATCCAGAGCTTCTTCATTCGCGGCGGGCAAAACTGGGGGCACCGCGCTTTCTTCCCCTCGCGCACCAAGGGTGTTGAGGAAGCGCAAGTGCTCTCCGATGTCATCCTGCAATTTTACGAGGAAGTGCCGCCGCCGCCCATGGTGCTGGTTGACCGCGAACTGCCCGAGGCCGATTTGATCAGCGATGCGCTGTCAGAGCTGGCGGGCAAGAAAGTTAGCCTTTCGATCCCGCAGCGCGGCGACAGGCGCAAATTGATGCAGCAAGCCAGCCGCAATGCCAGTGAAGCGCTCGACCGGAGGCTGGCGGAAAGCGGCACCAAGGCGAAAACCTTGCGCGAAATGGCCGAATTTCTCGAGCTGGATGACGTGCCGCAGCGCATCGAAGTTTATGACAACTCGCACATCCAAGGCGCCAAAGCTGTGGGCGCGATGGTGGTCGCGGGGCCTGAAGGCTTCATCAAGAACCAATATCGCAAATTCAACATCAAATCAGCCCAAACCAATGATGATTACGGCATGATGCGCGAGGTTATGGAGCGCCGGTTTGCGCGCGCAATGAAGGATGATCCTGATCGCGAGACGGCGGGCAAGGAAGGCGATAAGGCCGTGTGGCCCGATCTGGTGCTGATTGATGGCGGCAAAGGTCAAATGAGCACGGTGCGTGACCAGCTTGCTGAAATGGGGATAGAGGATGTGCCGCTGATTGCTATTGCCAAGGGGCCGCATCACGGGCGTGAGGGACGCGAAATTTTCCATTTTCCTGATGGGCGCGAGAAGACGCTGCCAACCAATTCGCCGGTGCTGTTCTATCTCCAAAACCTTCGCGATGAAGTGCACCGCTATGTCATTGGTGCGCATCGGGCGAAGCGCAGCAAATCGATCCAAGCCTCGCCGCTCGATGAGATACCCGGCATTGGTCCGTCGAGAAAACGCGCTTTGCTGCTGCATTTCGGCACGGCGAGCAAGGTTCGCGCAGCGGCCTTGGAAGACTTGCAACGCGCGCCCGGAGTGAGCGCAGGCGTGGCGCAAACGATCTGGGATTTCTACCACGCGGGGGGATAG
>CAZJAG010000083.1:0-10534 GCA_964543735.1 uncultured Porphyrobacter sp. | reverse complement strand
CGTCATGCTTTCAAGGGTCTCCCAATTGACTGCGCCAATTTCGATCCGAGCTTGGTCATAATGCCCTGCGGCAAGCTCGGCTTCGGAAATGGAATCATGACTAAGCGCGCCAGAAACTTCCGCACTATCATGCTCGAGCGCATTGGTTTTGCGGATCGCAGACGGAACCAGACCAGGCGCTGACCGATGCAGGAGTCCTTCGAACCGCAGGTCGCGGTCATGGGTTGAGAATCCCAAGGCTACTCCATCTTTTCGGAAGATGCGCCAGAAGGTCGCAACGCCTTCCAACTCGCTTGTGAAGAAAGCGTTCATCCTATTGAGCCTCGCGAATTTCGATAAGCGCAACGCTGGGCGCTTCGCCAGCGGCGAAATTGATGCCGGAGATATCGAGCCGGTCGTCAGCAAAGCGCACCGGGACATCAAAGAGGAAACCAGCGCGGACCTCTGCGCCCGAAGCAGGCGCGTTTGAAAAGGTGATCAGGCCTTGCTCACCCAGCGTCCATTCGGTTGAATTCTGGCCATCCACGCTCACGACAATGCTGCCTTCACGCGGCCTCGTAATGACGCGCTGCTGCGCATCATCATCTTCATCGCCATAGTTTTTGACGAGCTGAAAATCGGCTTTCAATCCGTCACCAATCCCGATCAACATATCCGAGTTACCGGGCTGCTTTGTCATATCATTGCTGCTGAAATCAAACGGGTCAGCGACCAGAAATCCGCGCGCTGCACCGCGTCTTGCGCGGAAAAACGAGATCAGCTCGCCCAGTTCATTTTCTGACCGAATTCCGGGGCCAACATCAAAGTGCATTCGCGCATCGCTCCACAGCGAATTGCGCCGCTCATGCCCTGAAGACGTGACGGCAACGCTGGTTGAAAATTCAGGGCTGACTGCGCTCGACTTACCGAGTGGTAAGGGATAATGAATGTCATCAAAGGCTCGCACCTCATCCTCCTTTTTGCTTGGTAAGCGGGTGTATCCATCTCGCGTGACTTGCGGCAGCGCCCACACGAACCTGCGTGTCACGCCGCGCGCTGCCGCTTCGTCGAGACCGGCATCAATGCGCTGCCAATATTCCTCTGCATCATCCGCATCGAGGACGAAGCCTGAGAGGTAATCCTGCAACTCTATCGGGTATCCCAGAAAGTCGTCAGCTGCTGCGTATGCTGCACGCCGCAAGGCATCGGCACCATCGGTCAGCCAGTCATAATCTTCCAATTGCAAGCGATCAAAAGCTGGATAGGCCCAGCCCGCAGGCAGGTTGGCGCGGCGCAATTCCGGCATCTCTTGGTGCAAAATGGTTGGCGTGAAGGCGAGGAGCAAAACTTCTGCCGGGCCTGTCGCAGCATCGCGCACTGCATCGGCCAAGTCGAGCGTCGATTGGGCAAGAATTTCGCCAACCTGATCGAGCAAATTGAGCTGAGCTGTGTCGAGCGGTGCCCGCATATCGGTGATGACGGGAATATCCCAGCCCAGCGCAACCTTTTCGGCAACGCCGTATAGGCACGGCTTGCCATCTGGCTGGACCCACCACCATGGCTCGCCGATCTGGAACCGGACTGGTAGGCTTGCTTCCTCCATCAGCGCAACAAAGAACTGAGCGATCTCCTGCAGCCAAACCATGGTCGAATCGCGAGCTGGTGTAAGCAATGTAGATGGCGGTTCCCAGCCGGTCAGCGCAGGGCTGCCATCATGCGCAACTTGCCGCCATGAACTGTAGCTGTAGTCGTAAAGCAGCTCGTAAGAGAGCGAGGTGATAACCTCCAGATCGTATTCTTTGCAGCGCTCGAAGAAGGCGCGATGCCATTCTTCACAAGGCGAGCACAGGGCGGCCGGGATAAGCGCGCGAACAACCGGCCCGCCATACCGCTTCAGCCGCATATAGTGGCTCATGCCGACATAATGGATCAACTCTTCGCGATAGCCGAGGCCAATGATATTGCGCACGAGCCGATCGGGCGTTTGGTTGTAGGCATCATCATAGCCGGTTGCGATCCGCTCGCCATGTTCGGGGAGCAATATATCGCCGATCTCCAGCATGGCATTGTGTCCATCACAGCGAACGCCCGAAAGCGTTACGCGGCCTGTCTGAAATGACGGGAAGGCCTCGCCGCTTCCGGCTTCGTAGTCGGGATGGACGAGCGATATAAACATCCGGTCGATATCACTTGGATGAACCGGATCTTCAGTGGCTGTCCAACCGCCTGTCAGGTCAGAGAAGGGCAGATCAATCTGCGCATCGCTTGGCGTCCCATCCGCATAATTCCAAAGCCGCACATACCAGGTCTTATCTGCTCCAGATGCATCGCGCCCTTCGATTGTCAGCGTCGGCCCATTGGGCTGATCAAGCGGCATCAGTCCGCTCGACTGCCAACGAAAGCTCAGCGTTGTGCGCGAATAGTCGAGCGAAGTTTCATAAGCGAGCAGCGGATGATCGAGCGTGTCTTCGCTTTCCCAGATCAGCCCTGCAAGATCACCTTTGTTGAGGAATTCGCAATCCACTTGCAACGTATCGGGAGATGGAACCGTCGCCGATGCCATCATGGGCCGAGGGAAATTGACAGCCCAAAAGCGTGGATCGAACCGCTGGATATAGGATGATGCCTGCCCCTTTCGGGACTTGGCGAGCCAGAATGCCATAATGCCTTGCCCCTCTTCTCTAAGCTTCGCTCAAGGCGCGGCGAACGGCGCTGGCGAGTTGGCGGCTAGAACGCTGCATTGCACGCGGCGCGCTGGTTCCGCGCGGCGTGGAAAGCTGGATGGCGACCCGCACATCGCGCGCGCTTTGGCCTGAGCCGTTGGCGTGGACTGTGCCTGCGCTAGTGGGCACGAATAGCTCTGGTCCGCGCTCACCCACTATATAGCCGCGCCCGGGTGACACAGGGCCGCCGGTTGCACGGCCCGGCAATCCGAATAACGAACCAAGCGCGCCTTGGAGCAATCCGCCGAGGCCGCCGCCGCCCGCGCCGAAACCGCCACCTTGCCCATCGCCGAACAGCGAGCCGAGGCCTGCTTGCAAGGCTTGGGCTGCGATTTCGTTGAGCGCGCGGAAGGCGACCTTCTTCAGATCATCAAATCCCAAACTGCCCTTGCGGATCGCGCTCAATAGGCCGCGCTCCAACACATTGCCCGCTTGTTCAAATCCGTCGAGCAAATTTGCATCGAGCGATCCGCGCAAATCGGCAATATCGCGCTTGAAGCCATCGGTGGTTGCTCGCACGTCAATCACCAGCTCATCGACTGTTTCGGTCATCGCTATCGCGCTCCAATAGATGTTGAATATCAGCGAGCGAGATCAGCTCGCTTGCCGCTTGGGAAGGGTCGGACAAGGCCGCGTGCAATTCGCGCGGCGTCGCAGCCCAGAATTCGTCCGGCTTCCAGCCCAGATATTGCGCAGCCACAGCAATCAGCCGGGGCAATTGCCGCGCATAGGTCTCGCTCACGCTGAGCCTTTGAGAACCTGACTGAAGATCACGCGCACAGGCTTGGTCGCCTCGACCAGACCCATCGCCAGCAAAGCTGCGCCCACTACGGCGCGCTCGGGCCGCGCATCTGCGGGCAGGCAATGCCAGATAAGCCCCGTCATTTCCGAAATGGTCAAGGCGCCATCAGAAGCGCGTTCAACCATTGCGAAGAGCGATCCTAGCTCTTCCTCAGCCAATACCAGAGCTTCGAAACTGGGGCGGATGACAAAGGGTTGTCCATCCAGCACAATATGCGCTTCGCCGCGCTGGGGATTGGCTGCGCGGCTCATGCAGGGACAACCTCGCCCGAGCTTTCGAGCTGAAGCGTGTAATTGCGCTCGCCATTAAAGTCGCCCGCATAATCGAGCCGCTGGACGAGGAAGTCGCCTAGCATTCGGCTGCCATCTTCAAACGAGAGCTCATAGGCGGCAATCGTTCCGGCGAGCGCATGGCCGCGCACTGCATCTTCTGAAGTGCTGCCAAGGAAAATGCCCGCTGCACTGACAGAGACAGAGCGCGTTCCTGCGCCCGAGAGCAGCTCGCGCCAACCGCCCGATTCCTTATGTGTGACGACAACAGTGTCGCCATTGATGGAAAGCTGCGTGGTGCGAAGTCCTGCAACGGTTTCATAGCTTTGCGGATCGCCTCCGTCGCCGATCTTGAGAAGGAAAGCGGAACCTTTTTGTGCGCTCATGGCTAGTTACTCCGTGTCGTTTGAGAGAATGTGAATGCGAAATTCGAGCAGGCTGGCACGCAGATTGTTGCGGCGGCGCTCGCTGCGGGCGCGCATGAAACGCGCATTGACGATTGTGAAAGTGCTTTGGTCGGCAGGAAGCGTTGTGATGCGTTCGGTGATGGCTTTGACGAAAGCCGCATCGCCATCAGTCTCATCACCGCGCGTCACCAGTTCCAGCGCGATCCGCACTTCGCGGCCATCGCGGTCCTTGGTGCTCCAGTCGGTCGAGGCACTCGCGGCAATACCCAGCCATGGCGGTGACGCCTTGAGCGGGCTTTCCTCTTCAATCGCATTGAGGCCGCTGAGATCGGGTGCGCTTTCCAGCCAGCTGATCACTGCTGCGCGCAGTTGGGTTTCCATCGCGTCAGCTCCTTGTGATCAATGGCCAGAGAAGATCGGGGCGACGCCAATGGTCGCCTGCAAAACGAGAATGCGCGCGGCGTGCTTCACCCGCCGCTTCACCGATTCGCTCAGCCGCATTGCCGAGCTGTGTTTCCAGCGCGCCAGACTGCCCGCCAAGATCGAGCCGGATCATGTCAGCCGCACCTTGCGCCAAGGCCGCCACAGAGCCGTAACGCTGGCAGGCGGCGGCACCGCTTTGCTCGCATCACGCTCGCGATAGTGATGCGCAGCGAGACGGATAATCCCGTGTCTTAAAGCATCAGGTAGGCTGGCCCATTCAGCGGCAAGCCCTGCTGCAAACTGGATCACGAGTGAATGCGGCGCACTGATGTTGCCGGTGAGCTGGACTTTGCCAGTTCCATCAGCGTCAATTTCCAGCGCATAGTCCGCCACGCCAAGCGCGCTGCGCATGCCGCTTGCATCTTGCGCCTCAACACCTGTGATCGCACGCACCGGACGCGAAGCCAGCTCGCACCAGCCATCGCATGGTCGCACGACTTCTTCATATTGCGCCTCAAGCGCGATTTGCCCGGTAAAGCCTTCGCACATGTCGAGGCTGGCTGCGAGCAGCGAGACCAGCTGCGCATCTTCGTCAGGGCGCGTGATACCCAGCCATTGTTTGAGTTCTGCCAGCGCCTCACCAGAGAGGTTCGCTGCCACCAATTCTACCCGCCGCATTGAGCTCTCCCGTGATGCAAGCTTGAAAAAGAAGGAAAGGGTGCGCCCGCACCGGACTGGCAATGCAGGAGGCTGCTTGCAGCGATGCGGGCGCTAAAACCGGCGGGGGAGGTAAAAGGGGGAAACTCAACCCCGCCGGGAAGGGGGAGGCCTAGGCCTCGATTTTCAGCAGCTTGATTGCATTGCTGTCGAGCACCTGTCCGCCCACGCGCTTGGTCGCATAAAAATGCACAAACGGCTTGTTGGTGAAGGGGTCACGCAGCAGATGCGTCGCGCTGTTTTCAGCAATCAGATAGCCGTGGCGGAAATTACCGAACGCAATCGGGAACTCGCCGCCTGCGACATCGGGCATGTCTTCCGCTTCCACCACAGGATAGCCGAGCAGACGATCGGGCTGGCCCTCGACGAGACCGGGCTGCCACAGGAATGCGCCATCTGAAGTTTTCAGCTTGCGCACTTCAGCCAATGTCGCCGAATTCATCACAAAGCTTGCGCCCTGACGATGGCCTGCTTTGAGCGTATGGATCAGATCGACCAGCTTCTCTTCAGGAGCGGAATCAAAGCCCGACGCATCGCCCGATCCGACATATTGGACAGAGCCAAAGGCACGCACGCCATCCTCGGCAGTGGAAGTGGTTGCCGAAAGGAAACCGGCGGGCTGATCGCTGCCTGTGCCATTGACGAAGGCAGCGCCTTCAGCGCGGGCAAATTCCATTGCAATCTCGCCAGCCAGCCAGCTTTCCAGATCGAAAGCAACATCGTCGAGCATCGCCTGGCTTGCCGCAGGATTGGCGTAAAGCTCGCCCGTTGGAGGCGCGATTTCAGCAAATTGCGGCGTATCGGTATCGGGCCGTCCGGCAATCTCGCTGACCCAGCCAGAGGCCGTGCCGCCGGTCGACATCAGCTTGCGATAGCCAGACGTGCCGGTTTGCACGACTTGCGCGATGGAGCGGATCGGGCTGATCTCGACCAGAGCGGAAGAGATGTTCGCATCGATCACGCGCGGCACAGCATAGCCGCCGTCAGAAGGCGTCGCGCCGCTCAATGATTTGATCTCGCTCTCGCGGCCATTGCGCAGATAGCCATTGACGAAGCCTTTGACCTCGGCGCTGTCTTCGCTTGCAGCGGCCATTGCAGGGCGGGTGGCGGCGGCGCGCGAAACCTTGTCGAGCCGCGCTTTCACTTCATCGACATCGCCGCGAAGCGCATCAATTGCTTCTTCGGTCTTGTCTTGCCGAGCGACAATATCGAAGCTTTCTTCCATCACGTCTTGGATTGGGTTGGAAACAGTGTCCATGGGGCAGTCTACCTTTCTGTTGGGCATGAAAAAGGCCGCCCCTGTGGCGGCCGGTGGGAAAACTTGGGAATGTGGTTTTGGCGTGTCAGGCGAGGAGGTGCACCCGCGCGCCATATTGCAACGGATGAGTGACAAGGCTGACTTCGAACAGCTCGACCTCGTCCAGAATGCGGCCCGTCTGGTCGCGCCTGTAATTGGTAGCGCGATATCCGAAACTAAGGCCATTGACCGCGCCTCGCCGCAGCATTTCAGAAGCGCGGCTGGCGGGATTGTCTATTCTGGCAATCACTCTCAATCCGCGCTCGTCCTCGCTCGCCCTTTCAATCACGCCAATCACTTGGTCGGGCTTGTGCTGCCAGAACAATGGGAGCGGGGTTTGCCGCGCGGCAATGGTGCGTTCAAAAGCGCCTTGGCGGATCGTGTCTTGGCTGGCATCGGCAATATCGAAGAGTGCTGCATAGCCGGCAAACCGCATCGGCGGCGTGTTGGGAGTGCTCATTGGAACAGATCCCCCACACCCAGCCGCACTGCAATGCCGATCAGCAGCAGTGCGAGCAGCCCGCGCGTAATCCACTCGACCAGCGCCTTCCAAGCGCTTGTCTTGGCATCGCGCCATGCGCCGAGCAATTCGCGCAGCTCGTCAATATCTTCCTGGGCGTCCGAATCTGACAGACCCAATCGCTCAAGCACACGATTGGCAGCAAGCTCGCTCGTCTCCTCAACAATCGCGCGCAAAGTGACCAGATCACCGCCCTCGCTGGCGGCCTGCGCCATAAGGCGAGCGAGCAATTCTTCGCGGTTCATTGCATTTCTCCGCGCGGCTCAAAGCCGAGCATCGCACGCTTCTCATCCTCGGAAAGGAAATCTGCATCGGACAACTGCTTCCACAGCCGCTCGCGATCTTCGGAAAGCGCTGGCACGCGGTCGAGATCAACCGACAGTTTCGCTTGCGGATACCAAGACGCAAGCCCTTCGCACAAAGCGCCCAAGAGCTTGTCCGCCAAGGGCAGCAAGGTCAGTCGCCACAAGGCGCGATTTGCCTCTCGGTAATTCGAATAGGTGTTGTCGCCTGGAATGCCGAGCAACATGGGCGGCACTCCAAAGGCGAGCGCAATGTCGCGCGCTGCCGAGCTTTTGAGCTCCGCAAAATCCATATCAGCGGGCGACAAGGCCATGCTTTGCCACTTGAGCCCGCCATCCAGCAACATCGGGCGGCCGGCATTGCCCTGGCCTGAGAAAGCCGCCTCCAGCTCCGCTTTCAATCGGTCAAACTGTTCGCTCGTCAGCCCCGCGCCGCTGTCATCTTCATAGACCAATGCGCCAGAGGGCCTCGCGGCATTCTCCAGCAAAGCGCGGTTCCAGCTCACCGCTGCATTATGGACTGCAATTGGCTGGTCGGCGGCTGCCAGAGCGCCCGCGCCATAGTGATCATCGGTCGGGTGGAGCGAGCGGATATGGATGCAATTGGGCCAGCCGTTCTCATCCTCGATCGGCAAAGTCATCACTTGCGAGCCGACCCGATATTCAAAGGCGCAGGGCCAACCATCATTGCCCAGAACAATCTTCACGCGGTCAGGGCGCAGCGCGAACAGTTCAATCGGAGTGCCGCTCGCATCCTTCACGATCTGGACATAGCCATTGCCATGCAGAACGAGATGGGCTGCAATCGTCTCAATCAGCGACTGGCCCGCGCTGGTCGCGCTAACCAAGGCTTGCAAGCGATCATCGCTTTGGCTGATTGGCGCGCGGCCCACGCTTTCGGCAATGATCCGCACAGCGCGCTGGGCAATCGGATTGGAGACAAAGCCGGAATTGATCGCAATCGTATAGTCGAACATGCGCGGCGCGCCGCCGCGATCAATGGCGCTCGCCCAAGGCGAGATAAAGCCCTGCGCCAGTGGCAGGCGGCTGTCGCTTGAGCCTTTGAACGCGCTGGCAAGCGTGTCGATAATGGACATGATATATATCCCTTTCCTTGTCGGTCAGATCGGCTTGATGCGCGGGGAGCGCGCACGGCCCAAACACAATTCACTAAGCGCCCAAACAAGCGCATCGGCGCGGTCAGGGCTGCGGCCCGGCCCGTGATATTCACCGCCCGGCATCAGGCCGCACAACTGGTCTTCCAATTGAGCAAACAGCCCGTGATGCTTCACGCGGCCCACTTCATAAAGCGCCGCCACAGGCTCGGCCCTTGCCACCTTGCCGCGCGTCGCATGGACAAGCTTTATCGGCAGCGCGCAGTCCGCTGCACGCAAAACGCTTTCGACCATCGCGCCGCCCTGATTGGCTTCAGCGATGACGCGGTCAGCGCTCCAATGCTCGGCGCTTTGCGCAACCGCTCTGGCCCAGCTTTCAGGGCTCGCCTGCTCGACCGAGCAATCGGCCAGCACATGCGCTGTGCCCGATGCGTCAATCGCTGCGACCACAATCCCGCAAGCATCACCATTGGCAGAGGCGGGCGGATCAACAGCGACCACGACCCTCGTTAGGCCATTGACCAGATCGGCAGGCGCATTGCTTGCCCGCGCGCTTTCAATCAATTCGCGCGACCACAAGGCGCCTTCGACATTATCGATCAGCTCGCCATCAAGTTCCTGCCGCGCCAACAAACTGCCAGCATATTCGGCTTCCATCGCGTCGAGAAAACGCTGCGGCAAATGCTGTGCATTGTCGCTTGTCTTTCCGCGAGTGACAGCCGTGCTCCCATCGCCTTGCCCTTCGAGCAGGCGGCGCACCAAAGGCACGCTGCGCGGCGTTGTAGTGACGGCGATGCGCGGGTCAGTTCCCAATCGCAAACCCATCAAAAGGTTATCCCAGCACCGGGTTGCCGCATCGCTGGCGAGCGGCCATTTGCCGATCTCGTCACACCAAGCATGGCTGTGCTGCGGCCCGCGCAGGCTTTCCGGCTCGGCGGCAGAGAACAGTTTCGCCTCAGCGCCATTGGGAAAGATCAGTCTGCGCCTCACGCTTTCAAAATGCGGGCGGCTTTCAGGCGCGCAGCAGGCCATAATCCCGCTCTCGCCCTCGATCATCACAGCGCGCGCTTCGCTCAAAGAGCTGGCGACCAAAGCAATCCGGGCGCTGCCATCATTCTCGGCCACCATCCGCACCCATTCTGCGCCAGCCCGGGTCTTGCCAAAGCCGCGCCCTGCCATAATCAGCCACGCCCGCCAGTCACCCGGCGGCGGTAGCTGGGCATCGCGTGCCCAAAACGGCCAATGGTAAGGCAATGCAGCGCGTTCTTCGCTGCTGAGCGCAGCGGCAATTTCGCCGCGGGTTTGCTCGCTGGCATCTGCCAGCCAGTCATAACGGTCAGCGCTCACGGGTCTGCTTCGCTTTCTCCTCCATCACTTTCAACCGGATTTCCTCAACCTTGCGATCGATCGAGTCTCGAATTTCGGTAGCGCTGATATTGCGCTGCTGGGCCTGTGCCCGCGCCGCATTGTCACGGTGGGCAGAGAGCAGCCGAATGGCATTGGCGAAGTCATATTTCTCGCCATCCTTGGTCTTCTGATCACCTTCGCGAAGGCGGCCAAGAACTTCCATCTCGAGGTTGGCATACCCTTCCCAAAGCGCTGCGAGCCAGGCCCGTGCAAACTCAGGGTTCTTCGATCGGGTCTTGTAAACAGTGCTCAGGCTGACACCGGCCATCTTGGCAGATTGCTTGACATTGCTGGTTTCAGCGAGCGCCTGCAAAAAGTCGAATTGCCGCTTTTTTGTGAAGCTTGTGGCGCGGGGTTTATTTGCGCGTTTATTCTGTGCCATCGGCAGGGTTTCCGTTCGCTTGCGTTGAAAGAAGCACGCGACGGGGGCGTTCACTCATAAAGTGAATACCAGACCCCCCCGAGGGGCATTTCAATTTTTGGGAGCGAATCACACTATCGCGATGTTGTCCCTTTAGTACCAATTAGCGTGACAATGTCAATAGAAAAGTGCCAAATAGGTTATTTATTGGC
>CAZJAG010000082.1:0-10662 GCA_964543735.1 uncultured Porphyrobacter sp. | reverse complement strand
TATCGTGATATTTGCCCGCTGCGACAAAATGCGCGTCAATCCGTGTGGCTGGTTGGCTTGTGTTCGTTTGGGCCATACTATTAGCTCCTTATCGACCCGCCGCCATCAACACGTCCGGCGGCCAAAGTGGAGGCGGCTGCCCCAATGCGGCAGAAGTGGAAATGAACCGTGGTCATCGTCAACTCCGAATGCTCCCGCCGCCATCAACTGTAAAGTCGCAGCCGGTTGTGAAGCTAGCGTCGTCACTGGCCAAAAAGATGCAGGCCTTGGCAACTTCTTCCGGCTCGCCAATCCGGTTCATCGGATGGGTTGCGGCAAAATCGGCTTCGATGGCTTCAGGTTCCGCAGCGCCTGAGAATTTGTAGCGGTCATACATCGGTGTGCGGATTGCGCCGGGATGCACCATGTTTGCACGGATCGGAACGCCGCGCTCAGCACAATCGAGCGCGACCGAGCGAGTGAGGCCTAAGAGCCCTGCTTTCGATGCCGAATAAGCTGCCACAAAGGCCGCTGCGCGCATGGCTATCATCGAACCGATATTGACGATAGCGCCCGGCTCTCCGCTGGCTTCCATCGCTGGCAAAGCTGCGCGCATACCGAAATAAGGCCCGTTCAAATTGATGTCGATTGTGCGCTCCCAACTGTCGAGATCGCCCTCGGGCACATTGCCGGGTTCGGAAATGCCGGCGATGTTGAACAGTGTGGTGAGCTTGCCAAACTGGCTTTGCGCTTCTTTCACTGCTTCATGCCAACGGTCGAGATTGCGCACATCCATTTCGAACGCTGCCGCATTTTCGCCCAGCTCATCGGCCAGCGCATTGGCCTTGTCGATCTGGATGTCGCACAAAAGCGCTTGCCCGCCTTCTTCGACGAATTGCCGCGCAACGGTCGCTCCGATTCCTTCAGCGCCGCCTGTGACTATGGCGACTTTGCCGCTCATCCTGCCCATAGTTTCTTACCTCTCCAGAATGGCTACTGCTGATAGACCCGGCGCGCCGTAGACGTGGCTATAGGCGGTCTTTGGCCCAGAACCGTCAGCGCCGGGCACTTGCCGCTCGCCCGCTCGCCCGCGAAGCTGTTCGACATTCTCGTACACTTGTCTGAGGCCCGAGGCGCCAATCGGCTCGCCGCAAGCGAGACATCCGCCGTCTGTGTTGACGGGAAGCTTTCCGCCAATTTCCGTCACGCCCTCGGCCAGCCATTGTTCCTGATCGCCATCCGCGCAAAAACCGTTTTCGGCCATATGCATAATCTCAGCGCCGCTTTCAGTGTCTTGAAGCTGTGCGACATCAATGTCCTCAGGGCCAATGCCCGCCCCTTCGAACGCGGCTTGGCTTGCAAGCACCGTTGGCTTGCCGCCTTCCTTCACGCTGACGCCAGCCTGAAAGACTTCGAAACTGTCAGGTGGGCGCGTTTTAACTGCGATCTTGGAAATCTTGACGCCATCCGCGCCCAGCTCTTTCATCTTCTTCTCGCTGGCAAGGATCAGCGCGACACCGCCCTCAGCTGGCGAGCAGAACATGAATTTGGTGAGCGGATCATTGATCATCGGCGCATTCATCACTGTGTCGAGATCAATCTCGCTGCGCCGCCATGCATGGGGCGTGATCGTGCCGTTCTTGAAAGCTTTCACAGCAACGCGGCCCAATGTCTCGCGGCTGATCCCGTGCAATTGCATGTAGCGCTGGATCTTGAGCGCGAAGAATTGCGTCGTCAGCATCATGCCGGTCTGCCCATACCATTCGGGCAGGCCATAATCGGCAGGCGAGGCATTGAACGAACCGCGCGGGTGCTTGTCAAAACCCGTTGCCAGAGCAAGGTCATACATGCCGCTGGAAATCGCCATTTGAGCAGACGCCAGCGCGCTGCCGCCGGTCGCGCAACCATTGGCGACATTGGTGAAGGGGAGCGAGGTCAGCCCCAGCTCATTGACCATAATATCCGCGCTGCCTGCCGCAGCTGATCCGCCATATGCGCATTCGATATCAGCCCATTCAAGGCCCGCATCGGCCATTGCCTCGCGCACAGCATAGACGCCTTGCTCGCGGCCCGAACGCCCGTCAGTCCGCCCGAACGGGTGAATGCCTGCGCCGATTATGTAGACGTTGTCACTCATGGCTTAGGCTCCACTTCCAGCGGGTCGATAGGCAAAGGTGGTGTGCTGATCATTGAAGGGCACAATGCAAAATTCCATGTCCATGCCGAGTTTCAGATCGTCCAGAGCAGCATCGACAATGTAGCTCTCGACAATCACTTCGCCGGGCAGTTCGATATAGCCAAGCAGGAACGGCACGAAATCCGGCGGGCCTTCTTCGGGGCCAGAACCGCGCCCTTCATAAGGCGTTTTGGGAAGGAAGCCCTGGCTCGTCCATGACCACAATTTGCCATGGCGAGAGAGCTTGTAAGGCTCGACATCTTTCGCCGCATCGCCTTGCGGCATGGGGAAGACAATCTCGCCATCTGCCTTGCGCCCGCCCATCAGATGCGGCTCAGCATCATCGCTCCAAAGCTCTGAGTCAATCGGTGCCAATGCAGCCATAACGCTCTCCTTCCAAACCTAATGCTCAGGCAGCCTTCGCATAATCAGCGAGATTGGTGTCCATATCACCAAACAGCCGCGCAAGCACGAGCACGCGCTTCATTGCATGGCCGATGGCCAGCTCGTCCGTAATGCCCATCCCGCCATGCATTTGCACAGCCTCGCGCGCGACATGATCGACCTGCTGTGTAATGAAAGCTTTCGCACCAGCGGCTGCGCCCAAACCACCAGTGGCATCGTCATTAGCAAGCGCTGTGCGATAGAGCATCGAGCGCGATTGCTCTATTTTGGCATAGCATTCGACAAGCCGGTGCTGGAGCGCCTGGAAACTGCCAATCGGCACTCCAAACTGCTCGCGTTCCTTCACATATTGCAGCGTGTCATCAAGCAGGCGCTGGCCAAGGCCAAGCAATTCCGCAGAAGCGAGCAGCCGCATATCCGCCATGGTGGCAGCGAGCGCGTCCTCGCTGATATCGAGCCGCTCTGCATCCGTCACAGCGACATTGCGCAAATGCACTTCGCCAGCAATCGAGCCATCAGCCAAGCGGTATTGGCGGATTTCAATGCCTTCGCGGCTTATAGGGATGAGGAAGAAGGCGGTAACCTCTCCATCCAGCGCAGTGACAATCAGATGGTCAGCCAAAGCTGCGCCCATCACAAAGGTCTTCTCACCCGTAACCGCGCCACCCGAAAGCTTGGTATTGGCAGGCGTCCAATTGTAGCGCTGCGAACGCTCTGCCCATGCGACAGCGACCACGCTTTCGCCTGACAACACGCCTTCGAGCGCATCACTCGCGCCGCCTGCAGCCAAAAGCCGCGCTGGCAATACGCCGTTTTCGAGCCACGGGTCAGGCGCATTGCCCTTGCCCAAAGCTTCGCCCACCAGCGCCAGATCGAGCGCGCTTCCGCCCATCCCGCCAGCTTCTTCAGACGCAGCAAGAGCAATCAGACCAAGCTCAGCCAGCTCAGCCCAGCGGGCCTTGTCATAGCCCGCTTCGCTGCCGCGCAATTTGTGGCGGGCTTCGACATCAATCGGCGAAGTGAACCGCTCGACTGTCGAAGTGAACAGCTCCTGCTCTTCGGAGAGATCGAAATTCATGCAGCCACCTCATAGGTGATGGGCAGCTTGGTAATCCCGCGCAGCAAGATATTGGGGAGCACTTCAATGCCATCAGGGTCAGACAGCTGGAAATTGTCGAGCCTTTCGAGCAATTCATCAAAGGCGACCAGCATTTCCTTGCGGCTGAGCATATTGCCAACGCACATATGCGGCCCCTTGCCAAAGGCGAGGTGAGCGCGGGCATTCTTGCGCTCGATATCAAATGCGTCGGGGTTTTCGAACTTCTTCGGATCGCGGTTTGCCGCAGCATAGCGAAGCTGGACAACGCTTCCGGCGGGAATCGCGTGCTCGCCAAGCGAGGTGTCCTCTTTCACAATCCGCCACATCCCAGCTGTGGGCGTTTCATAGCGGAGTGCCTCTTCGACCATGTTGCCGATAAGCTTGGGATCGCGCCCACCAGCGGCTGCCTTGGCCTTTTCCATCTGGGCCGGATTGCGGACCAGCTGAAGCAAGCATCCGGCAATCGTGCTGGTGGTTGTCTCATTCCCTGCGACCATAAATTGCTGCATGATCGACATGATTTCAGGATCGGTGAGCGGGGTTTCGCCTTCGACCCGCGCATTGACCAAATCAGTCAGCAAATCATCACCGCCATTGGCGCGGCGATCATCAATCATGCTTTTCATATAATGCTGATATTCGACGAGGCTGCGCGCGCATTCCTTCTTGCGTTCATGATCGACCATCTGGCTGAACCGGTCGACTGCAGCGTCTGACCATTTCTTCACTTGCTTGGCGTCCTTATCGAGGCCGATTTGCCCGGCAATCATATGGACAGGCAAAGGTATAGCGAAATCCTCGACAAAATCGCCGCCGCCCTGCTGGGCCATATCCTCAATCAAAGCGATGGACTTTGCGCGCATGACCTCTTCAATTGCATTCACGCGCGGGGCCGAAAACGCCAAGTTTACAAGCTTGCGATTGCGGGTGTGGACGGGCGCGTCTGCGGTCAGCAAGGTTGGTTCATCTGGCCAACCCTCAGCGAGGATCGCATTGATCTCCTCATCCTCCTCGCGGCCCATCAGCGAAGTGAAGTCATTGGAGAAAATTTCCGGCTTGCCGGTCGCTTCATTGCACAGCTCATAGGAGTAGACGACATAGGCCCCCATCCCCTCGACCACTTCAACGTCAATTCCGGCTGCATGCACAGCGCTGTAATGTTCGAACGGGTCGAGCAGAGTTTCAGGCGCGAACATATTGGTCTGTGGCTTATTCATGGAAATTCTCGCCGATCCCTCTTGCGATGAAAATTATTAGCGCAACCTAGCCGCGCGCGCCGCCCGAGTGCGATTCGTGAAAGTGTTAGGGCTTGAGTGAAAATACCCTATCGAATTGGCGAGGAGGGAAGGTGCCCTAGCCCTCTGCAAGATCGCCAAATTCGCGGCCAAATTCGACCGCATCGAAATAGTCGCGCCAGCGCTGGATTTTGCCCTCTTCATTCAGTTCGAACGTTCCCATAACGCGGATCGTGCGTTTCTTGCCTTTCATCTGGAACCAGTCGGTTCTCTCGGTGAGGACAACATTGCCATTGGCGGCGATGAAATGGGTGTCAAAGCCGGCGGCCTCGACACCGGGGAAGCCGTCCATCTTGGCGCGGACCTGATCAATCCCTTTGACTGTCGACAACGGGATATCCGTCCACTCGATATCATCGGCCATGAAGGAGTAGATTTTCTCCAGATCAAATTCGTCCCAGGCCGCAATAAAGGCTTCGATGGTTTCGATAGGTGTCATGGCTTCTCTCCTGATATGAAATTGAGCGCATTGCGGACAAGCATTTGATAATGGGAATTGAGGAGAGCCTCTTTGGAATCGCCGGGCTGTAGATAGACCAGCGGCGCACCATGCACTTGCTTGTGCCAGCCGATCAGATTGCTCCCGTCAGCGTGATCCCACCCTTCATTGGAAAACAATGTTCCGGCAATGCCAAGCGAGGCAGAGTAGAAATTGTCGCGTGTGAATTGATAGTCCGAGCGCAGCAAAGCCGCCACATCCTCGTCGAAAATCTCGCAAAGATATTGCTCGTCGCACATTGTGAAGCTTGCAGGCAGGCCAGCTGTTACAGGATGATCGGCGACCACTTGCGCGCTATATTCAACGTCATGGCGATAGCCGGAATCGGGCACTGGCTTTCCGCGCACTTGGCCCGGCGTATAGAGAAAGCGCCCACCCAGCATTTCGTGCCACTCGGGCCAATCGGCCCATCCAGCGAGCGCATGATGCAAGGCGACAGCGCCTCTGCCTGAGCGGAACCGTTCGACAATAGCGCTGCGATAGCTTTCAGACGGCGGGCGTGATGTCACCCAATCATCGGCAAATGTGTATCCGCCCATGTCGTAGAACAGCAGAGCGTCGGCATCCAAAGCGCCGCCCTTTGCAACAAAATCCTCAGCTTCTGGATGCTCCAGATGGGTCTTTTCCCAATCGCCCAGTTGGCTGAGGAACCGGTTAAACTCCGCTTCGTAATAGCGGTGACCACCGGAAAGAACGATCAGGCTGCGCATCAGGCGATTTTGAGGATCATCTTGCCATCGTTTGAGCCTGCGAACAGACGCATGAAACTGTCATAGGTGCCTTCCAGCCCTTCATCGACATGCTCATCAATCGTTAGGCCATGGCTGGCCGCCCATTCGCCCATCTTGGCTGCGCCTTCGGGGAAGCGCGCCACGTAATCGGATACTAAAAGCCCACGGATCGATGCACGGTTCACAATCAGGCGCCATAGGTTCCTCGCACCGACCGGCTCGGTATTGTATTCGCTAATCAGGCCGCACAGGCCAACGCGGGCGTAAAGATTGAGGTTCATCAGACCCGCATCAAGGATCGCGCCGCCAACATTTTCAAAGATTACATCGACGCCCTTGGGGCAGGCCTCGGCAATCTCGGCTGTGAGCTGCGCTTCGTCCTTGCCCTTGTAGTCAATGGCCGCATCAAACCCGTATTTCTCGGTTAGCCGAGCGCATTTTTCCGGCCCGCCAGCAATGCCAACCGCGCGGCAGCCGTGGATTTTGGCAAGCTGGCCCACGAGTGATCCAACCGCGCCCGCTGCTCCTGAAATCAGCACCGTTTCGCCTTCCTTGGGCTCGCACACTTCCAAAAAACCGAAATAGGCTGTCATGCCCACCGCGCCAAAGATCGAGAGGTAATTGGTAATCTCGGGCACAAGCGTGGGATCAATCGGCTGGGTAAAGCCGCCCACCATGCTCACCGAATAATCTTCCAGCGCATTGAGGCCCATGACCCATTGGCCCTTTTCAAAACCTTCCGCCTTGCTGTCCTCAACCACACCAATAGTGCTTGCGCGCATCGCATCGCCCAAGGGAACAGGCGGCATATAATTCCCGCCAGCATCCATCCAGCCGCGCATCGCCGGATCAAGCGAGGCATAGTGATTGCGGATCAGGAACTGGCCATCGGCAAGCTCTGGCGTGTCTTCAGTGACCAGCTCGAAATCTTCTGGAACCGGCTCGCCATCGGGGCGACGCTGGAGGAGGAAGCGGCGGTTTTGAGGCATAATGTCTCTTTCCTCTCGGGTAAGTTAAGCAGCAGCAATCTTGACAGGAATGGCGCTTTGAAGTGCTTGTCCGGTAATCGGATCGTAATCAACCTCATCGCTGGTCAGCCTATTGGTCGAGCCGCCCATTTCGCGGACATTGTGCTTGCCTGCGTCCGCATCGCCAAAGGCATGAGCCATGGAAATCAGCCCGCGCCTAACGCGATCAGAGCCTTTAGCAACGCCGTGGATGGAGGCATGTGCGCTGGAAATCTCGATTACATCGCCGTCCTTGATCCCTTGGCTCGCCATATCATCGGGATGGATATAGGCCGGATTGGTCGTGACTTTCTGGCCGAGGTTCTTGAGCGGCTGCCCGATCGAATTGAACCGCCCTTTCGAACGGCGCGAGATCAGGCGGAAATCAAATCCGGCTGCGCGCGCATCATCAGCCGAGTACTTTTCTAGCGTTGCGGGCATGTCTCCCGCCGCCAGATTGAACCGGTGCAAATCCTCTTCATCAAGCGGTTCGATCACCGGATGGAGATCATCATAGACTTGCGCTGCCCCGCCATCTTTTGCCGCATCTGCGCGCACTTGGCTGGGCGGGACAAGGCATCCTGCAACCATCAGATCGAGGAATTCTTCCTTAGAAGGCGGCGCATCACCCATGGGCACAGGCCCGCCGGGAAGCTGCATTTGAATGCCCAGATCCTTGGCGAGGTGCCAGAACATCTTATATTCATCGATCACATCACCGGGCGCATCAGCCAGCGCTTCAGTATAGCGAGCATAGGCCGTGTCATGCCACCATTCGGACAGATTGGTGATGTCTTCACGCTCCAGACATTGCGAGGGCGCAAGCACAACATCGGCTTTCTTTGCACTTGCGCTCATCCACGGGTCGATCTGGACGAACATTTCTAAGTCCTCCAGCGCGCGCACCATTTTGCGCTGGTTGGGGAAACCGACAACTGGATTGCCGCCCACTGAAATCAGCGCGCGGATTTGCCCTTCGCCCGGGGTGAGAATCTCGTCCGCCATGACATTGCACGGCATTTCGAACATCAATTGCCCGATGCCGCGAAAGCGCGATTTCGCATCGCCTTCGCGCCCGAACAACGGAGCAGGCGGTGCAACCTGAGCGCGGTTCTTGCCCATTTGAACAGTAAACACGCCAGGCACGCCAACCTTCTCGCCTTCCTGACGGAAGCGCGCGCAAATCGTATTGAGGCATGTGACCAGATATTCGGTCAGAGTGCCATTGCCCGCCATTTCAGGGCCAGTGCCCGTGACAGCGCAGCCCTTGTTGCCATTGCCGAACATGCGCGCAGCGGCGACAAGCTGATCGGTTTCAACGCCCGCACGTTCTGCTGCCACTTCAGGCGGGAAGCTTTGAACGGCCTCGGCCAATTCTTCAAACCCGTCCACATGAGCGGAAACGAAATTGCGATCATAAAGCTCTTCATTGATGATCACATTGAGCATTCCGGCGAGCAGCGCAGGGTCTTCGCCCGGCTTAACCGGCAGATAGATGTCTGCCAGCTGGCCGACCTCTGCAAGCCGAGGATCAGCGACAATCAGCTTCAACCCGTCCTTCTTGCGGTCACGAATGCGTTTGGATGGCGAAAACGGAGGAACGCCGCCAACCGGCGCATAATGCGAGACAATCGGATTGTTGCCAATAAACAGCGCCACGTCCGCTGTAGCAAAGGTGTTCACGCCGCCTTCCCATTTGCCATAGCGTTCGGTTGTGAACACTTTCGCGGGCTGATCGAGCGTGACGGAGGTAAAGAAGTGCTTGGTGCCGAGCGCTTGGCAAAAGGCCATCGAGCTCATCATAGCGGCCGAGTTTTGATAGCCGCCAGACCCCATAAAGACTGCAACCGAGTCCGGCCCGTATTTGTCAATAATGCGCTTTAGCTCGCCCGAAACATGGCCGAGCGCTTGCGGCATCGGTGTCTCTTGGAAATCACCCTCAGCATCGCGGATCAGCGAATGGTGTAGGCGGTCCTCATTATTGTGGCTATCGGGAAGCTCGCGCCCTTTCTTGCACGTATATCCGCCATAGGCCGGATCATCGGGATCGCCGCGCACGGCCTTTACCTTTCCATCCTCGATATCGACGATCATTGCGCAATTGGCATGGCAAAACCGGCAGAATGTCTTGTGAGATTGAACGCCCATAGCTCGCAGCTCCTAGTTGAGACTGCTTGGCAAGATAACAGAACGCGCGAAGCACTCGACTGACACTTTTGTCCGTGGTGCGCTGGAGCGCTGATGCGCATTAGGCAGCGCAAGACACGCAAAGGAGCACTCCAATATGACCACCACTCGCCAATGGCTTTTGAACGGACATCCACGCGGACGGGGTATTGCCAAGGATGATTTCAAACTGGTCGAAACGCAGCTTGACGCGCCGGGCGAGGGCGAAGTGCTTCTGAAAACGCTCTATTTGGGGTTTGATCCGGCGCAAAAGGGCTGGATGGAAAACATCGCTGATTACGTCGCGCCGATGAATATTGGCGATGTGATGCGCGGCAGCGGCATTTGCGAAGTGGTCGAAAGCAATTACGCCAAGCTTGCAAAAGGCGATCTGGTCTTTGGCACAACCGGCTGGTCCGAACATGTGGTGATTGCAGGCAAGGAGCTGACCAAAATCGAAACCGATATCTCGCCCACCGCTGTGCTTTCCGTGCTCGGCACAACGGGGCTGACGGCCTATTGCGGGCTTTTCAAAGTTGGCAAGCCGGTTGCAGGCGACACAGTGCTGGTCTCCGGCGCGGCGGGCGCAACAGGCTCTATCGTTGGCCAGCTTGCCAAGATTGCAGGCTGCCGGGCGGTGGGGATCGCGGGCGGGCCTGATAAGTGCAAATGGCTGGTCGAAGAAGCAGGCTATGATGCTGCGATCGACTACAAGGCTGGCAATGTGAAAGCCCAGATCAAGGAGCATTGCCCGGGCGGTGTCGATGTGATTTTCGACAATGTCGGCGGCACGATCCTCAACGATATGCTCAGCCAGATTGCCACCGGCGCGCGCGTCGTGATTTGCGGCGGGATCAGCCGTTATGAAACGGGCAATCTGCCAGCAGGGCCGGAAAACTACTTCAATCTGGTGTTCCGGCGCGCGAGCATGGCGGGCTTTATCGTGCTCGATTGGGCAGCCGAATTTCCCGCGCTTCGCAAGCGGCTCGAAGGTTTTGTGAAAGATGGCAGCTTAAAATATCAGGAGGACATTCAGGAAGGTTTTGAGAATGCGCCTGATACGCTCCAGCGGCTGTTCACGGGCAAGAATCGCGGGAAGCAGATGCTGAAGCTCTGAGTGCTGTTGCCATAGCCAGCCCGCGCCCTAATTAACGCTTCAACCCAAATCCTCGGGCCGGTTCACATTGAGCAGTGGCGGTTCAACCGTTACCTTGCGCGCATTGATCAGATCAGCAAAACCGTAGAGCGCGCGTCCACCCTCGGCAATGAAATGCGTCAGATCAGCCTCGATACTCACCGGCCACA
>CAZJAG010000081.1:1517-10670 GCA_964543735.1 uncultured Porphyrobacter sp. | reverse complement strand
CTTGAGGCTTTGCTTTCGGCATCGCCTAGCCCCAGCTCATCATCCTCAAGCCTTCGGATTTCATCGCGAAGCCGTCCGGCTTCTTCAAATTCCAGATCAGCGGCCGCCTCGCGCATGCGTTTCTCAAGGTCCTCGATATGCGAGCGCAGATTGTGGCCGACCAGATTGTTCTTCTCATCATCGCCCGTGCCCACAGTGACGCCATCCTGAGAGGCCGTGTGCGCGACAATATCGGCGATCTCGCGCTTGATCGTTTGCGGGGTGATGCCGTGTTCGAGATTGTAAGCGCGCTGCTTCTCGCGCCGCCGCTCGGTCTCCGCCATCGCGCGTTCCATGCTTCCGGTAATCCGGTCAGCATAGAGGATTACCTTGCCATCGACATTGCGCGCCGCGCGGCCAATCGTCTGGATCAGCGAGGTTTCGCTGCGCAGGAAGCCTTCCTTGTCCGCATCGAGAATACACACAAGGCCGCATTCGGGAATGTCGAGGCCTTCTCTCAAAAGGTTGATCCCCACCAGCACATCATAAACCCCAAGCCGCAAATCGCGGATCAGCTCAATCCGTTCCAGCGTCTCGACATCAGAATGCATATAGCGCACCCGCAGTCCCGCCTCGTGCATAAATTCGGTGAGGTCCTCGGCCATGCGTTTGGTCAGCGTGGTGACAAGCGTGCGATAGCCATCCTTGGCTTTTTGGCGGCATTGCTCGATGCAATCTTGCACCTGATCCTCGACAGGGCGGATATCAACCGGCGGGTCAATCAGGCCGGTGGGGCGAATGACTTGTTCGGCAAAGACGCCGCCTGTCTGCTCCATCTCCCACCCGCCCGGCGTTGCCGAAACGCACACGGTTTGCGGGCGCATCGCGTCCCATTCGTTGAAGCGGAGCGGGCGGTTGTCGATGCAAGAGGGCAGGCGGAAGCCATATTCGGCCAGAGTGAGTTTGCGGCGATGATCTCCGCGCGCCATCGCGCCGATTTGCGGCACGGTCTGGTGGCTCTCATCGACGAACAGCAGCGCGTTTTCGGGCAGATATTCGAACAATGTTGGCGGCGGTTCACCCGGCAAACGCCCAGTGAGGAAGCGCGAGTAATTCTCGATCCCCGCGCAGCTCCCTGTTGCCGCAATCATCTCCAGATCGAAATTGGTGCGCTGTTCGAGGCGTTGATGCTCGAGCAATTTGCCCTCCGCCTCCAGCTCCTCCAGCCTATGCGCCAGCTCGAACTTGATCGCCTCGGTCGCCTGCTTCATCGTGGGGCCGGGGGTGACATAGTGCGAGTTTGCATAGACCCGCACCGTGTCAAGCGCCGCGCCCTTCTTACCCGTCAGCGGATCAAATTCGGCAATCTCTTCAATCTCGTCCCCGAAGAAGCTGATGCGCCATGCCATGTCCTCATAATGCGAGGGGAAGATCTCCAGATTATCGCCGCGCACTCTGAAGCATCCGCGCGCAAAGGCGGCATCATTGCGCTTGTATTGCAGCGCGACCAGCTTGCGGATCAGCTCGCGCTGGTCGACCGTCTGATCTTTCTTGATGTCGAAGATCATCGCCGAATAGGTCTCGACAGAGCCGATGCCGTAAAGGCATGAGACCGAGGCGACGATGATCACATCGTCCCGCTCCAGCAAAGCGCGCGTGGCCGAATGGCGCATCCGGTCAATCGCCTCGTTCACGCTCGACTCTTTCTCGATGTAAGTGTCAGAGCGCGGCACGTATGCCTCGGGCTGGTAATAGTCGTAATAGGAGACGAAATACTCGACCGCGTTTTCGGGGAAGAAGCTTTTGAACTCGCCGTATAATTGCGCGGCGAGGATCTTGTTGGGGGCCAGCACAAGGGCAGGGCGCTGCATCTCCTCGATCACCTTGGCCATGGTGAAGGTTTTGCCGCTGCCTGTTACGCCGAGCAGCACTTGGGTTTGCTCCTGCCCCTCGGCCTCGCGCACCAATTCCTCAATCGCTTTGGGCTGATCGCCAGCGGGCGAATAGTCAGAGACCAGCTTGAACGCCTTGCCCGGCATCGATTTTTCAGGGCGCTGAGGGCGATGCGGGGTAAACTCCTCGCCCGTTTCCGGCTCTTCCAGCCCGCGTCTGATGATCAGTTCTGCCATTGCGAGCTGATATGGCGCGCACGGGCCGCAATGTGAAGGGTCAGCCCCCGCGCTTTCCCAATCGCGAAGCAGCGCGAAACGGCTGAGCGCTTGTGTCCATCGCCTTATCGCCCGCTTCAGGACATATTCACCCCTTGAGGTGATGATGCGCATCTATGGCAAGTCGTCCATCCCTTTCCGCGCTGCGTCCGTCCGATGCAGCAATTAGCGAGCTTGCCCGCCGCGTTGCTCTGGCGCGCGAGCCGCGCCCGCAAGGGCCAGTCGCTCGTCCCCCATGGCGCAGATTTGTGGGCGAGGGTGCAGCCATTGCCGAACCTTTGCGCCGTCCCTTCCGCCGGATTGCGGTCAAGCGTGCCAGCAATCCGCGCACCATTATGGTGTTGCCCGGTTTTGCCACGCACCCTGTGCGGATGCGCTATCTCTCCAAACATCTGGCGCGGGCAGGGCACAGCCCCAAACAATGGGGCTTGGGCTGGAATTTGGGCGCGAGCGAAGAGAACTTTGCCGCGATGGAAAAGCGCCTGATCGAGCTGCGCCGCCGTTCGGGCGAGCCTATCGTGCTCCTCGGCTGGAGCCTTGGCGGCATTTTCGCGCGCGAGCTGGCCAAACGCCATCCCCATTGCGTGCGCAAGGTCATCACCATGGGTTCCCCCTTTTCGGGTGATCCGCGCAGCAACAATGTCTGGCGCGCTTACCAGTTTATCGCAGGGCACAGCGTCGACAATCCGCCGGTTGAGGCCGATGTCGCGGTTAAGCCGCCGGTTGAGACAATTGCCTTGTGGAGCCCGCGCGATGGCGTGATCGCTCCGCGCAGTGCCAGCGGGTTGCCGCATGAGCGCGACCGCGCAATCGCGCTTCGCTGCACACATATGGGCTTTATCTTCGAGGCTGAGGCTATCCGCGCGGTGCTGAGCGAGCTTGATCAGGGCTAAGCGATTTCCCGCTTCGGGCTGATAAAAGCTGCGAGTCGCGGTCGATCTTCTTCCAATTTTTGATCCAAGGGGCCTCTACCTAAGGGGCAATGGCTAGATACGTCTCGGGAATGGATGCTAATTATCCCTAGGGTAAATCCAAGGGTTCCCACCAATCTTCGCAAACTTGCTCCAAAGCGGCGGCAACACTGCGTGCCAACCCTGACAAGGCCAGCCACAAGAGTGGCCATGACACGCAAAACCCCCCTCCATTTCATCGACAGCTCCTCTCGTACTCGGGCAGAGCTGGCACGGTCCGGTTTCGATCTGGGCCACCATGCAGAAGTCTATGCGGACATATCGGACCTCACCGTCCACCCGCCGCGCGAAGGGATCATCATCGCCCGTGACGATGCAGAGGCTGGCGGGATCGCGATGATCCTCGAACGGTTGAGCAGGCTCGGCATCTGGTTGCCGCTCATCGCGGTTGACGAGATTCCCAAACCGGGCCGCATTGTTGACGCGATCAAGGCTGGCGCGCTCGATTATCTGGCGCTGCCGCTCAATGCAGACCGCTTCTCCCGCTGTCTTGAACGGATCGAGGGCGAGGCTGAGATTTTCGGCGCAGCGCGCAAGCGGATGATTGAGGCGAGAACGCGGATATCAAACCTGTCACGGCGCGAGCGTGAAGTGCTCGAATGGCTGGCGGAAGGTTCGTCAAACAAGGTGATTGCCCGCCAGCTCGAGATCAGCCCGCGCACGGTCGAAATTCACCGCGCCAATATGATGAGCAAGCTGGGCGCGCGCCATGCCGCCGAAGCAGTGCGGCTGAAACTTGAAGCGCAAATGGATGCAAAACCGCAATTGGGCATGAGCCAAGCGGTGATGAACTAGTTTGAAATTTTCACAAGGTTAGGGTCGCAGCGAACCGGCAGGTGGCCGCTCTCACGATAGAGCCACCGCTGATGAGAGGAACTCTTCGTATCGCTCGCCAAATGCATGGCAGGAAACGCGAATATTACCGGCAGAAGCCGTTGCCCGACCGCTCCATATGGAAGTGGTCGCGGTGATCGGCATTATATTCCGGCCCCAGAACCGTGCCAAAGCGCTTGCACGCGCTGCGGTGAACGGTGCGCAGGAACTGGCGCTCTTTCTGGCTGCCGCCATCCCAATCACCGGCAAGGCTGATCCGGCGGCCATCTTTCAAAACGAAGGCTGAGACATCAATGGCGGCCGCGCTGGCATGAGCTGAGCGTTTGGCAGAGCCTGCAACATTGCGGCAGGAATAGCTGCCCATGGTCTCGATCTTGGCGAGCGGGCTGCCAAGGATTTGCCGCGCTGCGCGGTCAACGCCGTAACGCGCCCAAGCGGTGAAGGCATGGGCAGTGTCGCATTCAACCGGCCCCAGATTGGCAATCGCGAAGACAGCGCCATCGCCCTGGATGCTCGACATCTTAACTGTGCCGAGATTGGAGCAGCCGCCGCCAAAATACTGGTCGGGCAAAGCTTCAAACTGGGTGCCTGTCTGGCCAAGCTTGCGCTGACAAATGGCGGTAGAGCCGCGGCTTGATGCAATCTGACGGGGCGCTGCCACAGCAGCGGGGTAAAGCGCAGGCTTTCCCGTTTGACGCGGTGTAGCGCTCGCCGCGCGGATGGCGGCATATTTGGCCGATTGTGACCGATTTGTTTGAGCCGCGCTGACTGGCACTGCTCCCAACGAACTTGCGCTTGCCACGCGCTTGGGGCCATCAACCGAAGGGATCGCGCTGCAAGCAGACAGAGCGAATGCGCCAAGGGCCACCAATCCGGCGCGCGAGAGAGAAGCTGTGTTTTTCATCTCCCCACAAATACGCAGGGCTTAGTTAATGTTGCGGATTGTAAACAGGGTTAATTTCGTACTAACACTTTACGCATCGTTAACCTCTGAAAAGAAGCGATTTTCTTGAGCAAGCATCTGATGCAATATCTGTTTACAGCCAGTCATTGAGGCCTAGTCCGGCAGCTCTTGCGCCACCGCTTCCCACAGCTCGATCTTCACCCCGTCAGGATCGAGGATCCAGGCAAATTTGCCATAGCCCTCATCAGCCGTGTCGAGCACTTTGACGCCCTTTTTCTTCAGCTGCTTCACAAATCCGTCAAGGTCATCGACCCGCAGATTGACCATAAAGCCGCCTTCACCCGGCTTGATATATTCGTCATTCTTGAAGTGGCTGATCAGCGAATAGGGATTGGGGTGGGTTTCCTCCGTCCAGTTCAACTGCGGCCCGTACTCGCCATCAATGCCCAGCTTGTCGCGATACCATGCCCGCGTCGCCTCGGGGTCTTTGACGACGTAGAAAACGCCGCCCAATCCGGTTACTTTGGCCATGATCTGTCGCCCTCTCTCGCTCACCGCATTTTGCATTTGAGCGCAGGTGTTACACAAGGAGCAGGCCCGCTTCAATTGGCGGGTAGGGTGCGAAGTGTTTAAGGGGAGTGCGCTCTAGAAACTCTAGAAGCTCTAGAAGCGCGTCGTGAACTCGATCAGGCTTTGCGGCAGCAGATCAAGCAGCGCAATCTCGATCACCTTGTCAAAGCCGCTGATCACCATTGCGCCCACCAGCAACAGGCTGACACCGAAAGCAGGCTTGGCATAACGCGCAATGCTTTGCGCCATCTTGCCCCTATCGCGCATGGCGCGGCGCGAGCCATAAGCGAACATCAGGATTGATGCAGCGACCCCTAGGCCAAAGAGAAGGAATGTGAGGAAGCTCACCAGCAAATCCTCGCCCTGACTGGCTGCGGCAATCGCAACGCCAAGCGTTGGCCCGACACACGGCGCCCATACAATGCCCAGCAACAATCCGACGAGGAATTGTCCGCCAGCGCCGTCTCCGCTCACGCCGGCAAGGCGGCGGTGGCCGAAATTGGAAACGGGGGCGGCAAGTGCGCTCAAGCGCTCCTGCAAAGCGGGGATTAGCAATATTGCGCCCGCCAGTATCAGCAGCGCGCCAGCGCCCACTCTAAGAGCCTGCTCGTTGAGTCCGATTGAATAGCCAAAGGCGATGACGCCAAAGCCGAAGATCGTGAAACTTGTCACCAGACCCATTGCAAGGGCAAGCGGGCCAGCGCGGCTTTTGCCCAGCGCCGATGTGATCAGGATCGGCACCAGCGGCAATACGCAAGGGTTGAGGATCGTCACCAGCCCCGCAAGGAAGGCGAGCATCATGCTACCGATCATGGCATCACCTTTCTTGTTCTAAAGCGGGCGTTGGTTAGACTTGCTTAGAGCGCGCCGAGAACCACCGAGCGCAGCTTGGTGCGGTTGGTTTGTGCGATCGAGCGGGCGACTTCTTTCTTGCCTTTGAAGACGAGAATGGTCGATTGGCGCGGGATCCGGTGCGTGCGCATAAAGGCGCGGTTATTGTCGACATTGACCTTCATAAAAATCGTGTCTTTCGACGCTTTTTGCGCGCGAAGCTCGTCTAGGATCGGGGCCTGTGCGCGGCAGGTCGGGCACCAGTCGGCATAGACATCAACCACAATCGTCTTGCCCGCATTTTGCGCTGCGGTGAAGCTTTTGGCGGAATAGGTTTGCCAGCCATGCGTTTTGGCTTGTGCTGCTTCGGGAACAAATTGTGTCGCGGTGACCGTAACGGCGGTCAGAGCAAGGGCGATAAAGGCGAATATGCGCAGCATGGGTGAGTTCTCTTTCAATTGCCAAAGGGGCAGCACCAAAGCCGCCCGATTTCAGGGTGTCCTACCCAGCCATTCGCGCGCGCAGGGGCAATGGTTACAGCCTGCGCAGAATTTTTTTTGGAATAGAGCGTGGGGCGGGGAAAGCGCCCCGCCTAATACCCCGCAGCCTGCCCGTCCTTGCGCATTTCGGTCGCACCCGTCAGCACGCCCGTATCCGTATCACGCGCAATTGCCTGATAGCCACCGAACATAATGCCGTTGGTCACAACCTCGACATTATGGCCCATTTCCTTAAGGCGCTTCACCGTCTTTTCAGGAATGCCCGCCTCGACATTCAAAGTGCCCAGCGGATCAACATCGCCGCCTTCCAGCGCATCGGTCGGCTGGCGGCCGCCATCATGATTGATCCGCGCAGCATCACCCGCCTCCTGCAAATTCATCCCGAAATCGACGATATTGATCAGCACTTGTACATGGCCTTGCGGTTGCATCCCGCCGCCCATCAGACCCAGCGTCATATAGGGTTTGCCATCGCGCTTCACGAAAGCGGGAATGATCGTGTGAAAAGGGCGCTTGGCCGGCGCATAGGCATTGGGGTGTTCGCGGTCGAGGCTGAACAATTCGCCGCGATCCTGAAACATAAAGCCCATGCCATCGGGCACCAGTCCGCCGCCCATTCCGCGATAGTTTGACTGGATCAGGCTGACCATCATGCCATTGCCATCGACCACGGTGAGATAAGTCGTGTCGCCTTCCCCCTCCAGCTTGGGCGCGATTTCGGTCGTGCCCGGTTCAAACTCGGGCGTGGCTTTGGCCGGATCGATCATCGCAAAGCGTGCCGCACCGTAGTCCTCGGTCAGCAGGTTTTCGGGCAGTTCGCTAAAGTCAGGGTCAGCATAAAAGCGCGCGACATCGGCATAGGCAAGCCGCTTCGCCTCGGTCAGCATATGGATCAGTTCAGGCCCGCCGCGCTTCATCCGCGAGAGGTCGGTGTTCTTGAGGATATTGACCATTTGCAGCGCTGCGAACCCTTGCGTGTTGGGCGGCAATTGGCACAGCTCATAGCCCTTTTTATAGGCCGCGCAGGCCGGATCGACCCATTCGCTGCGATGGCTGGCAAAATCCTCCAGCGTAAAGGCGCTGCCCTGTTTCTGGAGATAGCTGACCATGGTTTGCGCCAGCTCGCCTGCGTAAAAGGCATCACGCCCGTCCGTGCCGATTGTCTCCAAAGTGTTGGCAAGATCGGGGTTTTTGAACATTGCGCCTTCTTTGGGCGCGCCATTGGCGAACCAAGTCGCGCGGGCATTAGAGAAGTCGAACGGGGTTTCAGCCTGCCGCCGCTCGTAAGCACCCAAAGCGCGCTCGTAATACATCGCAATTACTGGCGCGACGGGGTGCCCTTCGCGGGCATAGCGCACGGTTGGCGCGAGCACGTCTGACATGGGCAGTTTGCCATAACGGCCATGCATGGCGAACCACCCGTCAACCGTTCCAGGGATCGTGACAGGCAAGTGGCCCACGGCCGGAATGCTGTCCTCTCCGCCCAATTGGTTTTTGAGATCGGTTAGCGTCATCCCCTTGGGCGAGCGGCCAGAGCCATTGAGGCCTACAAGGCTATCGGATGCAGGATCATAGATGATTGCGAACAGATCGCCGCCAATCCCGTTGCCGGTCGGCTCCATCAAGCCGAGCGCTGCATTGGCTGCAATCGCTGCATCGACCGCGCTGCCGCCCTCTTTGAGGATATCGAGAGCGATTTGTGTGGCGAGAGGATGGGCGGTTGCCGCCATCCCGTTTTGCGCGATCACGGGGCTGCGCGACCATGCCTCGCCCACTGGACGTCCGCCTGCGCCGATCACTTCGGATGGTTTGGGCTCGGGAACCAGCACGCCGCATGCCCCGAGCATAAGGGTGAGGGCGGCAAGGCTGAGAAGTTGGGTAAAACGCATGGGAACTCCCGCAAGTCGTGTGTGGACGCGGAGTGCGGTTTAGGCAGAGCGCAATTGGCGCGCAAGGGCGGTGCATTCAGGCGGTTTCGTATCGCGCAATCAAAAGGGGCCGGGATTGCTCCCGACCCCTCCACTGTGATCGTATGGCTTCGGGTCAGAAACCAAACACGATCCCGACGCGGCCACCGGCTTTACCCCGTCGGTTGAGGCCGCCGCCAACTCCGGCAGTAATCGCTACGGATGGGGAGACGCGAACCCCGATATTGGCAGCGACGGCCTGTGCCCCGTCATAAAAGCCTGCTGACACAGCAAGGTTGAAGTTCATATCGGGCAGGAAGGTCATGCCGCCCAGCGCAATTGCTGTTGCGGTAGAGCTTGCCATCCGGTCATCGAGCCGCGCCACTTCAGTCGCCAGGCTGCCCAATTGGGTGCTCAAGCCATTGATGTCATTGCGCAAGCTTGTGTCAGCCGCGATCCGAGCGTTCGTCTCATCTGTCAGACCTTGCA
>CAZJAG010000081.1:0-1417 GCA_964543735.1 uncultured Porphyrobacter sp. | reverse complement strand
GCATTGACGCCGATATTCTCCGCATTGATCGCGATATTGGCTGTGTTGAGGTCAATGTCGGTGCGGTTGATGGCGATATTGGCCGTATTCACATCAATATCAGCGCGGTTGGTGGCGATATTGGCAGTGTTGAGATCAATGTCGGTGCGGTTCGCAGCGATATTGGTCGTGTTGGTGGCGATATTGCCTTCATTCACGGTAATCCGCCCCTCGTGATCGACCAGAGCGGCGACCACTTCGATATCGGCATCGGTCTCGTCCGCACGCGGATCACCCAGATAGGCCTGCGCAGCAGCTGCAATCGCCGGATTGGCATTTTCAGCCGCTGGGGTGAGCACTTCATTGGCGCGGATCAGCGTGTTGAGGCCATCATCAACCCGGGCGAGGCTTGCTTCAGCCGTCGACAAATTGCTTGCAGTGTCTTCTGCCAGCGTGTTCAGCGCAGCCAGACCAGCCGCATCAGCAACTTGCGGATTGTTGGCATTGGTGATCGCATCGACAAAATCATCATTGTCCGCAAGCGATGCATCCAGCGCAGCAAGCGCATCTGTCAGATCGGTATTGGCATCGGTAACCGCCAAGCTTGCCGCAGCTGTCACATCTTGCGCAGCGGCAAGTGCATCAGCGGCGTCATTGGCAATCGCCAGCGCATCGGCGCGGGCGGCCTCGGCATCATCCAGCTCGCCTTGTGCATCGGCGCGCGCAGCAAGCGCTGTGTTGAGTGCGTCGAGATTATCCTGCGACTGATTGCCATCAAACGCGGCTTGCGCAGCGTCAACATCGGCCTGAGCAGTGGCGAGCACCGCCGAGGCATCTGAGACAATTACATTGGCATCGGTCAGGTCATCGGAGGCTGCGTCGAAGGCGGTTTGCGCATCAGCCTGAGCCAAGCTTGCATCATCGAGTGCGGCGCTGGCTTCTTCAATCGCCGTATCAGCGGCATCAACAGCTGCGAAGGCGTCCTGATTTTCCTCGGTCAGGGTCGCATTGACGGCTTCGAGATCAGCAGCCGCATCGTCAGCTGCATCTTGCGCAGCATCGACAGCGTCCTGGAAGGGAACGCTGGCGTTTTCGACCAGCACCTCGCCTTGTTCGATTTTCTCGTCGAGATTGTCGTAAAAACCATCGGGCAGGGCGCCGAAATCCTGATTGCTGATATTGCTATCAAAATCGACACCGTCCTCGAAATCCGAACAATTGATCTCGCCAGTTGTCGGGTTGATACCGCATTGCTCTTCTGCCGCCGCAGGGGATGCAATCATAACGGTTGCCATGCCCGCTCCCAACAGCAGCGAAGATGACGTTTTGAGTGTCTTTTTGTATGTAATCATGGTGTCCTCACACAGTTTGGTTAGCGCCCGCAAAGCCCCCGGCTGGCATCGGACAGGCATTGAGCTAACGCAGGTTTTGTGAGACG
>CAZJAG010000080.1:0-10839 GCA_964543735.1 uncultured Porphyrobacter sp. | reverse complement strand
GCGGGTATAGCATAGTGGTAATGCTCTAGCCTTCCAAGCTAGCTAGAGGGGTTCGATTCCCCTTACCCGCTCCAGAGTCTAAACGTGGGACGCGGCATATCTGTCGCACAAGGGGTTCGATTGTCCTCGCGCTTTGAGCGCTCGTTCATCGCAGTTTCCCCCTTACCCGCTCCATAACCGCTTCGATCAATCGAAGGGTCGCACATCGCATAGGCGCAGCTGGCCAAGGCTTTGGCTTGCAATGCCTCAATTATTCTTTTCTTGCGCGCGGCGAGCAATTGGTTACCGCACCTGCGAACATCAAATCTCGCTCAAAGATTCATACACCCATGGCGACACTTACACATTTACAACGGCTTGAAGCCGAAGCAATCCACATCATGCGCGAAGTGGTGGCCGAAGCGACCAATCCGGTCATGCTCTATTCGGTCGGCAAGGATTCCAGCGTCATGCTGCATCTCGCGCGCAAGGCGTTCTATCCTTCGCCCCCGCCCTTCCCGATGCTGCATGTGGCATCCGGCTGGGACTTTCAGGCGCTGCTCGATCACCGTGACAAGACGGTGAAGGAATACGGGCTGGAGCTGATTGTTGCCCAGAACGAGGATGCGGAAGAACAAGGCATCAATCCGTTTGACACGGGCAGCGCGCTCTATTCGCAAATGCAGCTGACCGATCCGCTCAAGCAAGCGCTCACCAAGCACAAGTTTGACGCAGCCTTTGGCGGCGGGCGGCGCGATGAGGAAAAGGCGCGTGCAAAAGAGCGTATCTTCAGTTTCCGCACTGCCTCGCACCGCTGGGACCCGAAGAACCAGCGGCCTGAATTGTGGAACCTCTACAATGCCAAGAAGAAGGATGACGAAAGCATCCGCGTCTTCCCGATCTCGAACTGGACCGAGCTCGATATCTGGCAATATATCCATTTGGAAAAGATCGACATTGTCCCGCTCTATCTGTCTGAAAAGCGCCCCACGGTCACGCGCGACGGACTGATCCTTGTGGTTGATGATGACCGCTTCCGGATGGAAGAAGGCGAGGAAGTCGTCGAACGCTCGGTCCGTTTCCGCACGCTTGGCTGTTATCCGCTGACAGGTGCGACCGAGAGCGAGGCGACCGATATGAGCCTGATCATTCAGGAAATGCTACTCGCCACCGGATCAGAGCGGCAGGGCCGCGCAATTGACAAGGGGCAGTCCGCTTCGATGGAAGACAAGAAGCAGGAGGGCTATTTCTGATGTCGAAACAGCCCATTTATGAAGCCGAAGCGCTGATCGCTGAAGATATTGACGCTTATCTCGACCAGCATGAGAACAAGGAGCTGCTCCGCTTCATCACCTGCGGCAGCGTGGATGATGGCAAGAGCACGCTGATCGGGCGGCTGCTGTATGACAGCAAGATGATCTTTGAAGATCAGCTGGCCGCGCTTGAGACCGACAGCAAGACGCAAGGCACGCAGGGCGACGAAATTGACTTCGCATTGCTGGTCGACGGATTGGCGGCCGAGCGCGAGCAAGGCATTACAATCGACGTTGCCTACCGCTTCTTCGCAACCGAAAAGCGCAAGTTCATTGTCGCCGATACTCCGGGTCATGAGCAATATACGCGCAATATGGTCACGGGCGCCTCGACCGCTGATCTGGCGATTATCCTTGTCGATGCGCGCAAGGGTGTGCTCGTCCAGACGCGGCGGCACAGCTATCTCGCGCATTTGCTCGGCATCAAGCATCTGGTGCTGGCCGTGAACAAGATGGATCTTGTCGATTACAGCCAGGACACCTTCGACCAGATCGTTGCCGATTATCAGGCCTTTGCTGACGAGATTGGAATCGAAAGTTTCACTGCCATTCCGATCTCGGGCTTTAAGGGTGACAATATCACGGCTGCGCCCTCGCCCAAGACGCCTTGGTATGACGGAAAAGCGCTGATCGACCATCTGGAGACCGTTCCGCTTGCCAATACAGCGGCGCAGGAACGCGCTTTTCGTATGCCAGTGCAATGGGTCAACCGCCCCAATCTCGACTTTCGCGGCTTTGCAGGCCTGATATCGGGCGGCACTGTTAAGCCGGGCGACGCAGTGCGGATCGTGCCGGGCGGCAAAACCAGCACAGTGAAATCCATCGTCAGCTTTGATGGCGATATGGACGAGGCGGTTGCCGGCCAGTCAGTCACAATCACGCTCGAGGACGAAGTCGATTGCAGCCGCGGCGATGTGATTGCAACCGCAGACAATCCGCCTGAAGCCTCCGACCAGTTTGAAGCCACCATCGTTTGGATGGATGAGGACGCGCTCAAACCCGGGCGCGGCTATTTCATGAAGCTTGGCTCGCAAATGGTCACAGCGACTGTGCAAACGCCCAAGTACGAGATTGACGTAAACTCGTTCGAGCATCTGGCCGCCAAAACGCTGGAGCTAAACTCTATCGGCGTTGCCGAATTGCGCACTGACCGGCCTATCCCGTTTGAAGCTTATGAGACCTCGCGCCAGCTGGGCGGCTTTATCCTGATCGACAAGCTGACCAATGCGACCGTTGGTGCAGGGATGCTGCATTTCAGTCTGCGCCGCGCGCAAAATGTCCATTGGCAAGCAACCACCATCACGCGCGAGGATCATGCAGGCAAGATGAACCAGAACCCGCGGGTCTTGTGGTTCACAGGTCTTTCGGGTTCGGGCAAAAGCACCATCGCCAATGCAGTCGAGCAGCGTCTTGCACAAATGAACCGCCACACCTTCCTGCTGGATGGGGACAATGTGCGCCACGGTCTCAACAAGGATTTGGGCTTTACCGAGACCGACCGGATCGAGAATATCCGGCGCATCGGCGAAGTTGCCAAATTGATGGCGGATGCTGGGCTGATTGTGCTCACAGCCTTTATCTCGCCCTTCCGCGCAGAGCGGCAAATGGTGCGTTCTATGCTGCCGGAAGGCGAGTTTATCGAAGTCTTTGTCGACACGCCTTTGGAAGTCGCTGAAGAGCGCGATGTTAAGGGGCTCTACAAGAAGGCGCGCTCTGGCGAGCTTAAGAACTTCACTGGCATCGACAGCCCTTATGAAGAGCCGCAAAACGCCGAAATCCGCGTCAACACGGTGGAGATGAGCGTGGATGAGGCGGCTGACTATGTCGTCTCGCAAATCCTGCATCTGATCTGATGGAGGCGGATATGACCGACGCTGATCTTGCTGCCCATTTGGCTGAGGTTGCTGGGCGCATTCTCTTGGAAGTGCGCGCCTCGGGCATGTTTGAAGGAAAGGCGCTGGGCAAGGCGGGCGACCAGACTGCGAACCAGTTCCTGATGCACGCATTGCAGGCGCAGCGCCCTGATGACGGGCTGCTGTCCGAAGAGAGCAAGGACACGGACGAACGCCTCGCCAAACAGCGCGCATGGATCATCGACCCCGTTGATGGCACGCGCGAATATGGCGAGGAACGCACAGATTGGGCCGTGCATGTCGGCATGGCTGTGGACGGCGTGGCGCAGCTTGGCGCAGTGGCTCTGCCGGGCCGCGATATGGTGCTGCGAAGCGATCAGCCACGCGCCTTGCCTGAGGCTGCGAAACGCCCGCGCTTTGTTGTCAGCCGCACGCGCCCTGCGAAGGAAGCTCAGGCTGTATGCGAAGCGATGGGCGGTGAGCTGGTGCCCATGGGTTCAGCAGGCGCAAAGGCTATGGCGATCGTGCTGGGCGAAGCGGAAGTCTATCTGCACTCGGGCGGGCAATATGAGTGGGACAGCTGCGCGCCGGTCGCGGTCGCAAAGGCCCACGGATTGCATTGCAGCCGGATCGACGGATCGCCGCTGCTCTATAACCAAAAAGATACCTATCTGCCCGATCTGCTGATCTGCCGCCCTGAATTGGCGCAAGAGGCCTTGGCGCTAGTCGCCAGCAACGCTTGAGGGTTTTACCGCAGGGGTCGCAGGCGCAGCAGGCGTTTTCGCTGGTTCTTTCTTGGCCGGAGCAATTTCCACTTCCACGCGGCGATTGGCTTTGCGCCCTTCTTCATTGGGAGAGCCATCGGGCAGCGCATTGGGCTGAAGCGGGTTTTGCTCGCCAAAGCCGACCACAGTGATGCGTTCCTTATCGACGCCCTTATCCGTCAGATAATCGCGCACCACCTCAGCGCGCCAACGCGAAGAGCGAAGGTTTGCCGCATCATCGCCTTCGCTATCGCTATGCCCGCCAAGCGTGATCGCGCCGCCTGCTTTCATCTGCTCTGATGCAAGCACATCATCGAGCGCTTTTCTCGCCGCATCGTCCAGTTCCGTCCCACTGTCGGGAAAGCCGATTGTCGCATTGAGCGGCTCGGGTTCCGGCTCGGGCTCTGGCTCGGGCAAGCCGGCTTCCGGCCCAAAGATCGATGCAGTCGGTTCGGCTTCCGGCTCACCACCTTCGCCTGCAACCGCCTCGCCCGTATCAGCAGCGGAAGTTTCGGCCGCATCTGGCTCGCTTGCATTCTCCTCAGCATCGGGGCGCACCACCTTGCACCCTGACAATGCAAGCACTGCCGCCATGGCCACTGCGCCCGCTGCGATTGTCCGAATTTGATCCCTCATGGTTTGAGCCTTCTCTCCCACGTCTTTTAGGCCGGTTTGGGCCGCGATTGCGCTTTTTCCGCACGCTTGGCCGCCTTTTCTTCCACCGCATCGGGTTGCGGCGGAGTGAATGAAATGATCGTGTCACCCGCACGCGGTTCGGGCCGCGCAGCATGAGTGAAGAACCGAAGCCGCCCGCTGGCGCGCAGGGTCAGCAGCAATTGCGATTGGTCAGGCAGCTTGGCCTGCGCATCCTCGAAGTCAAATTCTTCGGACAGTGTCGTCTTGCGAAAGCCCCAGCCATCCATCAGCAAAACCTCGACATCGGGCAGGCCATAGCCCGCTTCGAACAAGGCCCGCCCGCGCAAGGATGGGGGCAGTGCATGGCGATCATCTTCCTCTGTCCAATGGCCCAGCTGAAACACCGAATCGCGCCCGATTTCATGCGCGAATTCATTGCAGACGAGCGAATTATACGCCTCGTTTTCAGTCGCCGCGACCAGCACTTGATAAGGTGTCAGATCGAGATTGTGCTCGGTCGCCTCGTTCAAGATCTCGCCATGGTAATAGGCCATGCCTTCGCGGCGCGCAGGGGCCAACCTTCGCCAGCTCGAATCGACAATCCGCACCGGAGTGCCCAAGGCTTGCATTTCCTTGGCCAAAGCAATCGTCCACGGGTTTGAGCCAACCAGCAGGATGCCGGGGCGCGTATCGCCTTTGACTTTGAGGAATTTGGCAACGCTGTCGATAGTAAATCCATGCGCGACAATTGTTGCAACGACGACTGCGAAGCTGAGGCTGATCAAGGCATTGCCATCGGCATAGCCCAGCTCTGACAAGCGCAATGCAAACAGGCCCGCAATCGCAACCAGCACAATCCCGCGCGGCGCAATCCATGCGAGGAACAATCGCTCGTTCCAAGGCACATCGGTGAACAGCAGGCTGAGCAAAATGGTGGCGGGCCGCACTACGAAAAGCAGTGCAATCAGGAACAGGCCAAAGCTCCAATTGAGATAGGCCAGATCCTCAATTCTCAGCGATGCGGAAAGCAGGATGAAGATGCCGGATACCAGCAGCACTGCAATGCTTTCCTTGAACGGATGGATCGAACGCATCGAGGCGACATGCATATTCGCAAGCGCCACGCCCATCACAGTGACAGCAACAAGCCCTGCTTCATGCTCGATCTTGTTCGACAGCACAAAGACGCCGATGACCGTGGTGATGAGGACGGGCACTTTGAGGAATTCGGGTATCGTACCGCGCGGGAAGGCCCATGCAATCGCGCGCGCTGCGGCATAGCCAAGCAGGCCAGCTAGGATCGCGGCAAAGATCAGCGGCGGGACAACTTCGACAATCCCTGCGCCCGGGCTTTCCGCGACTTTGCGGAAATATTCATAAGCAATCACCGCGCACAAGGCGCCTGTGGGATCATTGACGATTGCTTCCCATTTCAGGATTGATGCAGGCCGCGTTTGCACGGAACTTTGCCTCAGCAAAGGCATGACCACAGTTGGCCCTGTGACGACCAAGATACCGCCAAAGAGGATCGCGACTGGCCATTCGAGGAAGGCCACGTAATGCCCTGCAAGCGAGCCGAACAGCCAGCCGAAAGCAACGCCGATTGTCGCCAGCCGGAGCACAGCAGGTCCGGCAAGGCGAAGCTCGCGAAAGTCGAGGCTGAGGCCCCCTTCAAACAGGATGAGCGCAACCCCGATGGCCACCATAGGCTCAAGCAAATCGCCAAAGGCCGCTTCAGGATCAATCAACGGGGCGCCAAACACATAGCTCGACACAGGGCCAGCCATAAATCCGGCGAGCAGCATCAGCACAATCGCGGGCCAGCCCGTGCGCCATGCAAGCCACTGAGCGCCAATGCCCAATATGCCAACAACGGCAATAACAAGTGCTTGTGATTCCATAAGTTGAGACGCGTTTAGCAAGTGCGAGTGTCGCTAAGCAAGCGCGCGCTCAATCGCCTTCAAATTCCATCAGTGTTTTCACCGAGAGCCCTGCTGCGCGCAATTTGTCGGCTCCGCCAAGATCGGGCAGATCGATCACGAATGCAGCCGTTTCAACAATCGCGCCGGCCTGCCGCAGCAATTGGGCAGCGGCCAAAGCCGTGCCGCCAGTGGCGATAAGGTCGTCAACAATGGCGACTTTCTGCGCTGTTTTGACGCCTTTTGGGTCCATTTCGAGCCTATCTGTCCCATATTCGAGGTCATAATCGACCCCAATCGCCTCAATCGGCAACTTGCCCGGCTTGCGAATGGGCACAAATCCTAGGCCCAATTCGACAGCCACGGCTGCGCCAAAGATAAAGCCGCGCGCTTCCATTCCGGCAATCGCTTCAGCACCGGCGTCGCGGGCAATTGCGGCAAGATGCTGGACACTGGCTTTCAAGCCTTCGCCATCGCCGATCAATGTCGTGATGTCGCGAAACTGGATCCCTTCATGCGGGAAGTCAGGCACAGTCCGGATGAGCGGGCGCAGCTCTTCAGCTGTCATAGGTTTGGCCTTTCCCTCAAATCAAAAGCGCCCCGCCACCCTTTAGGATGGAGGAGCGCTTTGAATGTCATAGCAATCATCAGCTTGGCAAATGAGGAGGTTAGTCCGCCTTCTTGCCCGGCTTCACGCTTGCCCAGATTTGCTTCTTCGAGAAATAGGCAAGGATGGTCGCGAACAGCAGGAAGGCAATCACAGCCCAACCGGTCTGCTTGCGCTTTTCCATCGTTGGCTCTGCCGTCCATGTCAGGAACGCCGCCACATCTTCCGACATTTGCGGCACAGTGGCCTCGGTTCCGTCAGCATAGGCAACTTGGCCGTCCACCACCAGCGGCGGCGCCATCGCAATGTTCACATTGGCGAAGTATTTGTTGAAATGCAGCCCCGTGCCCGTTTCGAAATCGGGATATTTCTTCAGCTTCTCAGGATCAGGCTGACCATAGCCGGACAGCAGCGAATAGAGGTAGTTGGAGCCATCATTGCGCGCCTTGGCCATTAGCGAAAGCTCTGGCGGGATCGCCTTGTTGTTCGCTGCAGCCGCTGCCACGTCATTGGCGTAAGGCATCGGGAAATTGTCGGTCGGAAGACCCGGGCGAGTGGTCGCCTCGCCAGTGTTGGGATCAATGCCGGGCACCTGCCAGCTTGCCGCCTCTGCTTTCACTTCAGCTTCGCTGTAGCCAAGCTCTGCCAGATTGCGGAAAGCGACAAATTTCAAGCCGTGGCAGGCCGCGCACACTTCTTTGTAAACCTGATAGCCGCGCTGCAATTGCTGGCGATCAAAAGTGCCGAACGGGCCATCAAAGGTAAAGCCACCAGCAGGTGCGACCGGCTTTTCATAGAAGGCATATTCAGCAGGCTTTTCGACCGTAGTTGTTGCCGCCGTGTACGCGCCGACGCCAAACGCCCAGAGCGACGCCACAGCGAACAGCAAACCAACGGCAATTGCGATAAGACGGATCATAATCGTGTCTTTCTATTTATTCGCTTAAGTCCACTCAAGCCGTCTGCGCAGCAGCAGCTTTCGGCGGCAGCTTGGCATCTTCGTCCTTGCCCAGCACCGCTTCGGTGATGGAGTAAGGCAGGGGCTTGGGCTTCTCGATCTGGCTGATGATCGGCACAATCACGAGGAAGTGCAGGAAGTAATAAGCCGTCGAGATCTGGCTTAGCATCACATAGGGCTCTTCCGGCGGAGCGCCGCCGCACACGAACAGCACTGCAAGGTTCGCCATCAGGATCCAGAAGAACAGGCGATAGAGCGGACGGTAATTGGCCGAGCGCACAGGCGAACGGTCAAGCCATGGCAGGAAGAACCAGATAAGGATCGCTGCAAACATCGCCAGCACGCCCATCAAAGCCGCGTCGATAAACAGGAAGTCGACAGTGAAGGCGCGCAGGATCGCGTAGAAGGGATAGAAATACCATTCCGGCACGATATGCGCTGGCGTGGATAGCTGGTTCGCCTCGATATAGTTTTCCGAATGCCCCAGCATCGTCGGCAGGAAGAACACGATGATCGAGAACAAGATCAATATCATGCCCAGACCAAAGCCATCCTTCGCCGTGTAGTAAGGGTGGAAGGGAACCGTATCGCTTTCCTTCTTCACTTCAACGCCGGTCGGGTTCGAAGAGCCGGGAATATGCAGCGCCCAGATGTGCAGGATTACAACGCCTGCAATCACGAAGGGCAGCAGGAAGTGGAGCGAGAAGAAGCGGTTCAACGCAGCATTATCGGGCGCAAATCCGCCCAGCAGCCAGATTTGCAGCGGCTCGCCGATCAGCGGGATCTTCTCGAACAATCCGGTGATCACTTTCGCGCCCCAGAAGCTCATCTGACCCCATGGCAGCACATAGCCCATAAAGGCAGTGGCCATCATCAGCAGGAAGATCACAACGCCCAGCAGCCATATCATCTCGCGCGGGGCTTTGTAGGAGGAGTAATAAAACCCTCGGAAAATATGCATGTAGATCACGAGGAAGAAGAAACTTGCCCCGTTCGCGTGAGCATAGCGGATCGCCCAACCCCAATTGACATTGCGCATAATATGCTCGGTCGAGGCAAATGCGACGTCGACATGGGCTGCATAATGCATCGCCAGCACAACACCGGTGATAATCTGCAGCACGAGGAAAAATCCGGCCAATACGCCGAAGTTCCACATATAGTTGAGATTGCGCGGCACGGGATAACCCGCGCCCACAGCGTTATAGACGAAGCGCGGCAATGGCAGCTTCTCGTCCAACCATTTGGTCAGATCGTTTTGCGGTTCGTAGGGTTTGGCCCAGGCAAAGCTCATCGTATGATCTCTCTTTGGTCGGGTTAGCCGATGCGAACGACGCTATCGGAAATGAAGGAATAATCCGGCACGGCCAGATTGGTTGGCGCAGGCCCTTTGCGGATGCGCCCTGCCGGATCGTAATGCGAACCGTGGCACGGGCAGAAATAACCATTGTATTCGCCCTTGTTCTCACCCTCGGATGCGCCCAGCGGAACACAGCCCAAATGGGTGCAAACGCCCATCATGACGAGCACATCCTCGTGCCCTTCTTGCGTGCGGTCAGCCAAGGTCTGCGGATCGCGCAGTGTGGTGGCATCGACCGCGTTCGATTCTTGGATGTTTTCCGGCGTGAGGCGCGCAATGAACAGCGGCTGCTTGCGGAAAATCGCTTTCACTGCTTGGCCCGGCTCAATCGAGGACACATCAACCTCGGTCGTGCTTTCTGCCAGCACGTCAGCAGATGGAGCCATTTGCGACACCAGCGGATAAATCACGGCCAGCCCGCCGACACCGGCTGCACCGGTGGCTGCGATATTGATAAAGTCGCGGCGGCGAACTCCGTCTTCCATCACTTCAGTCATTCAACTTAGCCCTGCTCAAAATCCTACACGATGCACCAACGCATATGGCGCTTGAAGTATCCCTGCTTGGTCAAAATAGCCCGGGAGGTTCCCGTGCTGCCAAGCAGATACGGATGCAAAGCCCCAACAGTTTCAAAGCTGGTATTGCCACCCATTTGGACGCGCTGATAGACGCAAAGCGAGGCTATGCCAACCGTGTTTTGAGCATAGACTGTTCGGTTTTGTGCAATGTTCGCGAAAAGCGCGTCAGCCAAGCGCTATCGCGCTCAAATGCCGGCCATAATTCGGCTCATTGCGATGCGTGGCGCGGCGATAGGAATAATAGTCCTGCTCGAGCGTGTAGGTATCGAGGGCGAGGTCTGCGACCTGTGCAATTCCGGCCTGCTCGAGCCGATGCGCAATATAGGCAGGCAGGTCAAACTGGAGATGTCCGGCGCGCTGCCCACTTGCGAAGAAAATTTCATCCGTATCGGAGAAGTTTGCGCGGAAGCCTTCGTCCACCTCGTAACTATCCTGAGCAATGGTCGGCCCGATGACCGCCGCAATGCGAGCGCGTGTCGCTCCCAAAGCTTCCATCGCTGCAACAGTGTTCTCCAAAATACCTGAATGCGCGCCGCGCCATCCGGCATGGGCAGCGCCGATCACGCCTGCCGCTTTGTCAGCGAAGAGCACGGGGCCGCAATCAGCGGTAACTATGCCAAGCGTGATGCCATGGGTGGCGGTGACGAGCGCATCGCCAACGGGGCGGCCCTCAGCCGTATCAGCCCAAGCCTTGGTCACAGTGACAACATCGGGCGAGTGCACTTGATGCGGCGTGACAATGGGGGTTTGCGGGACAAGCGTATGCGCCGCTGCTTTACGGGTTGCCGCGATATCCGCAGGATCGCCCTCGCCGCCATAGCCATATTGATGCGCGCCGCCGCCAGATTGGAAGAAGCCGTGCGGGATGCCTT
>CAZJAG010000079.1:0-10874 GCA_964543735.1 uncultured Porphyrobacter sp. | reverse complement strand
CTATTCTTTAGCTTTGCTTTGCAGCTGGACGTAATTCTCCAGCCCCATCCGCTCGATCATGTCGAACTGGGTTTCGAGAAAGTCAACATGCTCTTCTTCATTGTCGAGGATATGCGCGAACAGATCGCGGCTGACATAGTCGCGCACGCTCTCGCAATGTTCGATCGCATCGCGCAGCAGGGGGATTGCATCCTCTTCCAGCGCCATGTCGGCCTTGAGAATCTCTTCCACCGTCTCGCCGACGCGCAATTTATGCACCGCCTGAAAGTTGGGCAGGCCGTTCAAGAACAGCACCCGCTCAGCCAGCTTGTCAGCGTGCTCCATCTCTTCAATCGATTCCTTGCGCTCATATTCGGCGAGCTTGGCAACACCCCAATCGTCAAGCACGCGGTAATGCAGCCAATATTGGTTGATCGCGGTTAGCTCGTTGGTGAGAGCCTTGTTGAGAAACTCGATGACTTTTGCGTCGCCCTTCATGGCGTGGTCTCCTGATGTGTGAGGGTTGGCCACGCAAATAGGCTCTACCCAACCCACTTTTCAAGGGGCGGATTCAAATTTTTCCAATAAAAACCGTTACTTGCAAGCTATTCGCAAAAGCGGGCGATTACCTCATAATGCGACTAATTCGCAGCGTTCACTCTGCAAAATCGCGTCAGCATCGCTCAAACACTGGCCGCAATTGGGGCGCTTGCCCAATTTGGCATAGACTTTTTCTGCATCGCCTTCGCAACCACGCGCGGCTTTGCGCAGTTCGCATTCCCGTATCGCATTGCAAATACACACATACATGCGGCGTTTGACCTCTGCCTTGATCTGCGATTGATTCGCAAGAGCAGTTATATGCGAATTATTCTCAATAGCAAGGGGTTGTTGATGCCAAACCTAAACCACGCCCTATCGCTTGAGCGGGAACATTTTCCCATAAGTCAGGCAACGCCACAGCCATTCGAGCGGGCCATAGCGGAACCTTTCCAGCCACGGCTTCGACCACACAAGCATCACCGCCCATGCCGCCAGCGTCACCAGATAAAGCTGGGGCCGGTTCAATGCGCCAAACAGGCCTAGCGCCCAGCCGTGGAACACGAACAGCATCACAATCGATGTGCCCAGATAATTGGTGAAGGCCGCCCTGCCCGCTGCCGTAATGCGTTCGCTCAACCAGCCGCCAGCTTGCGGGGTATAGACCACCAGCAATGCCGCCATGCCCAGCGCCATCGGCAATCGCGGGAACGCCGAAAGGCCCGAGAAAGAGACATTGGTGTCCCAAAAGCCAAAGCCTTGTGACTGGTTCCACAATCCGATGGCGAGCGAGCCCAACGCGCCCGCGATCAGCCCGATCCAACCCCAGCGGATCATCTTCGCGCGATCATACTGACCGCTGAAGAAACCCGTTTGATACAAGGCCATTCCGATCAGGATCAGCGGAAATGTCTCCAACCCCAAGAAGAACAAATTTATCAGGGGATCGTACAATTGTCCCTGCGGGCTCAAGCCGTTCTCGACAAAACCTGCATAATCCCCGCTTTGCTTGAACTGCGTTTCTTTCGCGGCATCCTTGACCATATCGGTTTTGACGCTGCCCATCTCTGCCTGCGACTTTGCAAGCTCGGCATCATCGCCCGGATCGATCTGCGCAAACATCATCATGCTTGCAAACAGGCCCGTCATGGTGATGGCTCCCAGCGCATAGAGCGCACCGCCCAGCGCGATCTTCGCCTTCGGAGCAAGCCCGATGCAAAGCAGACCAACAAGTCCGGAAACCGCGTAGAGGAAGAGGATATCCCCGCGCCAGATGAAATAGAAATGGACGAGGCCAAACAGCGCCAACCAACCAAGCCTGCGCGCTTGCAGCCATCGTGTGGCCCCTCTTGCCCAGGCGCGCTCCATAAAGAGATATAGCCCTGCGCCGAACAGCAGCGTGAAAAGCGTGCGCATCTTGCCATCGATCAGCACGAATTGCGCAATCCACATCCAGCCGTCAGGATCGCCAGCGGGCACCAGAAAGGCATCGGGATAGATATAGGCAAGGCGCGGCTGGCCAAAGGCGACGATATTCGCCGCCAGAATGCCCATCACGGCAAGGCCGCGAATAAAATCGAGGCTGGCTATGCGATAGGCGCTTTTGATCGGAGCGTTATCGGGCGCATCCTCACTGCCAAAAACAGCATCAATTTCCTCATCACGCATACGAGACCCCCGCTCCACCGAACGCGAGGTAACGTAGCGAAGTCGGCGTCTAAGGAAAGCGCAAAAACGAAGCCGCTAGTGGGCCATGTCTATTTGGTGACGAGGCAGTCCTGACCGCTAGCCTTCAAGCGCGAACACGCACGGTTGGCATCCGCGCGGGTGGCGAAGCCGCCGGCGAGCAAACGGGTGATGCGGCCCGATGGAACCAGCACCTTCTTGGAGCCTGAAAGCGCGGAAGTGCCTGACAGCTTGTTCCACAAACGGTCTGCATTGCTGCGCACACCAAAGGCGCCCAATTGCACTTTCCACGGGCCAGAACGGGCCGCTGGCGCTCGCGCAGCTGGCGCGCTGGCGGCGACCGCAGGCGCACTCACCGCAGGGGCGGCAGGCGCAGACGCGCTGGATGCTGCAACCGGCGCTGTTCCGATCCGGCCGGGGACCCGCCCCGCTGAAGGAGCAGAAGCTGGCTGACGATCCTCAAGCGCAATCGAGGCCAGTTGCGAGGCACGGCGCGCATCGGTTTCCTGCTTGATCCGGCGCGCAAGGACTTGCGCTTCCTGACGTTGCTCGAACGGAATGTAGCTGTCCATTTGCGAGATTGCCCCTGCTGCTTGCGGCAGGCCTGCAGAATTGGCGAGCGTGAGCAGCGCATAGGCGCGCACCCAATCCTTCTCCGCCTGGTCAGCATTAAAATGCGCCAGACCCAGAACATATTGCGCGCGCGGATCACCGCGACCGGCAGCATCCCGGATATAAGGCATCGCATCACTGCGCGCGCCTTGCTGGAACAGGAGCAGCCCGTAATTGTCGGCGGCTTTCAAATGGCCTTGATCAGCCGCTTGTTGATAAAGCCCGCGCGCACGGCGCACGTCTGCTTCTACTCCGCGGCCCAAACGATAGGCTTGCGCCAGATTGAACTGCGCATCAGCATCGCCTTGCGCAGCTGGCCCTTCCCATTCCGAAACGGCACGGGTGTAGTCACCGCGCGACCAGGCATCGACCCCGGCTTTGACATCGGCAAGCGCGGGCACGGCGGCCAATGCGCTGGCGCAAGCTGCTATTCCAAGAGCGATCTTCCTGGCGTTCATGACGTATTTTCCTTTTTGCATCATAGGTGCGTGCGAACACACCGTTTCATGCCCTTATAGTGAATCAGGTGTTAGCAAATTCTTTCTGATTTATCGCACATGCCACGGCCAGGATTAACCCTAAATTAGGGGTATCCTGCGAAGCATCGCTTTTGGAAGTCGCCAGTTGGCGGCAATTGGGTCTATTTTTAAGGGGACCAGAGCGTTGCGAGTATTAGCATTAGCATCGCAAAAGGGCGGTTCGGGCAAGACAACATTGTCCGGTCACCTGGCTGTGCAAGCACAACGCGCCGGGGCAGGACCCGTCGTGCTTATCGACATTGATCCGCAAGGATCGCTCGCTGATTGGTGGAATGAACGCGACGCGGATTACCCCGCCTTTGCCCAGACCACGGTCGCGCGGCTCGCAAATGATTTGCAGGCCCTGCGCAATCAGGGGTTCAAGCTGGCGGTGATCGATACACCGCCTGCTATCACTATGGCGATCCAATCGGTGATCAGCGTGGCAGAGCTGGTGGTTGTGCCCACCCGGCCAAGCCCGCACGATCTGCGCGCGGTGGGCGCGACTGTTGATCTGTGCGAACGCGCTGGCAAGCCGCTGCTGTTTATTGTGAACGCAGCAACACCCAAGGCAAAAATCACTGCCGAGGCCGCTGTCGCGCTTTCACAGCATGGCACGGTTGCACCCGTGACCTTGCACCACCGCACCGATTTCGCTGCCTCTATGATCGATGGCCGCACGGTGATGGAAGTCGATCCGGATAGCCGCAGCGCTGCCGAGGTCACCGCTATGTGGAACTACATCTCTGACCGGCTCGAGAAGAATTTCCGCCGCACGGTCTTTTCAGCACCCGGCACGCCGCAGCAATCAGCGGGCATCCAGCGCCCGGCAGGCGGCTTTGGCCGCCGGATCGCTTGATCGAAGGGATCGGCTGAACAATGCCCGAAGCAAATTTTGCCTCTCTCAATCCGGCTCTGCTCGCCCGTAAAGGCGGCGCAAAGCCTGCTATGCGTCCGCAATTGGGCCGCGTAGCGAACGAGCAACAGCCAACCGACGAGCAGCTCGAAGATCTGGGCTGGAACGATATGGGCGGTGATCCCGCTCCTGCCGATCCGGCCGAAATCGTGCCGCTTAGCAAGGACGCTGAACCTAAAAACACGTCAGAGCCATCGCCCGCGCGTGAGCAACAGGCAAAAATTGCCAAGCGGCTCGATGCAAAACCGGCCAGCTCCGACAACAAAAAGGTCGGCAAGGCCAAAAAGTCGAAAAAGGCGAAGCAGAAGCAGCGCCGCTCGGCCACCTCGCAGGGCAAGCGCGCAGCCTTCACCTTGCGGCTTGATCCAGCACGACATCTCAAACTGCGTCTCGCCGCCACCATGCAAAACCGCAGCGCTCAGCAATTTGTGACCGATGCGCTCGATGATGCGCTTGCAAAAATCGAAGAACTCGAAGCCCTGGCTGCCAAAATCAAGCAGCCATGACCTTGAACCAATTGAACATGACTAAACCGGAAACACCCAAGGGGAAAACCATGAGCCACATTGCTAGCAATAAGCCGAAAATCGGCCTCGCTGTTACGACCGCGCTTGCCAGCCTCGCTCTGTCAGGATGCGCCGGAATTTCCATGCCGTTCGGTGGCAAGTCAGCCTCAGCTGCTGCGCCGCAAGAGCGCGCTGTCCAAGCTCCCTCGCCCGATGCTGTCAATCTGGCAGAAGCCGGCGTGCAGGCTGACCCGAAAAACGCTTCGCTGCGTTCAAAGCTGGGTTCCGCCTATCTCAAAGCTGGCCGCTTCCAATCGGCTGCAACCGCGTTCGGTGATGCGATTTCGCTGGGCGATACCGCGCCGCGCACAGTCTTGAGCTATTCACTGGCAGAGACCGCGATTGGCAACAACAAGAAGGCCTTGGAAGCGCTCAAGAAGTGGCGCAATGGCATGGATCCGGCGGACCTTGGCCTTGCCTTTGCCCTCGCGGGTGATCCGGCAAGCGGCGTTCAAGTGCTCGGCAACACTTTGCGCGAAGGCAATTCCACCGCAAAAGTTCGCCAGAACCTTGCCTATGCCTATGCCCTGCAGGGCAATTGGCGCTCGGCTCGCCTGATGGCCGCCGAAGATGTGCCTGCCGACCAGATCAATGACCGGATTGCCGAATGGGCCGCGACTGTGCGTCCTGAGGCATATCAGACCCGCGTTGCAAACCTGCTGCGGGTGAAGCCTGCAAAAGACAATGGCTTGCCTGCACAATTGGCGCTGTCGAACATCACTGCCGCGCCTGTAAAGGTTGCTGCAGCTCCGGCTCCTTCAAAGGTCGATATGAACGGTGAACTGCCCGCAATTGCAGCAGCTGCTGCAACCTCGACCCGCGCGCCCAAGATCGCTCCAAGGATCACTCCGAAGATCGCAGTTGCGCCAGCGCCAGTAGCCCGTCCCAAGGCGCCAGTCCGCGTTCCTGCGGCTGCTGCCGAAGCTGCTGTGAAGCGCACTAATCCCAAGATCGCGATGGATTTCGGTTCACCGGTTGAGCAGAAACCCACGGTGGGTCAGGCACGCAAGCCTGCTCCGCGGGTAGCTGCTGCTGCCGCGCCGCGCCCTGTTCGTCAGTCGCGCTATACATCGAACCCGCAAGTGCAACAGCTTCCATCCGGCTATCGCCAAGCGCCTAAAGCTGCGCCCAAACCAGCATCGGCTCCGCGCGTCGTTCGCAAAGCTCCGAAGAAGGCGCCCGTAGTCGCTGCCAAGCCGCCAAAACGCGCCGCTCCAGCGGTTGCACGCGCTCCTGAAAAGAGCACGCATCTGGTGCAATTGGGCAGCTTTGAAAATCGTGCAGTGGCGCGTGAAGCATCGCGCAAACTGCAGAAAAAGCACCGCCAGCTTTCTGGCCGCGATATGGTCATCACCGAGGCACGCGTAAAAGGCAAAACCTATTGGCGCGTAGCGGCTACCGGTTTCGGCGAGCGCAGCGCACAATCAGCCTGCCGCGCGCTTAAAGGCAAAGGTCAGGCGTGTTTCTCTTACGCAGCCTCGCACAAATTGCCCGGCGCAGTCGATCGCGGCATTCGCATCGCTGCCCGCTAAAAAAAGACAACGAAAACAACAATAAACGTTTCTCATAAGACTATTGAGCCCCGGGAGCCGGTTTCGGTTTCCGGGGTTTTCTTTTAAGCTAGGCGTTAGCTAATCGGCGCGCCGCCTTTGAACAAGGCGGTGACGCGGCATTGCGCAGGCTGACCATCGAAGGGCGTATTGCCTGCGCTGGCATGCAATTTCAGACTGTCGATGATCCACGGTTTCTCAGGATCGATGATGGCGATGTCGGCTTCTTTGCCTACCTCCAGCACGCCCGCCTCAACGCCGAGCAGCTGTGCCGGATTGAGCGCCAGCAAATCAAACAGCCGCGCCATGTCGATCACCTCATCGCGCACCAAGGTCAGCGCCATGGAAAGCAGCGTTTCCGCTCCCGCCATCCCCTCTGCCGCATCGGCAAAGGGCAAGCGCTTGTCCTCTGGCCCGCGCGGATCATGGCCCGATGCGATCACATCGATCACGCCCTCTCCAATTGCCTCGATCACAGCCTTGCGATCTTCTTCGCTGCGCAAGGGCGGGGAAAGCCGCGCAAAGGTGCGAAAATCGCCCGTTGCAAGGTCAGACAGCATGAAATGTGCAGGCGTCACACCTGCTGTCACGGCCACACCGCGCTTCTTCGCTGCCCGCACCAGATCAAGCGCTGCGGCGGTGGTTACTTGCCGCAAATGCAGCCGCGCGCCCGACATTTCCGCCAATGCAATATCGCGGGCGACTGCCAGTGCTTCAGCCTCTGACGGCGCGCTGGGCAAGCCCTGCCGCGTTGCCATTTCGCCAGCTGTCGCAACCGCATCAGCAGTAAGGCCGCCATCCTCACAATGGCTCACCACCACCAGACCTTGCATCGCGGCATATTGCATCAGCCGCAGCATCACGCCTGAGTCTGCGATCCAGCGCCGTCCGGTTGCAACTCCGCGTGCGCCCGCTGCCTTCATCAAGCCAATCTCGGAAAGCTGCTCGCCGCCCAGAGCCTTGGTCGCAGCTGCCAAAGGGTGCACCCACAGATCGGGCTTGCCGCTCTTGGCGATAAAGTTGACGCGGCTGGGATAATCGAGCGGAGGCGACTGATCCGGCATCAGCGCCGCGCGCGTAATTCCGCCCCAATGAAAGGCGGGCTTGTCAATCGCGAACACGCCCAGATCAACCAGTCCAGGTGCTATCAGCTGCCCCTTTGCATCGAGCGCATGATCGCCCTTTTGCGCAGTCACTTCGCCAATGGCCGTGATCACGCCGCCTTCTGCGCGCAATCCGCCTTTGGCGAGACCTTGGGGCGTTATCAGCTGCCCGCCCGTAATCGTGAGAGGCGCGCTGATCATGCCGCGTCTCCTGTGGCCCAGCCCTCAACACCGCGAGCAGACCGCGTGAGAATATCGAGGCACGCCATCCGGATCGCCACGCCCATCTCAACTTGGCGCGTGATGATCGAACGGTCGAGCATATCGGCCACATCGCTGTCGATCTCGACCCCGCGGTTCATCGGGCCGGGATGCATAACCAAGGCATCTTTCGCAGCGCCTTCCAGCCGCGCATGGGTGAGGCCGTAGAGGTGATGATATTCGCGTTCGGACGGAATAAACTGCCCCTGCATCCGCTCGGTCTGCAACCGCAGCATCATCACCACATCCGCCCCTTTGAGCGCTGCGTCAAAATCGTGAAACGGCTCGGCACCCATCGCCTCCACCCCTTGCGGCATCAGCGCAGGCGGCGCGCAAAGCCGGACGCTCGCGCCCAAAGCCTGCAGGCACAAGATGTTCGAGCGGGCAACGCGGCTATGCAGAATATCACCGCAGATCGTGACAGTGAGGCCAGTAAAATCCTCCCCGCTTTCACCGCGTGCACGCAAGGCATGGCGCAGCGCCAGCGCATCGAGCAAGCCTTGCGTTGGATGTTCGTGCTGACCATCGCCCGCGTTCAGAACCGGACAATCCACTTGCCGCGCAATCAGATCGACCGCACCGCTTGATCCGTGCCGGATGACAATCGCATCGGCGCGCATCGCGTTTAAGGTGATCGCCGTATCGATCAGCGTCTCGCCCTTTTTCACAGAGCTTTGCGCAGCATGCATATTGACGACATCTGCGCCCAGCCTCTTGCCGGCAATCTCGAAACTCAACAGCGTGCGGGTGGAGTTTTCAAAGAAGGCATTGATCACCGTCAGCCCGCCCAGCATGTCCGAATGCTTGGCCGCCCCGCGGTTGAGCGCAACCCACTCTTCCGCGCTGTCGAGCAGATAGAGGATCTCGTGCCGCTCAAGCTGCGAGATGCCCAAAAGATCGCGATGCGGAAAGGCCAGCCGCCCTTCCGGATAGCGCCCAGCATGTATGCTGCTGCCGCTCGGTTGCTCGTTCGATGTCATTAAAGCAGTGCCCTTAGTCGAGCGCGGTGCAACGCTCAACCCCTTCGCTCATGCCAAAGCCATTGGAAGTGAGGACAAATGTGCCTATCTGGGAAGCATCAGGACGTAAGGAAGAGACAAGCATGGCTTTTGCAGGCAAGATTTGGCGGTTGCTGGTTGGCATCAAGGATGGGCTGGCGCTGATTTTTCTGCTGCTGTTTTTCATCGTCTTGTTCTCTGTTTTGTCCGCGCGGCCCAATGCAGGCGATGTGCGCGACGGAGCGCTCTTCCTTTCGCTGGACGGCTTTATTGTCGAAGAACGCTCGCCGGTTGATCCGCTCGAGGTATTGATGAGCCAGCAGGCCCCGCTCGCCGAATATCCAGTGAGCGAGATGGTGCATGCGCTGGAAACTGCAGCCAGCGATGACCGGATCGAGGCGGTGGTCTTTGACCTCTCCGGTTTTATGGGCGGCGGGCAAGTGCATATGCAGGAAATCAGCGCAGCGGTTGCAAAAGTGCGTGCGGCGGAAAAGCCCGTTCTCGTCTATTCGCTGGGCTATGGCGATGATGCGATGATGCTGGCCGCGCATGCGAGCGAGGTCTGGCTCGATCCGCTGGGCGGTGCTGTAATCGCAGGGCCGGGCGGTGAGCGGATGTATTACGCAGGCCTGATCGAACGGCTCAACGTGAACACCCGCGTCTATCGCGTGGGAACTTACAAATCAGCAGTCGAACCCTTCACACGCTCCGACATGTCGCCTGAAGCGCGCGAGAATTACGCCGCACTCTATGGCTCGATCTGGGAAGAGTGGAAAGCGCGCGTGAAGACGGCGCGCCCGAAGATGCAGCTTGACCGCGTGGTTGAAGATACCGTCAATTGGGTCGAGGCATCGCAAGGCGATCTGGCAAAGGCTGCGCTCGACGCAGGTCTGGTCGACAAGCTGGGAACGCGGGTGGAATTTGGCGAGCGCGTTGCCGAGATTGCAGGCGAGGATGACTGGAGCGATATGCCCGGCAGCTTTGCTGCGACCGAGCTGGACGCATGGGTGGCTGACAATCCGCCAGACACCCCGGGTGAAGCCATTGGCATTGTCACAGTCGAAGGCGAGCTGGTCGATGGCTATTCGGGCCCCGGAATTGCCGGCGGCGATAGAATTTCCGAATTGCTGGATGAAGCTTTGGAAGAGGATCTTGCTGCGCTGGTCGTGCGGGTCGATAGCCCGGGCGGATCGGTGATGGCTTCCGAACTCATCCGCAATGCCATCCTGCGCCACAAGGCGAAGGATATTCCGGTTGCGATCTCTTTCGGCAATGTCGCGGCAAGCGGCGGCTATTGGGTGGCAACCGCTGGCGACCGTATCTTTGCCGAGCCTGAGACGATTACCGGCTCGATCGGCGTGTTCGCCGTAGTGCCAACCTTCGAACGCGCAGCGGCTGAATGGGGCGTTGGAACCGATGGCTATCGCACCACGCCCTTGTCGGGCCAACCCGATCTCGTCGCGGGCTTCACACCCGAAGTGGATGCGATCCTGCAATCGGGCGTCGAGGACACCTATTCCGACTTTATCGGGATCGTAGCCGAAGCGCGCGGCCTCACCCGCGACAAGGTTGACGAGATTGGCCAAGGCCGCGTCTGGGACGGCGGCACCGCGCGTCAGCTGGGCCTAGTTGACCAGTTTGGCGGCCTCGACACGGCGCTCGAATGGGCAGCAAAAGAGGCTGGACTTGAGGAAGGCGATTGGCATCCACTGCGGCTCGGCGCCGATGATGGCGGCAACCAGTCCTTGCTGGGCGCGCTCTTGTCTGGCGAGGAGGCGCGCACGCCGGTGCAAGGCGATATGTTTGCCTTTATCGCCCGGCGCGAGGCTGAGCTTAAAGCAAGGCTGGGCGCTGATCTTGAAAGGCTCAGCAATGTGCGCGGGGTTCAGGCCTATTGCCTCGAATGCCCCAGCACGCCGCGCGTAAAGAGCGCAAGCGCATCGCCCAACTCAGACCCGAGCTGGTGGCAGGCGCTGGCGACAATTCTGGCACGCTAATGGGCTTGCCATTGGCAGGTGCTTGTGGCTAAGCCGCGCGCCTGCTTGCCGAACCTTTTTGAGGAAACGCAGCGGGCGCGTAGCTCAGTGGTAGAGCACACCCTTCACACGGGTGGGGTCGCAAGTTCAATCCTTGCCGCGCCCACCA
>CAZJAG010000078.1:3097-11020 GCA_964543735.1 uncultured Porphyrobacter sp. | reverse complement strand
GCGATCATATGACCCACCGCTTGCGGAACGGTTTTCGAAAGCGTCGTGGCGTAAAGGATCAGGATGGCGCCGCTGATCGTCGCCATCGCCAGAACCATGACTTGGAACAATTCTGCCCGGCTCATCTTGGTAAAGTAAGCGCGCACGACCAGCGGGCTTTCAACCACGCCCAGAAACATATTCGCTCCGCCTGAGAGACCGACAACGCCGCTTACGCCCAAGCTTTTGCGAAGGAGGAAGGACAGGCCGTTCACCAGCCAGCGCAAAACACCCCAATGCCATAGCAATGCGGCGAGCGCGGAAAAGACGATCACCAAAGGCAATATCTGGAACGCGATGATGAGGGGCGCATCCGCCCCCTCTTTCACGGCAAAGGGCAGCTCGCCCCCGCCCAGATAACCGAACATGTAAGAGCTACCCGCCAGTGTCGCGCGCTCAATCGCGGCAACGCCTTGGTTGGCAAACTCCATCAGCGACCACACGAATGGCACGCGCACGATTGTGAGCGCCAATGCGCCTTGCAGCAGCAAAGCTCCGCCAATCCAGCGCCAACTTGGTCGCGCAGCTCGGTTTTCGGACAGTGCCCAGGCCAGCCCTGTGAGGACGAGCAGCCCGAGCAAGGGCCTTAGCTGGTCGAACAATTCCACTGGTCAGCGCGCTCCTTATCCGGCGCGCCTAGCTATCCTTTTTCCCGATGACATTGTCGAGCGCAAAGCGGTCAAACTCTCTAAACGCGATCAGCGCGAGCGCCGCGCCTGCGACCGTGATCGAGGGGAAGAAGAGGATATTCGCATCTTCGGGACTGGCGAAAAGATAGCGCCCGAACGGATCGAGGAAATGCCGCCATATCGGGAGCGCGCCGCCGACCAGGATCAGCGCAGACAAGGGCAAGGTAAACTTGCGCAAGAGGCCGAGCAGCACCAGCACACCTAAGGCCACCTCGCCCCAACCGAACACTATTTGAAACATCTCGTTCGAGCCGACGCCAGCATAGTATTTGTCCGCCAATCCAGTTCCCATGCCGCCAACCACGCGCACAAGGCCCCATACCACCAGCAGCGCGCCTGTTCCAACGCGCAGGATCAGCAATGAAATTGATTTGAGCATGTGTATTTCCCCCTTTATGAGCAGTGCGGCGTTACCTAACCGCGCCTTATCCTCTACGCCAATCATGATATTTCTCGACGAATGCTAACATCTTTTCAGGCTTCCTCGCCTTCTTCCATTCGCCAGCGGCAAATTTGTTCGCCTCGGCCATGGTTGGATAAGAATGGATCGTGCCGAGGATCTTATTAAGGCCCAGCTTGTGCTTCATCGCCAGCACATATTCCGCCAGCAATTCGCCCGCATTCAGTCCGACAATCGTCACGCCAAGGATGGTGTCCTTGCCCGGTTTGGTCAGCACTTTGACAAAGCCCTTGGCCTCGCCTTCAGCAATTGCGCGGTCGAGATCGTCAATCCCGTATTCGGTCACTTCATAAGCGACGCCCTGCTCGCTCGCCTCGCGCTCGTTCAGACCAACGCGGGCAATTTCCGGATCGAGGAAAGTGACCGCAGGGATCACCGAGTAATCCGCCTTAAAGCGCTTGAACTGGCCGAACAGAGCGTTGACGGAGGCAAACCACGCCTGATGGCTCGCGGTGTGGGTGAACTGGTAAGGGCCCGCCACATCACCAGCGGCATAGATGTTGGGAAATTTGGTCGCGAGGAATTCGTCCGTCACAACGGTTCTTTCCGTGTCAATCCCGATATCTTCCAGCCCATATCCCTTGAGCCGCGCCGCACGCCCGACCGCGACGATCAACGCATCATAAGGCACTTTGGTCTGTCCGTCCGCGTGCTTTGTCAAAACAGTCTTGGGCGTGATTTTGGTGGCGCGGTGGCCGGTCAGCACTTTGACGCCTGATTCTTCCAAAGCGGTCTTGGCTAAAGCAGAGACAGCCTCATCCTCGCGCCCCAGCACGCTATCTGCCATCTCGATCTGGGTGACTTTCGAGCCAAGGCGGGCAAGCGCTTGCGAAAGCTCGCAGCCAATCGGCCCGCCGCCCAGCACGGCAACGCGCTTTGGCGCTGTGTCCATTTGCGCGAAGGCATCCCACATCGTGTCTGAGGTAAGGTAGCCGCTATCCGCTAAACCTTCGATGGGTGGGACAAAGGGCGCTGCGCCTGCCGCGATCACAATCGATCGCGTGGTGAGGCGTTGCGGTGTTTGATTCTTTGGCCGATCATTCCTCACAATCTCGACCGTCCACGGATCGATCACCTTCGCATAGCCTTCGACCACATCCACGCCGAGGCCGGTGTAACGCTCGACACTGTCATGCGGTTCGATCGTTTTGACCGCACCCATGACGCGGGCGATAGTGTCCTTGAAGGGAACCTTGGGTTCATGCGCTTCCAAGCCATATTTGTCAGCATGGCGCATTTGCTCGGCCACTTTCGCACTCTTGATCAGCGCTTTGCTGGGCACGCATCCGGTGTTGAGGCAATCGCCGCCCATCTTGTGCGCTTCAACCAGCGTCACCTTGGCCTTGACGGTCGATGCGATGAGAGCGGAGACAAGCCCTGCCGAGCCTGCGCCGATCACCACCATATTGCGATCAAACGATTTGGGCTTGTCGAAACCTGCATAGACTTTGCGGCGTTGCAACCAGCCAATGATCAACTTTGCAATCCACGGCGCAATACCGAGCAGGATGAAGGAGCCGATGACGCCGGGTGAAAGAATGCCAGACAGACTATCCAACTGCGCCAACTGTGTGCCTGCATTCACATAGACAATCGTGCCCAGCAGCATCCCGATCTGGCTGACCCAGATATATGTCCAGGTCTTGATCCGCGTCAGCCCCATCACAAGGTTCACGACGAAAAACGGGATCGCGGGGATCATTCGCAGCGTGAAGAGATAGAAGGCCCCATCCCGTTCCAAACCGTCATTCACCGATTTGAGCCGCTCGCCAAAGCGCGCCTCAATCGTATCCCTCAGCACATAACGCGAGGAAAGGAAGGCCAGCGTTGCACCAAGGGTCGAGGCAAAAGACACAATTACCGTGCCCAGCACCAGTCCGAACAATGCGCCCGCAGCCAGGGTCATAATCGCAGCGCCCGGCAGCGAGGCGGCAGTCACCGCGACATAAACGGCGAAAAAGCCCGCGATCACAGCCAGCGTGTTGTCCTGATAGAACGCCTCGATATCGCCAGTGACCTGCTTGATCCCGTCTAGCGTGAGATAGGTTCCCAGATCGAAATAGAAATAGCTGAAAACCAGCGCAGCAAGCGCAGCAAGAATGGCAATCTTCTTCATTGTGCGTTGAGCCTCCTTGCCCCACCATTCGCGCTTGCGAGCCGTGCGGTTACACCGCTCTTGCGAACGCGGAAAAAGGGCTAGGGAAAACGCAGTGGCTTGTCGAACAAATCCATGATGACGCAGCATAGCAAAGGGGCTGGCTGAAGCTCCTTAGGTCAAACAATAGAACTGGACCTGCTTAGGACACGGCGCGGCGCTGGGACGGCTCAAGATTGCTTCGGGCTTGCGCGACCGACCTGAGAATTTCATCGGGCGTAGAAGGCTTGGTGCAGAATTGCGCTTGAGGGACCTGACCGCAATATTCCGCATCCGCATGGCCGGAATAGATCACCACCGGCACCCCTTGCCCGACCAATGCCTTGCTCAAATCCAGAGACTCGCCATCAGGCAAACGTAAATCGACAATGGCCGCATCAAAGGACTTTTCGGCCAGCAAAATATCAGCCGCAGCCAGAGAGGGCGCGATATCGATCCGCTGCGCGCCCGCTTTCGCGAACACATCTTCGAGCGCCATGCCCACGATCATCTCGTCTTCGACAATCAAAATCACAGCATCTTTCATTGCCAGCTCAGCGCGCTCAGCCATCTTGCGGCTCCTTTGCAGGCGCCAAACCCAGCGAGAGCTTTATCTTCGCCCCGGTCTTGCCGATCTTTCTTTCAAACTTGCCTTGCGATTGCCTGACACTCGACTGGATCAGCAAAGTTCCAAAACCCTCATGTTCCTCAGCTGCCTTTAGCCCCTTTGCAGTCTCGTTCCAGCGGATCGAGGCCACTCCGGCATCATCCAATGTCCAGCTGATATCCAGCTTGCCATCAGGCAGGCTGAGACAGCCATATTTCGCTGCATTGGTGGCCAGTTCATGCACGATCAGAGTAAAGGTGTTGAGCATGTCCTGCCGCAATTGCGTTGGCGGCCCTTTGATCGTCAGCTTCTGGGTGGAGACATGCGGCCGAAGCACCGAGTTAAACAGCTCACCCAGATCCACCTGAGGCGAGGAAGGCTCTTTGCGCGCAAGATCATAGACCTTGCCAAGCGAGACCAATCGTTCGAGCAAATCCTTCGCCATCTGCTCAGTCTCTGGATGGGTTTTGGGAACCGCCTGAACCAGCCCGCTGACCACCGCGAACAGATTTTTGATCCGGTGGCTCATTTCATCGAGCAGCATATCCTGCAACTTTGACGCAGTGATATCGACAGTCGGGGCGACAACCTTCTTGCGGCCATCCTCGCCGACATAAAGGAAACCGCGCGAACGGATCCAACGCATGTCGCCTTCTTCGGGATTGACGCGAAAATCGAACTCATATTCTTCCGCATCATCAATCGCCTTGGAGAGGTTGTCATTTATGAGCGATACGTCCTCATCGAAAATATGCGCAGTCAAACCTTCAGGCGAAAAGACGCCAGCTGCGCCCAGATCAAGTTGCTCAGCGAGCGTCGCATCTGCAGTTGTCTCGCGGGAATCGACGTCCATCTCTGCCACACCCATCCGCCCCGTGCTGAGCGCCAGCCGCAACTTGTGCGATTCTTCCGCCAGATCCTGCTGCAGTTTCATCGTCTCGGTGACATCAATGCCGAGGCCAGAAACCCGCTTTTTACCGTCTGCCCCCACGTAAGGTTGCGCATGGACGCGCACCCAGCGCATGTCCTCGCCCGGCACAGCCATTCGCACCGTGTGCATGTAGCCCTCACCCTTGGCAAGCGCCGCATTGCGCAAATGGATATGCTTTTCCTCGTCTTCGGGCAGCACATGGGTTGAGATCGCATCGCGCGCAATCTCTCCGGTATCGGATAGACCCGCAAGCTTCGACGCAATCGGATCGATCGTCGATTTGCCTGTTTCAAGATCGGTATCCCAAAAGCCAACTTGCGCCGCTTCCATCACCAGCTTGAGCTTTTCGGATTCTGCGGTGAGGTTCTGCCTCAGCTGCGTTTCGTTGGTGATATCGAGGAGCGTGATTGTCGCCCCCTCAACCGATCCGTCCGCAAAGAAGAAGGGGGTGATGCGAAGGAAGAAGGTCTTCCCCTCATCATTGGGAAGGGTCGTGGCCGAGAAAGATTCCCCGCTTTCTATGACCGCGTGAATTTCCTTGCCGATATCGATCTTGCCAAAGGAAATGTTGAACTCGCTCAAAGAGCGTCCCGTATCCGAGCGCAGCAGCGGAAGAACATCGCGCGCGGCATCGGTCACATGGCGGATCCGCATCGCCCGGTCGAGGACCAGCATAGCCAGGTCTGAAGACTGCATGAAATTGTCGAGATCAGCATTGGCCAGCGTCAATTCGTCAATCTTGTTTTTCAGCTCCTCATTGGCAGTCGTCAGCTCCTCATTTGCCGATTGAAGCTCCTCGTTCATCGACATCATTTCTTCGTTCGAGCTTTTGAGCTCTTCATTCGCGGTTTCGATCTCCTCAACCTTGCTCTTGAGGAGCAGGCGCGCGCCCTTCAGATCGTCCTGCAAATCGGCAACTTGTCGGTCGCGGGTAACGGGGCTGACCTCATACTCGTCAACCACCGGCTTGAGCCGCTCTTTCACAAGAAAAATCAGCGCAACCGTGCTGTCTTTGAGAGGGTGGGCAATCAGGTCAGCCTTTTGCAAACCAAAGGGCGAGGACACTTCGACATCCTTGTTAGCGCGGCGTTGCCCCAGCTTAAGCGCCTCATCAATCATCGGCATCGCGATATCGCGGACGCCTTCGCGTGCGAGTGCATCCAGACTTCGCTCTTCGCCAGGCTTGGACATCAAGAACAGGCTGACATCTCCTGAGCTGTCGACAATCCGTCCGTCTGCCGCGACCCTGATAAAGGGCGGCGCATAAGCCTCGTAAATGGCTGCATTGGTCGCGCCAAAGCTGCGATGCGGAGGAAAATCGCGCTCCCTTGCCATCTTGCTAGATCCGCGCAGCACGCCTGTCGTGCGTGGCCCCGAACCTAGCGGCAGATTGATATGCGTGCGCCTGCCGGTTTCCTGCCGCTGGAATATTCGTGCGCGCTCATCAAGGGCTGCAAACAAATCACGCCGCCGCGTCACATTTTCTGATGTGCCGAGGAACAAATGCCCCTCGGGCCGCAGGCTGAAATGCATCAACGGAAAGATGTCATTCTGCAAATCTTCGCCCAGATAGATCAGCAAGTTGCGGCATGAAATCAGATCGATCTTGGAAAACGGCGGGTCTTGGAGGATGTTATGGACAGAGAAACGCACCATTTCACGGATCCGCGAAACAATCTCGAACTTCTCGTCCAGAGCGATGGTGTAAGCATCGCGGTATTTGCTTGGCAATTCGGAGTAAGTGGACAAGGGATAGACCGCCCGGCGCGCCTGATCGATCATCACCTCGTCAACATCAGTTGCGAATATCTGCACCAACGGCCTGACCTGAAATTGTTCGCAGGTTGCTTCGATCAACATCGCCAGCGAATAGGCCTCTTGACCGCTTGAGCAACCAGGTACCCATAAACGGATCTCATCGCGCGAACTGCATTCGCGCACCAAGGGCACGATCACCGACTTGCGCAGCATTTCAAAGCTTTCGTGATCGCGGAAGAACGAGGTGACGTTGATCAGGAAATCCTGCGTCAGCGCGTGCTGCTCCCTCTCGTCCTCAGCCAGATGGCTGGCGTATTTGTCGATATCCTTAAATTCGAGCACCTGCAGGCGGCGGTTCAAACGCCGAAACAGGGTGGAGCGCTTATAGCCGCTAAAGTCGATCCCCACCGAGCGTTTCAGGATCATGCAAATATCCAGCAACATCCGCTGCGCTTCCAGATCATCTTCCGGGAAACGCGGTTCAAATGCGCCGTCAAAGAAGGCCTTGATGCGCGGGACAATGTCATCTGCGGGAAGCGCGAAATCCACCAGCTTGGTCGACAAAGCGGAGAACGGCATCCCGTCATAGCGCGCCTCCTCTGGCGTCTGGACAACGCAGATGCCGCCAAACTCCTTGACAATCCGCATGCCCGCCGTGCCATCCGCACCCGTGCCCGACAGCACTACGCAAGCCGATTTGTCCCCTTGCGCCTGAGCGAGTGAGATAAAGAAGCTGTCAATCGGGCGGCGCAGGCCGCGCGGCTCGCTAAATTGCTCAAGCCGGAATTTGCCGCCTTCCAAGCGCAGGCTTGAACCGGGCGGGATGACATGCAGGCAATCGACCTCGACGTGGTCATTGTCAGCAATCTGGCGCACATTGATGCCAGTCTTGCTCGACAGCAGTTCGGCCATCATACTCTCATGATCAGGATCGAGATGCATAACGAGGACATAAGCCATGCCAGTACCGCTCTCGATATTCTGGAACATGGTGGTGACCGCTTCCAGCCCGCCAGCTGACGCGCCAACGCCCACAACGGGAAATTCCAGCTGCGGCTCTCCGCCCGGTTCTATTGGTGTAGCCTCATCCATCCTGCGATCTCTTATGCATTTTTGCCTATGTTGTAGGAAAGTTGAGCGCTTTGGCAATCGCCCAGCACCAGATTTAGCTCGCAATTGGAGATATCGCTGCCGACGAAGGTGCAAAGTAAAAGTCGCGCATTGGCAATTGCAGGTGTCGCCGCGGTCAAATTGAAACGAGAGCTGCGCACTGGCGCGCGCAGCTCTTCCCTCAATTGACTCCGA